>JBOGIR010000393.1:0-12569 GCA_050742335.1 Vicinamibacterales bacterium | reverse complement strand
GCGTTAACCCATTGATTCCACTCAACTGCGGCTCGCGTTCGCTCCTGGCGCGCGACGTGCCATGTCGAACGCGTCGTGACGAACCCGTCACCCGGTGTGCGGATCGAGGCACGTTACGCCAACTCTTTCGAGGTCGGCTTCAACGACGTGGAGTTCATCGTGACTTTCGGGCAGCAGTACGGGTCCGGCGATCCGCTCGTGCACACGCGAATCGTGATGAGTCCCTCCTACGTTCAGGATTTTCTCGACCTCGTTTCGAAGACGCTTGCTGAATACCGGATCGCGCACGAATCTGCGGGAGGCAAGCGCTGATGTACACCGCGCTTGTCGCAGCCAGCCAGACGGTTGCCGCGTTCCTGCGGCAGCGTCTCGAGTCCGACTCGAATCTCGGGCCGTTCTTCAACCCGGCGCTGGGCGGCACGATGATCGTCTCGCTGAGCAACCCGCAGGAGATGCTCGAGAACAACCTCGAGGGCCTCTCGGTGTGGCTCTATCGCGTGGTCCGCGACGAAGAACTGCTGAATGCACCCGCGGTGCGCGAGATCGGCGGGATGCGCATGCCGCCGCTGCCGGTGCGGCTGCACCTGCTGATCACACCGCTGCGAACCACCGACGTCGCCAATGGACCCGAGCTCGAGCAGGTCATCCTCGGCAAGGTCCTGCACAGCCTGTACGACCACCCGTGCTTTCGCGGCTCCGATCTCCAGGGCGATCTCGCGGGTACCCAGTCCGAATTCCACCTCCGCCTCGAACCGATGACGCTCGAGGACATCACGCGGGTCTGGAATGCGCTCGATGCGCCGTACGAACTGTCGGTGTCGTATGAACTGACGCTGGCGGGTATTCGTTCCGATCGCCTCGACCCGGCCGGACCGGTGCTGACGGTGGACCCGCGGACCGGGGTCATCGTCGAGTCGGAGGAAATCTGACGTGCGGGTAACGGTCGTCGATCACGCGCGGCGGTACACCTTCTCGCCGGACGAGCCGCTTGCGCCAGGCGCCCGCCCGAGCGCGGTGGCGTTCGCGACGCTCGTGGACGAGTGCACGCAACGTCCACCGGAGCGGCGCGTTGAGGTGGACACGACCTTCCCCGGGCTCATGCCACGTACGGCAACGCCGATCGTCGGGCTGGCGGGCATCCCGCGCGCAGCGTTCAGCGCGCTTGCGACCAACGCCTACAACGTCCCGTTCGACGTGTCCGGCGACCGCTACGTGAGCGTCCGGCGTACCGCGGTGATCGGTCCGCAGCCGGCGTTCCCGGCATCGTTCGTTCCGACAGACCTCGGCACGATCGAGCTGCACAGCGAACCGGTCACGATTCGCGGCCGAATCGGCCTGAGCGCTGGCGCCGACATCACGCCGGTGGCGGGAGCAGCCGTTCGATTGACCGGTATCTGGCGGACGCTGCCTGTGGGAGCGCTGCCCCCAGCGTCCGATCCGCCGCGGATCGTCTCGCTGCGTCCCTCGGTCTATTTCGATCGGACGGCCGCCGTTGGTCAGGTGCGCCAGCGGGAGATGGTTCCCGTCGTCGGCGACGCCCGCACGCTGCTGGAGCAGGCGCTGGCGTCGGCCGTCACCCTGCGTGTGTCGAACAGCGACGGCGTGGTGCCCGGCTCCGTGCTTCGCGTCAATTCGGCGCCAGAACTATCGGAGTTCATGACGGTGCTGAGCGTGGAAGGCGGAAGCACGGCCGAGCAGCCGGCCACCGTCACCCTCACGTATCCACTGCGCGGCGAGCATCCGCCCGGGATCGACGTCGTTCGAGTGACGCCGCAGCCGGCCGGCCTGGATATCGCGCTGGACGTCGACGCCGCCGAAGGCGACGCCTGTGTGCTGCTGACGGCCATGGCCGCCATTGGTCCCGCCACGGTCATCGAACTGCATGGGGGCGCGTCGCCCGCGGAGTATCACCTCGTGTCGCGATTCGCCACGGTCAGTGATGCCGACGGCCTGTATCGTCTGCCGCCGATCTCGCGCGTGGCGCAGATCGAGCTCGAGGTGACCGACGGCGTGCACGCGCCGCTCGTGCCCACCGTGTCCCCGGATTACTCGCTGCCCGAAAACCGCGTTGACTTCACGTTCGTTTGAGGAGAGCCGCAATGCCTGAGTACCTGGCCCCTGGAGTGTTCGTCGAGGAAGTCGACACCGGCATGAAGCCGATCGAAGGAGTCAGCACCAGCACGGCCGGCATGATCGGCGTCACCGAACGTGGGCCGGTGGACGTGCCCATTCTCATCACCAGCATGGGTGAGTTCACGCGCTGGTTCGGCGAGCGCCTGTCGATCGAGGAGTTTGACGACCTGTGCTACCTGCCGTATGCCGTGGAAGGGTTCTTCACCAACGGCGGCAAGCGGCTCTACGTCACGCGTGTGCTCGACACCAGCGCCGCCGTCCGCGCGACCTTCCAGCTGTTCGACCGTGGCACGGCAGCGTCGGCAGACACCGTTCTGCTTCGGCGGGCAGGCGAAAGCAGCGGGACGCTGGCGAATCCGCCGGCGCTGTATGTGCTGGATCCGACGACGACGAACGTCGGCGACTTCCTGCGCATCGGCGATGGCAGCAACGCCGAGTACCACCGGGTGGCCGCCATCGGGACCGCCATTCAGCACGTGCCGCTCAGTTTTCCGCTGAACCTTTCACACGCCGCCGGTGTCAACGTGGACGGGGTCGCGCGCGCGGTCGACGCGGCCTTCGGGGGGTTCACACTCGATCAGCCGGCAGTCAGCGGAGCGACGTCCATCGTCGTGACCGGCGCCGCCGCCGACATCGCGGCCCTCGCAGCCGCCACCAATCCGCTGCTCGAGATCGGACCGGCGAACGTCGGCGAGCACCGCTTCGCGGGTGCCTCGACCGCACTCACCGCGACAACCGCCCGCGTCGAGCTTCTGGGCGGGCCGCTCGTGATGGATTACGCGGCCACCGCGGCTGTCACGGTCCTCGATCTCACCGGAGCCGTGAACGCGTCGCTGCAGCCAGCCTCGAGCGCGGGCGATTCTCTGATCTACGTCGATTCAGTCGCAGCACTGAGCACACGCAACGACCTCGCCATCATCGGCGCGGGCGGAGCGGGGGTCGAAGTGCGCAGGATCGGTGAGCTCGGCACGATCGATGTGAGCACCGGTGCCGCAGAGGACTATCCCGCAGGATCGGTCGTCGAGGAGGTCACTGTCGCCGACGACGCGCGCGCCCTTGGGGCGGCGGTAGCTGCCAACGCCACGTCGTTCACCGTCGCCGGCAATCGCCTCGAGAACCTGCAGCCAGGGACGCAGGTCCTGGTTGACCCAGGTGCCAACGAAGAGACGGTGACCGTCGCATCGGTGGTCGCGCCGAACGTGAACATTGCCGCAGCCACCGGGTTCGCGAACGCGCATGCCGCTGGCGCCACGGTGATTCCCGACTTCGATCGCAAGACACTCGGCACGGCCACTGCGGCCGGCACAAGTGTCATAGCGCTGGCGAACCGCGTGGGGCTGGCGGCCAACGACGTACTCCGCATCGGCAATGCGCCGGACGACGAGTACGTGGCCATCCGGTCGATTCCGGCACGCGCGGCTGCTGGTGCGGACCCGGGCAACGTCGTACTGACGCAGGCGCTGCAGCGTGGACACGCTGCCGGCGACCCTGTTCGTCGCCAGGCGGCCCCCGCGCCAACCGCCACGCAGCCGACGGTTCTCGCGGCCGCCGTCGCGCGTGCATCCGCCGTGCTCGTGGTCACCGACGGCTTCGGAATTGCCGGCGGCGACTTCGTGCGCGTGTCCTCGCCCACGGGGGAGCAGTATTTCCATCGCACGCCCGGCGGATCCACGGCGGCAAACCCGCTCGAGGTGACGCTGACCACGGCGCTGACGCGCGCTCACGACGTGGGCGCGCCGGTCGTCGGCCGCGACCCGCTGCTGACCGTCGAGGCGCTCGACGCGGGGGCGTGGGGGAATCGCCTGCGCGTGTCGGTCGAAGACGAAGGCACGGGGCTCGTCTCGCGAACGACGCTCGACCCGCCCATCGATCCGACGCACATCCGGCTCGGGTCTGCAGCGGGCGTCGAGCAGGGAACGATCCTCGAGTTGACCGATCCCTTGAACAACAACGCCGTCGTCGGGGCGCCGCTCAAAGTGGATTTCGTCAACCGGCAGGCCAACTTCACGATCACGCTCGCGGGCACGGGGATGGACGCCGCGCAGCAGGGGGCGCAGGCCGCCGCGCAGGCCGTCGGCCAGAAGCTGGGCGTGCGGTCGCGCGAGTTCCGCCTGAGCATCTTGCTGCTGCACCAGGCCGATCCGGCGCGGCCGACGCGAAACAGCATCGTGATCGCCAGCGAAGTGTTCCGCCACCTCTCGCTGGACCCGCGACACAGCCGCTACGTGCACACGGTGATCGGCGACACCCTCGGTCCGCTGCGTCTCTCCGATCGTCGTCCGGAAGGTGAAAGCTGGTACGTGCGTGTGCACGATCCCAATCCGACGGCAGCGGTGCGGCTGGGACCGGAGACGCTCATCGACGTGCTGCCGAATGGGCAGCGCCGTCCGGCGCGCCATCCGCTCGACGACGGAGACGACTCGGTCACCACCGTGAGCGATGCCACCTACATCGGCACCGACAACGTGGATCCCGACCTGCGGACCGGGCTCTTCACGATGGCGAACATCGACGACGTCAGCATTCTCGCGGCGCCTGGCCGGACGACACCGGCGATGCAGAATGCGCTCATCGCCCAGTGCGAGAACCTGCGCTACCGGTTCACCGTGCTCGACGGCCCACCGCCTCCCGCCGACACGATTCCGGACGTCCAGTCGCTGCGGCAGCAGTACGACACCAAGTACGCGGCCCTCTACCACCCCTGGCTGCTGATCGACGATCCGTACCCGCGCAACATCCAGGTTCCCAACCCGTTCCCCGTGCCGCCGTCCGGATCGGTGATCGGGATCTACGCCAGAACGGACATCGAGCGCGGGGTCCACAAGGCGCCCGCAAACGAGGTTGTCCGCGGCGTCATCGGGCTGCAGCGTTCGCTGAACAAGGCCGAGCAGGAGATCCTCAATCCCTTCCCGCAGAACATCAACGTCATCCGCGATTTCCGGCCGAACAACCGCTCGATCAGGGTGTGGGGCGGCCGCGTGATCACGAGCGATCCCGACTGGAAGTACGTCAACGTCCGCCGGCTCCTGATCTTCATCGAGAAGTCGATCGACATCGGCCTGCAGTGGGTGGTGTTCGAGCCCAACGCGGATCCGTTGTGGGCCCGCGTGCGGCGAACGATTTCGATGTTCCTCACCGGCCTCTGGCGGGACGGCGCCCTCGAGGGTGCCACGCGCGAGGAAGCGTACTTCGTCAAGTGCGACCGCACCACGATGACGCAGGCCGACATCGACAACGGACGGCTGATCGTGGTGGTCGGCGTCGCGCCGGTGAAGCCGGCCGAGTTCGTGATCATCCGCATCGGTCTGTGGACCGCGCACGCCGAGGAATAGGAGAAGCGTCATGCCTACACGGACCGATCCGTATCGTTCATTCAATTTCCGCGTCGAGATCGACGGCCTCACGGTGGGCAGCTTCCGTGAGTGCACCGGCCTCGGCGCGGACGGCAACGTCGTCGAGTACCGCGAGGGGACCGACCTGGCGCGTTCCGTCCGCAAGCTCGTGGGCCTGCAGACCTATCCGAACATCACGCTCAAGCGCGGCTACACGAAGAACGACGAGTTGTGGAAATGGTTCAACAACATCGTCAACGGCATCGCCGACCGGCGCGATGGCTCGATCATCCTGATGGACGAGCAGCGCAACGAGGTGCTGCGGTTCGACTTCGAGAAGGCGTGGATCAAGAAGATCGAGGCGCCCAGCTTCAACGCGACGGCGAATGAGGTGGCGATCGAGACCGTCGAACTGGTCCACGAAGGCGTCACGCTCGGGAGCTAGCCAGGAATCCCGCCGTGCCTGTGTACGAAACTCCTGGCGTCTACTACGAACGAGCCGACGCGCGCACGCCGGTCATTGCGGCCGTGCGTACCGACGTCGCCGGGTTCGTCGGGCTCGCCCCGCGCGGTCCGGTCGACCAGGCCGTGCCGGTCGAGTCGTTCCGCCAGTTCCAGGCGCATTTCGGTCCGTTCAGCGGGTCGGCGTTCCTCGCCTACGCGGTGCGGGGCTTCTTCGAGAACGGCGGACGACGCTGCTGGATCACGCGCGTGGCGTCGCGCGAGCCGGGTGCCGGACACCAGACGGCGCAGGCCATGTTTCGCTCACCGGGTCCTTCACCGCTGGACGTCTGGCGCGTGCGCGCATCCAGTCCCGGCGTCTGGGGCAACAACCTGCAGGTGCGGTTTGTCACCACACACGCCGCGCAGACACTCAGCAGTCCTGCCGACAGCACCGCGCGCGCCTCCACCGTGAGCTCCGTCGCCGGATTCCACCGCGGAACGCTGGTTCGCATCCGACAGGGCACGCGGGAGGTGCTCAAGGTGGTGTCGTGCGTCGATCCGGTGGAATCGACGCTGGCGTGGGTGAACGAGGATGCGGAGGCGCGGCTGCCGTACGACACACCGCTGTCGTTCGACCCGCTCAACGGCTTCAACCCGGACCAGCCGCTGCTGATCGAGTCGATCGAGTACACGCTCACCGTTCGCCAATCGGGCGTTCTGGTGTTTCTGAGCGAGGGGCTGTCGGTCGTACCTGAGCACCCGCGGTACGGGCCGGCCATCCTGAGGAAGCCGGTCAACCCCGCAGACCTGCAGTGGACGGGCGCCCTGCCGTCGACGCCGAACCCGGTGGTGATCAAAGCGGTGAAGCGCGACTTCTCGACGATCGTCGAGCTGGACGTGCCGGAGCAGTACGTGCGGTTGCGCGGCGGGGCCGACGGCCTCTCCGCGTTGACCACTTACGACTTCATCGGCGAGCCGGTGTCGCTGCTCGACAGCGACGAGGCGGCGTGCCTGAAACGCCGCGGGCTCCAGGCGTTGGCTGCCGTCGGCGAGGTAGCCATTGTTGCGATCCCCGACATTCATATTCGGCCCATCGCACCGCCCCTGAAGGCGCCTCCTCCGGCGTGCATCCCCGACCCCTGTCTGCCGTTGCCGGAACCTGTGTCCGAGCCGTTCACAGAGGAGCTGTCAACGGAGCTGCCGCCCGTGTTCAGTCTGGACGACATCTTCCGCGTCCAGGCGGCGATGGTGGCGATGTGCGAGGAGCGGCGCGACCGGATCGCCGTGCTCGACGCGCCCTTCGCTGCGGCCGGCGACGAGACGCTGGGGCCGGCGGTGATCCGCAACTGGCGATCGCGGTTCGACTCCACCTATGCCGCGCTCTATTACCCGTGGATCCGGGTGTCCGATCCGTTGCGCTCGGCGTTTGGCCTGACGCGCGACATCCCGCCCAGCGGCCACGTCATCGGCCAGTACGCGCGCGGCGACTTCGAGGTCGGCGTCCACAAGGCGCCAGCGAACGCGCCGCTGGTCTGGACGCAGGACGTGACGGCCACGGTGCCGGCGCCGTCGCACGGCCTGTTGAACTCGATGGGGGTGAACGTGCTGCTCGCGCTCGCCGGGCGCGGCGTGCGCGTGATGGGCGCGCGCACGATGTCCACCGATTCGCCCCGCCTCTACGTCAACGTCCGCCGGCTGCTGATGATGATCCAGAAGGCGATCTATCTCTCGACGCAGTGGGCGGTGTTCGAGCCGAACGACTGGCCGACGCGCGCGAAGATCCGCCTCTCAATCATCAGCTTCCTCGCCGAGCTGTGGCAGCGCGGCGCCCTTGCCGGGGCGACTGCGGACGCGGCGTTCACCGTTCGGTGCGACGAAACCAATAACCCCCCGGATGCGCGGGCCAACGGCCGGCTGCTCGCCGACGTCGGCGTCGCGCCGTCGGTGCCGTTCGAGTTCGTCGTCCTGCGTGTCGGCCGTCAGGCCAACGAGTTCGAGATTCAGGAACTGCACCGGATGGGAGGCCTCTGATGGCGCTGGCAGGCGCGGCCGGGATCAGTCTCGACCCGTTGATGAACCACAACTTCCTGGTCAGCCTGCTCGATACGTCGAGCTCGCTCGCGAAGAGGATCGCGATGTCGGCGGTGTTCGACGTCGTCGTCGGAGGGTTCGCCGAGTGCTCCGGCCTGGAGATGACGCTCGAGATCGAGGAATACCGCGAGGGCGGCCGCAACGGCCACATGCTCGTGTTCCCGAAGAACACGAAGTGGTCGCACATCACGCTGAAGAAGGGCGTCGGCGCCGGGAACGCGCTGTGGGATTGGGCCTACGGGTTCACGGAAGGCAAGGGCAAGCGCCGTGACGGGCTCATCGTGCTGATGAACGAGCTGCACCTGCCGAGCCACATCTGGTACTTCCGCCGCGGCCTTCCCTACAAGTACAGCGGGCCGTCCATGAACGCGTCGCAGAGCGCCGTCGCCATCGAATCGATCGAGATCGCGCACGAGGGGATCTTCCAGCTCCCGTACGTCGGATACGGCGCGGCCGCCGCCACGGCGGCGGTGACGCTGGCGGTGTAGAGCCATGCAGGTACACATCAACGAAATCGCGAGCACGGTTCGAACCGTCGAGGGGTCGGCGGTGCTGTCGCCGGCGCAGATGCAGGAAATCATCCGCCTGGTCCTGAAGGCGATCGAGGAACGCGAAGCCCATGGCCAGCGCGTCAACGCGGAACGCAAGGTGACCTCCGGGGTCCGCGACGAGATGGAAGGGGAGGCGTAGCGCGATGCAGCAGCCTCAACGCGGGAAGCTCGAGGTCGAATGGAAGGCCGGCAAGGAAACCGTCGACTTCCAGTACAACCCGTCCGAGCTGTCGTTCCAGAAGGGCGTGCAAATCGCCGAGATCGCGATCCCCGGTCTCGATACGCCGATCCTCCAGTTCGTCCGCGGGCAGAACGAAACGCTGACGCTCGACCTGTTCTTCGACACGACCGACGAAACGGGTCTCGACGGCAAGCCCGCCAGCGTGCTGAAGAAGACGGATTTGATCTACCAGCTGGTCAAAATCGAGCCGTCCACGCACGCGCCGCCAATCTGCCAGTTCAAGTGGCACGACCAGGAGTTTCCCGGCAGCGGCGTGTCCGGGCCCATCGGCGGCCAGAAGCGCAACGAATTCCGCTGCATCGTCGAGACCGTACGCCACAAGTACACGCAGTTCACCGATCAGGGCGTGCCGCAGCGGGCGACCCTGAACGTGACGCTGCGTGAATACAAGTCGCTTGACGATCAGCTCGCCAAGCTCGGACTGAACTCACCCGACAAAACGCAGATTCGCGTGCTGCGCAGCGACGAGACGCTGTCGGCCATCGCTGAGGACCACTACCGCGACGCGGCCGAGTGGCGCCGCGTCGCCGACGCCAACGGGCTTGAGGATCCGCGACGGCTGACGCCCGGCGTGTTCCTGAAGCTGCCGCCCGTTCTGTGAGGAGTGTATGGCCGTCGTCACCATGGTGGATGCGTCGAAGAAACAGGGGAGCTTCTACGCCCCGCAGTTCCAGATCAGGATCGAGGACGTCGGCCTTCCGCGCAACGTGCTGCGTGACGTGATGCAGCTCACCTACAAGGACAACATCACGGAGATCGACAGCTTCGAGATCACCGTCAACAACTGGGACGCCGACCGCCGCGATTTCAAGTACGTCGGCTTCGATGGACCACCACGACTGCTCGACAAGGACAACCCGGCGAGCCGTGCCGACCAGATCTTCGACCCTCGCGACAAGGTCGTCGACATCTATCTCGGATATCTCGACGAACTGAAACTGATGATGAAGGGACACTTCACAACGCTCGAGCCGAACTTTCCGACAGCGGGTGGGCCCACACTCACGGTGCGCGGCCTCAACGTGCTCCACAAGCTTCGGGTAACGCAGTACACCGATTCCTGGCCGGACACGACCGAGCCGGTCACGACCGACAGTCAGATCGCGAAGGACATCGCGTCGAAGAAGGACAAAAAGACCGGCCGCAAGCGCTTTCCGATCCCGATCACGATCGACGAGAACGCGGCGGCGAAAGAGCCGCCGCTCGATTTTGTCGCGCAGCAGAACCAGTACGACATCGACTTCCTGTTTCAGCGCGCGCGCCAGCGCGGGTACGTGGTGTGTGTGCGCGAGGCGGAGCCTCGCACGCTGTATTTCGGTCCGTCCACGGGGGGTGTTCCCGGTTCCCACGAGGATATGTTCGAGCTGCGCTATCCCGGATCGCTCATCGAGTTCAAGCCGACGCTGACGACCGCCAACCAGGTGAAGAGCGTTACCGTGCGCGGGTGGAATCGCAAGACGAAGGAGTCGATCAACGAGACGGTGACGCTTGATGACCCGAAGCTGAATCTGAACAAGGACCTTCACGAGCTAGTGAAGAAATGCGAGCGCGAAGAGCGGGTGGTCAACGAACCGATCTTCACGCGCAGACAGGCTCGAGCGCGTGCGACTGCGCTGCTGACGGAGCGGCTGAAGGAGCTGGTCAAGTGCACCGGCAGCACGGTCGGTCTGCCTGAGCTTCGCGCTGGCCGGAGAGTGCGCATCAAGGGCGTCGGTCCGGTCTTCAGCGGCACCTATTTCGTCACCGAGACGACGCACACCATCGGCGCCAACGGCTACACCACCAGCTTCTCGGCGCGGCGCGAGGACGAGGGCAAGGAGAAATGAGGCGGGTATCGGGAGTCGCCATCGCCCTCGTTACCAACGTCAACGATCCACACGGATTGGGGCGCATTCAGCTCTCGTTTCCATGGATGGATGCGGACCTGACCAGCTGGGCGCGAGTGGCGGCGCCCATGGCGGGAAGTAAACGCGGCGCGTTCCTCATGCCGGAAGTCGATGATGAAGTGCTCGTCTCGTTCGAACTGGGCGACTTCAATCATCCCTACGTGGTCGGGTTCCTCTGGAACGGCGTGGACAAGCCGCCCGAGACCGACACCAAGAACCGCGTGATCCTGACTCCAGGCGGCCACACCATCCGCTTCGAAGACGGCACCGACAAAAGGCTGATTGTGCGGTCGAGCGGAGGCCACGAGATCGCGCTCGACGATTCGGCGTCGGGGCAGCAGCTCTCCATCAAGACGACGGGCGGACTGACGCTCACCATGGACGACAAGCAGTCGTCGATCCGGATGCAGGGAGGCGGACGGATTCTGGCCATGCAGGGCGGCCAGGTCCAGATCCTGTGACGCGATGCCGCAGCTGATGACGACCAACGCGCTCGTGACGTGCCCGCACGGCGGAAAGGGCACCAGCATCCCGTCGAGTCCGAAATGGAGCATTCAGGGCGGATTCGTGCTGCGCGAGGGCGACACCGGCGTGCTCTCGTGTGGATCGGTGCCGCCGTGCGTCAGCTACGTGCTGAAGTCGATGCACCTGAACGCCACGGTAATCGACGGCGTCCCGGCAGTGCTGGTCACGGACTTCAACCAGACGCTCACGGGCCTTCCGCTGACAATCGTCGAAACCCACTCGACGCTCGATAACAGCACGCCGGCACCGGTGCCCGCGGGCTCTGATGCACCGCCGCTCAGCCCCGAGCTGCTCGACACGACGCCGCCGATCGTCGTTCCCCTGCTGCCGGCCGCCGCGTTCAGCTCGACGACGATGCTGCCGGTGACTCTGCCGTTGGTCTTCACCCTGGCATCGCCGTTCCCGCTGAAGTGGGTACTGACCAGGGAGAGCAAGCCGCCCAATGCCGACGCTGTAGATCTGACCAACGGCGAACCGCCTCTTGCGGTGGTGACGCCACCGGGCGGTGCATGGACGACACCCGTATTGATGGTGACGCTGACGCTCTCCGCCGCGTATATGGCGGGGCTCGGTATGGGCATCCATCGCTTCCACATGACCGGCGTCAACCAACGCGGGCTGTGGGCCTCGGACAAGAGCGAGCTGACGGTGAGCTGACATGGCAACCAGACTTGCCCGCGAGTTCCTCGGCGCCGGATGGAAGTTTCCGCTGCAGGTGAATCCCACCGGCGGGATCGCGCGTGCCCGCTACGAGCAGCGCGTCGAGGAATCGATCTACCTGATTCTCAGCACCGCCAAGGGAGAACGGGTGATGCTGCGCGATTTCGGCTGCGGCATCCACGACCGCGTGTTCGCCCCCAACGATTCGGTGGTGCAGACGACGGTGGTCTCCGAAGTGCGCGAGGCGCTCGTTCGCTTCGAGCCGCGCATCGACGTGCTCGACATCACGACGGAGTCGGCCGCGGAGCGGCCGAACCTGCTCCTGATTCGGATCGATTACCGGATCCGCGCGAATCAGACGCTCGGCAACCTCACGTACCCGTTCTACATCAACGAGAGAAGCTGACGTGCCGCTCCAGGACCTCGTCCCGACGATCGACAACCGCCGCTACCAGGACATCGTGGCGGAGGCGCGCACGCGCATCCCGCGCTACACGCCCGAGTGGACCGACCTGAACGACAACGATCCGGGCATCGCGCTGGTCGAGCTGTTTGCCTGGATGAGCGACCTGCTGCTGTATCGGCTCGGAAAAGTCCCGGAACTCAACCATCTGAAGTTTCTCGAGTTGATCGGGATCGAGCTGCTGCCGGCCGAACCGGCGTTCACGGAAGTGACCTTCCCGGTGCTGCCGACGACCACCGAGCC
>JBOGIR010000392.1:0-5621 GCA_050742335.1 Vicinamibacterales bacterium | reverse complement strand
GCAGTCAGGAGTCAGGACGCGAGCGCCCAAAGTCTCGCATGAGCGGCCACGAGCGGCGGCAGCATCTGATCGACTCGGCGCTCCGTCTGTTCGCGACCCACGGCTTCCGTGGGACCACCACGAAGGCGATTGCGCAGGCCGCGGGCGTCAGCGAAGGCATCATCTTCCGCCACTTCCCCACGAAAGAAGCCCTGTACCGCGCGATTCTCGACCACAAGACGCGCGAGCAAGGCGTCGACCGTACGCTGAACAGGCTTCGCCGTAGCATCGCAGCCAACGACGACGAGGCTGTGGTCTTTCAGGTGGCCGTCAAGACGCTCGAAAGCTACCGTCGTGACCCGGATTTTAAGCGTCTGATGTTGCTCGCCGCCCTCGAGGGCCACGACCTCGCCCGCGTCTCGCAACACACGCGTGGTCTGCCGTTGTTCGACTTGCTGCGCGACTACGTCGCGAGGCGGCAGAAGGCGGGCGCCTTCCGCGCGGGCGATCCGGGCCTCCTCGTGTTTGGACTCCTGTCCTTGCCGTTGTACTTCGCCATGGTCAGCAGGCTGTTCGCGCTCGAATTGGTCAAACAGTCGGACCGCGACGTGGCCGCGACATTTGCGCGGCTCATTCTCGATGGACTCCGACCGCATGGCGGCGAGCCGACCGTCGTCTCCAGCGGCTCCCCAACACCGCCAAGTCATACCACCCCGGCGGCGACGAAACAGATGAAAGCCGAGAAAAGGAGAGCAAGACGGTGAGTGGAAGAACCCAAGTTCAAGACGTCCGATACGTGCTGGCGATGGTCTGTGGCGCTGTGCTCATCTCAGGGTGCGGCGCCGCGGAGCACGAGAAGTCGACGACGCTTGCGGCATCCCGCAATGAACCGGTCCCCGTTTCAGTCGTGAGCGAGGCCGCCGCTGAACGGCCCGTGCCGACGATTGTCCGTGCCACTGGCACGTTTGTCGCCGACGAATCCTCCGACGTCGCACCGCAGGTCTCTGGCCAAATCATTGCGACGCCAGTCAACGTCGGCGACATCGTCAAGGCTGGCCAAGTCGTCATGCGATTGGAAGACCGCGACGCCCGCACGAAGCTCAAACAGGCGGAAGCGTCGCTCCAGCAGGCTGACGCGCAAGCGCTCCGTGCTAGTGCGGAGGCCAAGCGCAATGCTGAGTTGGTCGAGCGCGGCCTCATTTCACCGAGTAGTTTCGAACTGCTCAGCACGCAGGTGGCCGTCGCGGAAGCCGCTGTTGCCCAGGCGGCGGCGCAGATCGCCAGCGCGGAAAAAGCGGTCGAGGACACGACGATTCGGGCGCCTTTCGCTGGCCACGTCAGCGCCCGATCCGTGGCCGTGGGCGAGTTCGCGACGACGGCGTCGAAGCTCGTGACCATCGTCCGGATCACGCCAATCAAGCTCCAACTGCTCGTGCCCGAGTCTGGCGCCGCGAAGCTGCGGAGGGGCATGGCGGTGTTGGCGGAGGTTCCGGCGTATCCGGGCACGACATTCACGGGCGCGGTCTCGGCACTGAATGTGGCGATCGATCCGGCGTCGCGAGCGATGACGATCGAGGCGACGTTCCCAAACGCAGACGCCCGGCTGACCCCGGGGATGTTCGGGAGCGCCGAAGTCCGGTTACCGGCCACCGAGCGCGCCCTCTTTATCCCACAGTCGGCACTCGTGTCTATCGCGAACGGCGAGTCGTTCGGCGTGTTCGTGGTTGACGGCGACATCGTGCGGATTCGCGTGGTCCAGCCTGGAGAGCGCCAGGGGGGCGTGGTGCGCATCCTGTCCGGCCTTGACGCCGGAGCCGTCGTGGCGACGACCAAGGTGGCTCAACTGTTTGAAGGCGCCCGGGTACAAGCGGCCCAGGCGACAACCCAGTCGGACCCTGCAAACACGCGCGTCCCGCAGAAGGAGTAACCATGCATGCCCTCGCCGCGCTCTGCGTCCGGCGGCCTGTCTTTGCGACGATGCTTGTGCTGTCGCTGACCGTTATCGGCGGCTATTCGTTCTTCGGGTTGGGTGTGGACCTGCTCCCGAACATCGACCTGCCAACGGTGGCCGTAACAGTGGCCAATCCTGGCGCGTCGCCGGAACAGGTCGAGACTGAGATCACAAAGAGGATTGAAGGCGCCGTCAACACAATCAGTGGCATCGACGAACTGCGCTCCACCTCGATCGAAGGACAATCGCGGGTCACCATCACGTTCTTGCTCGAGAAGAACGGCGACGTCGCCGCCCAAGAAGTGCGCGACAAGGTGAGCCTCATCGCCGCCGCGCTCCCCGATACGGCGGAGGCCCCGGTGGTCCAGAAGTTCGACCCCGGCGCCACTCCGATTCTTCAGATCGTCGTCAGCGGCGATCGACCGCTGCGGGAGGTCACGCAAATCGCTGATGAGCAAATCAAGCAGCGGCTCGAAAGCGTGAGCGGCGTCGGCCAGATTCAGATTGTCGGCGGCGCAGAGCGGGAGATTCAGGTTCGTCTCGACCCGGATCGCATGCGGGCGTACAACGTCACCGTCTCCGAGGTCGCGTCGGCCCTGCGGCAGCAGAACCTGGAGCTACCTGCCGGTCGGATGGCGCAGGGGGCGCAGGAACTGACGGTCCGGACGGTGGGGAAGGTTACCGACCCGCGCGCCTTCAATGCCTTCGCGATCGCGAACCGCGAGAGGTACGTCGTCCGCCTTAGCGACATCGGCGAGGCCGTGGATACGCAGCAGGAACTGCGGAGCGCGTCGTTCTTGAATGGAAAGTCCGCGGTCACGCTGGTCGTGCAAAAGCAGTCCGGTCAGAACACCGTGACGGTGTCAGAGGCGGTCAAGGCGCGCCTGGCTGACGTGGCGCGCACGCTGCCGTCCGACATTCACACCGGGATCAACAACGACCAGTCGGTGTTCATTCAGGCGACGATTTCGTCTCTGCAGGAGCATTTAGTGCTGGGCAGCATCTTGGCCAGCGTGGTGGTCTTTTTCTTTCTCGCCAATATTCGCACGACGCTCATTGCGGCCATCGCGATCCCCACCTCGATTGTCTCGACCTTTGCGTTGATCAGCGCGATGGGCTACACGCTCAATCAGATCACGATGCTCGCCCTGACGCTCATGGTCGGCGTCGTGATCGATGACGCCATCATTGTGCTGGAGAACATCTACCGATTCATCGAAGAAAAAGGGATGCGGCCTTTTGATGCGGCCATCGAAGGGACCAATGAGATCGGCCTCGCGGTGATGGCGACGACGCTCTCGCTGATGGCGGTCTTCGTGCCGGTGGGTTTCATGGGCGGAATCGTAGGCCGCTTCATGTCGTCGTTCGGCCTCACGGCGGCCTTTGCGGTCGGCGTGTCACTCCTCGTGTCGTTCACCCTGACGCCGATGCTCAGCTCGCGTTTCATCAAGATGCCACCGACAGGCGAAGGCACCGCGCATGGCTCGAAGGGTTCGGTGTTCTTCCGCCCCATCGACCGGGTCTATATGGCCATGCTGCGCTGGTCAATGGCACACCGAATCGTCATTGTTGGCATCTGCGTGCTCGTGGTCGCGAGCATTGTCCCTCTGTTCCAGGTGATCGGGAAGAGCTTCGTGCCCGACGACGACCGATCCGAGTTCCGGGTGAGTGTCCGTGGGCCGGAAGGCTCCGGCTTGGCCGCGACGATCACGATCCTTGAGCGGGTCGCGAGCGATCTGCGCAAATATCCCGAGGTCACCGACACGCTGACCACGGTCGGGGGCGGCGGGAACCAGGGTCCGGCCGGCGGCGGGGCTGGCGGAGTCAACGCCGGCTCCATCTACGTCAAGCTCGTTCCGATGGAGGCCAGGCAGGCCTCGCAGCAGGAGGTGATGGCTCGTGCGCGCGAGGGGCTCCGCGGGTATCCAGGTGAGTTGCGAACGAGCGTTCAAGGGGCCGGCGGAGGTGGCGGGACGGGGGTCCAATACTCGATTGCCGGTCCTGATCTGGGACGGCTCGGGCAGTACTCTGACGCCCTGTTGGCGAAGATCCGGACGCTTCCCGACGCGGTCGACGTCGACACATCTCTCGTGATTGGCAAGCCGGAAGTGCGCGTCGACATTGATCGTCAGCGAGCCGCCGATCTCGGCGTGCGGGTCCAGGACATCGCCCAGGCGCTCAACATGCTGGTGGGCGGGAGCACGGTCACGACGTTCGATGTTGGGAACGACCAGCACGATGTCACGGTCCGCGCCGCCGAGCCCTTCCGGAGCAGCATTAACGGTTTGCAGCGCATGACAGTCGCCTCAAGTCGCGGCAACGTCGTCATGCTGGGTGAGGTTGTGCGAATCGTGCCGTCGGCGGGGCCATCCAGCGTTCAGCGACTCAACCGGGAACGGCAGGTCACCCTGTCGGCGAACGTGGCTCCCGGGAGTTCGCAGCAGGCGTTGATCGCGAGGGTCGATCAGCTCGTCGCCGATCTGAAGTTGCCGTCAGATTACGTCGCGAGGCCGGCCGGGCAGTCCGTCGAACTGGCCCGGACCGCCTCGTACTTCGTCATCGCGATCTCCCTGTCGTTCATTTTCATGTACATCGTGCTCGCCGCGCAGTTCGAATCATTCCTGCATCCCATTACGATTCTTCTGACGCTGCCACTGGCCGTGCCCTTCGGCATCCTGTCGCTGCTCGTCGCCGGAGAAACCGTGAACATCTTCTCGGGACTGGGGCTGCTGCTGCTCTTCGGCATCGTGAAGAAGAACGCGATCCTACAGATCGATCACACCAACGGGTTGCGGGCGAAGGGCCTCTCCCGCTACGAGGCCATCATGCGGGCGAATCGTGACCGTCTTCGGCCGATTTTGATGACGACGATCGCACTCGTGGCCGGCATGCTGCCCCTCGTCGTGTCGAGCGCGGTTGGCGCCGCGACGAATCGCTCCATCGGCGTCCTTGTGGTCGGTGGCCAGTCCCTCTGTCTGCTGCTGACGCTGCTCGCGGTGCCGGTGTTCTATTCCCTCTTCGACGATTTGCAGGCGCTGCCGGCATGGGCGCGGATGGGAAGGAGATGGCAATTACTAACCGCTGCCGCCATGCGGCCGTTCGCGCGCGCCGGATCGGCGCTCATGCGGAGAGTTCGACCGGCGGCGAGTTCAACGACCCATGGCGGAGGACTCGCATGAGCAGTGTTCACTGCGCCAGGCCCCTTCGTCCGCACCGAGCGAGGTGCTTGCTCGTAGCCGGCATGGTGATGCTGCTTGTCGACGCGGCCACCGGCACCGCTGAAGCGCAGCGGCCGGTGTCGACGGACGACGCGTCCCGTGCGCAGCCGCAGGCGGCGTATCAAACGTCGCGGCTGCCGACACGCGTCGGCATTACGGCCCAGACATCGATCTCACTGGAGGATGCGATCGCGAAGGCGCTCGCGAGCAACACGGACATCGCCGTCGCCCGCGTGGCGAGCGAACAGGCCACCTTTGACGTCGCCGCGGCCCGCGGTGTCTTCGACCCGACCGCCTGACTCCGGACCTCGTTGCTGCGCAGGTGACACCGGTGAGCTCGCTGATCGGCGGGCAGACGGTGGGCGGCTGACGCAGCAGAACCTCGTGATTCCGATGAACTGTGGACGACGAAGTCGGCGGAGCTCGAAGAAGAACTGCGCCGCGTGCGAGCCGAGATGGAGCGCCACGAGCAC
>JBOGIR010000391.1:0-1755 GCA_050742335.1 Vicinamibacterales bacterium | reverse complement strand
GTCGAGGAGGGCGAGGACGAGACGCCGTTCACCACCGCGTTCGGCGAAATGGCCATGCGGCTCAAGCTGTGGCGGCACTTCGCGCGCGTGGATCGGCTCGGCGGCGTCGGGCGCTATGGCATCCTCTTGATCGGGACGCGAGGTGCAGAGGACCTCAAGATGCCGCTCAAGAAGCTGCAGGGGCCGGAGTCGGTCATCTACCTGCAGGCGTATCACGAGGGCGACGTCCGCATCGTGCAGTGGGTCAACGACCAGCACGATCCGCGTTACGGCGAGGCGGCGCTGTACAAGATCCGTGCATCCAGCAGCACCGACAACTTCAAGATAGGCGCGACGCCCGAGCTGTTGGTGCACTGGTCGCGGGTCATCCACGTCGCCGAGGACGCCGACGATCGGGTCCATGGCCGGCCGCGTCTGGAGCGTTGTCTGAACAGGCTCACCGATCTGGAGAAGATCGTGGCGTCGACCGGCGAGGCCTACTGGCAGTCGGTCGTGCGCATCCTGACGGCCAACGTCGACGCTCTGGGCGACACCGACGAGGCGCAGCTCAAGGAGTTGGACGAGCGTCTGATGGAGATGACGCACGACCTGCGTCGACAGTTCACCGGGCAGGGCATCAAGCTGGAGTACCTCCCGACCGATGTTCCGGCGGTGAAGGACATCGGCGACCTCTACTTCTCGCTCATTGCGGCCGGCGCTGGCATCCCGCAGCGAATCCTCTTCGGCTCCGAGATGGGCGAGCTGGCTAGCAGCACGGATCAGCAGACGTGGTTCGGCGTGATCGACGAGCGGCAGGAGCAGTTCGTCGAGCCGGACATCCTCCGGGCGTTCATCGACAGGATGATCGAGTTCGGGGGCCTGCCGGCGCCGGATGGCGGCGAGTATCAGAGCGTCTGGCCGACGCTGTTCAAGGAGACGGACACCGAGAAGGCGGATCTGAACCTGAAGCGCGCCCAGCAGGCCACGACGCTCACGCCGGTCGGCGGCGACCCGCGCACGATGGTGGAGATCGACGACGAGGGCACGATCACGCTGCTCCCGCAGACGCCGGAAGAGGCCGAGGCGCGGGAGGAGGAGCTGAAGATGGGCGCGCCCGAGCCGCCTGGACCGCCCGAGCCCGACATGCCCGAGTCCGATGAATCAAAGTTGACTCCGGATGGCACGTTGGAAACGCGAGAAGGCACGCGCACTCAGATGGATGGTCTCACCGCAGAAACGAAGGAGCTGCTCGCATGACAGGGTTCTGGATGTATCGGACATTGGGGGTGGTGTTGGTGCTGGCGGGCTGCGGGCGAACGTTCTGGTACACCAGCACCTCGTCCGCGCGTGGAGGTTCCTACGAGTGCGTCGGGCAGGAACTGGAGAGCAACGGGTTCCGCCTATCGCAGGCGCACAAGACTCGGCAGTGGTTGGTCGCGATTCGCGACACCGATCGACGCGTGCCGCACACCACGCTCTGGGACATCCAGGATCGCCTGACGGCCGAGGTCGGCGTTGACGGGATGCTCGCGATCGCCGTGATCGAAGTTCGGCGCTACGTCACGCGCATCGGGCTGGTCGAGGAGCTGCACCCCGCGCCCGCCGACGTGGTTGCATTCGCAGACCGCCTTGCAACGAGGTGCGGTCGATGATCGACTACATCCTTCTCGGCGCCGCCCTGCTCGGCATCGCGCTTGGCTCTCGGCACCTCGGGAAGCCAGTGGGCCCGTGGTCGGGCCTCGGGGACGACGCTTACGTGTTCGTGGCCAATGCGAG
>JBOGIR010000390.1:0-12318 GCA_050742335.1 Vicinamibacterales bacterium | reverse complement strand
GTTGTGCTTGTTGAACGTCACGCACGGGCTAAAGACATCGATGAGCGCAAAGCCCGGATACGTGATGGCGTCGGCGTACAGTTTCTGCAAATGCTTCGGCTGGCCGCTGAATCCTCGAGCGACATACCCGCAGCCGCTCGCGAGTGCTAGCGCCAGTGGGTTGAGCATGCCCTCCAAGTTGCCGTGCGGCGTAGTCTTTGTGACCATGCCCGTTTCGCTGGTCGGCGAGACCTGCCCGGTGGTCAGGCCGTACGTCTCGTTGTCCATGACGATGTAGGTGATATCGATGTTGCGCCGCATAGCTTGAATGAAGTGGTTCAAGCCAATGCCGTAGCCGTCCCCATCACCACCGGTGACGATCACCGTCATGTCGTGATTGGCCAGCTTGGCTCCGGTCGCAAACGGCAGCGCGCGGCCGTGCAGGCTGTGCACGCCGTACGATCGGAAGAACCCCGGCAGATTCGACGAGCACCCGATACCCGACACAACCAGGATCTCGTGCGGTTGGCGCTCTAACT
This sequence comes from Vicinamibacterales bacterium, assembly GCA_050742335.1. Lineage (GTDB taxonomy): Bacteria > Acidobacteriota > Vicinamibacteria > Vicinamibacterales > UBA2999 > DATCJA01. The sequence goes on along the minus strand of JBOGIR010000390.1, from coordinate 11,800 downwards.
CTGCGCACGCATGGAACAGCCCGCTCAAGACGCCGAAGTCGCCGCACCCCGGGCACCAATCCGGTGGAACGTCCGCTTTGAAGTCCTTGACTTCAAGTAACGCGACTGCAGTAGCCATCGCTCGCTCCTTAGGTTGTCAGCGGCGAGTTATGTGCCGCCGCAACAAGTCGTCCCGCCCAGTCGCCTGAAGTTCCAGTTGGATGCTCAGTTTGCCAGCCGGCCTCCGTTGACAGCACTTCGACCACTTCCGTGCCACTCGCCAAGAGCGTCTTGACACCAGCCACGATGTGCTTGGGCTCAAAGGGCTCGCCGTCGTACTTGCGGATGTGACCATGAGCGACGACGCCCGTCTCGGCCCGCAAGTGGCGCGCGAACTGCCCGCTTTGGTTGTTCTCGACAACGATGACCCGCCGGCTCGCGCCGAGGATGGCGCTGACCTCGGTGACGTGGAACGGCACCAGGAACTTGATCTGCAGATGGCTCGCCGAGGTACCCTCCCGATTGAGCTGCTCGACTGCCTCCGTGATGACGCCCCATGTGGAGCCCCAGCCAACCAACGTGACTTCGGCGTCGACCGACCCCTCGAGCTTCGGAGCCGGCAGGTGCTCGAGCACTGTGGCCATCTTGCGGTTGCGCTTGTCCGCCATCCTTTTGCGCCGCACGGTGTCCGTGTAGACATCGCTGATGATCACTCCATCCTCGTCGTGCTCGTCACTCGCGGCCACGTAGAGGTGGCCGGGAACACCCGGGACGGCGCGCGGCGAAATGCCCGACTCGGTGTCTTTGTAGCGGAGGTAAGGTTCGCCCGCGGCTGCGCGTCCGTCACCCGCTCCAGGCGCGGCGGTGATGAGCTCGCCTCGATCGATCTGGAATTCGACGTCGAGCTGCGCAGGATCCACCGTCTCATTGCCTTCGGCCATGAGCAGGTCCGAGAGGATGATCACCGGACACTGATAGCGATCGGCGACGTTGAAGGCCAAAGCCGGCGTGGTGAAGCAATCCGTCATGCTCAGCGGCGCGATGACAATCCGCGGGAAGTCGCCCTGGCTGGCGCCAAAGGCCTGGTTCAAATCCCCTTGCTCAGTCTTGGTCGGGACGCCCGTGGAAGGGCCGGCGCGTTGCACGTTGACGACGACGACCGGAGTTTCAAGCATGCCAGACAGGCCGATTGCTTCCGTCATCAACGCGAGGCCACCGCCGGAAGTGGCACACATGCCCCGGGCGCCCATGTGGCTGGCCCCGATGGTCATGTTGATGACCGAGATCTCGTCCTCGACCTGCCGGACACAGATACCCAGCTGCTTCCCGTGGGCGGCGAACCATTCCAGTATGTGCGTCGCAGGGCTCATCGGGTACGCGCAATAGAACTTGCAGCCGGCGAGTGCCGCCCCCATTGCCATGAGCTCGTTGCCGGTGACCAGGGCCCACTGTTGACTGGTCTGCCGGAGCCGGTCGGACAGCGGCTTGAAATGAACGCCTGCGTAGTCATAACCGGCTCTCGCCGCCTCCACGTTCACTTTCACAACGTGCGGCTTCTTTGCAAAGGTCGACTCGAGCACAGACTCCAGCCCTTTGAAGTCCAGACCCATGAGGTACATGACTGCCCCCACCGCCACGGTGTTCTGCATGACCGGCAATTCCCTGTAGGCAGGAGTCAGGTCTGGGACCGGCAGGGGGCAGAGCTGCACGCCCTCAGGAGGCTCGTAACTCGGTCGCAGCTTGGCACTGTTGTACAGAGCCACGCCGCCGCCGATGAGCTCCTGCAGATGGCGGTCCAACGTGTCTTGATTGAGAGCGATGAGCGCGTCGACTTGATCGCCGTGGTTGAGGGGCTTCTTCGCCGAGATGCGGAGGCGCAACCAGGAGTGCCCGCCGCGAATCACCGACTGATAGGCGTTGTAGGCATACACGGCCTGACCCTGCCGGGCCACAGAGAGAGCCAGGGTATTGCCGGCTGAGGCGACCCCATCGCCTGCCGCACCGCCGATTCCGACGACTACATCAGACTCGTTCATCACAGGACCTCCACCGCAACGGATCGACGCGGACGCAACCGAGCGCTCCTGTGTCATATAGGAAATGGGCCTCGGCTGGGTCGAGGCGGATTATAGCGCGATGGCGACGCGCCCGAATCTTAATGCGTTGTGGCTGCGACCGCCGGGTCCGTCGCGGCGGCCACCGGCGGGGGCACCTTCGCCGCCGCCGGCTTGTGCGCGGCGGCGGCCGGCATCCGCTCCTTCAGCAATTGCTCCGCGTACGCGAACAGGTGTTCCTTCGACACCTTGCCTGCATCGATGTCGGCCAGCAGCGAGCGCTGTGCCTTGTACTCGCGGTTCTCGATGCCCGCCTTGCTCTGCAGCATCCGCCACGCCTTGCGGCGCTCCACGCAGAAGAGCACGAGCTGCCGCGAGATCGATCGGTACTCGACGTCGCCATTGGACCCCTGCACCCTGATGTAGACGCCGAAATCGGGGATGAACGAGCGGTGGTCGGCGCGGAGGTACCGCCGATAGACGACATCCTGCTGGGTGATGCGAACCAGCATGTTCTCGAGCGCAATCAGCTTGGCCGCATCGTCCTTCTTGATCTTCTTCAGGTGGTTGCGGAAGCGCGCCTCGGTGGCGCACCAGTGGGCGACCGTGTACTTGTAGGGCTCGTTCGCGGCCTTGAACTTGGCCTCATACCAATCCATGTCGATCGACGGATTGCCCTTGACGTCCAGCGCCTCCTGGTACGTTTCGCCAAGCCTCGGATTGAACACGAACTCCGGGGCGCCGCGGGAGTCACGCACGCGCTGCGCCTGCGTGAGCGCCAGGTCGTCGGCCACGCCGTGCTCTGGCTGGCAGGTGGTGAAGCACTGGAGGAACGACGTGCCGCGGTACTCGATGCCGTCGAGGATCGACCGGTAGAGCTTGGGCGCATTGGCGATCGACACCTGGGCGACAAACGGCGACCCGTGCCCGGCCAGGAACGTTTCGGCGACCGTCTTCTTCTCGTGGTTCTTGCCCTGGGTGGCTGCGCCGAACACGTTCATATCGTTGCCGCCCAGCATCGGCGTCGAGTCGGAATTCTGGCCGCCCGTATTGGAGTAGACCTGCGTGTCGAGCATGACCGCCTTGACGTTCGGACGGTTCTGCAGGATCACCTTCGACATGTTCTGGTACCCGATGTCGCCCATGCCGCCGTCACCGCCGACCACCCACACCTTGGGCAGCTCGAGGATCTCCTGGTCGGTCATGACCGCGTCGGTGAAGTGGACGTATTCGTAGTACTCGCGCGGGTTGATGACGTCGGTCTCGCGGTGCATCAGCGCATCGGCCAGCCGTTCGGGAATGACGGACCGCCGCCCATGATCGACGATGAAGCTTTCGCCGAGGAGCCAGCCGACGGTAATACCGTCCTGGAAGAGCGAGTTCATCCACGGATACGGATGCGGGTTGTTGGGCGGCGTCGATCCGTACACCGTGTTGCAACCGGTGTGCGCCGCCATGGCCATCACCGACATACCGTTGGCCAGACGGCCGTCGATCGGCTGGAGGTTCTTGTGATTGAACGCCTCCTGCCGCATGACCGCCGTCATCGCATCGATCACGTCGCGGTCGGAGATAGGGCCGTGCGCACCCATGCGCCCCTTCGTGTCCTTGTCGTCCTCGCCGCCGAGCCCCATGAGCAGGTGCGCGACGGCCTGGCGCAACAGGTCGTACTCTGCCTGGCTTCGTTCCTTCAGAGCGGCCAGCTTCTCGACGCCGTTCGCGTCCAACTGGTCTGCCTTCGCGCGCAGCCGGTCGGCTTTGGCGTGATAGAGCGGACGCATGTACGCTTCCGTCACCGCCGCACAGGCCCGGAGGATGCTCTTCTCGCCGCAGCCGGCGCACGCGCCGTCTCCCGACACCAGTGCGTCGTAGTTGCGCCGCACCATCAGCATGTTCCGCAGGGTCGCCGTCTTCGAGTCCTGCGGTCGCGTGTCGTTGTAGAGCCCCAGATACTTCTGGGGTGTGTCCGGCAGCAGATCCAGGAACGCGGTGCCACTTTCGTGCTCGGCGTTCACCTCCTCGGTCTCCTGCACCATTCGCAATGCCTGATGCTCGCCGCACGCCGTGACGCACGCGGCGCATCCCTTACAGAGGTCCGACACGAAGATGGAGAAGATGCCGCCGCCGCCGGGCTTCTTCTTCTCCGGCGTCGCGAAGATCGCGTTGGCCTTCTGATACGCCATCGGGATCTTGTCGAGGACGTTGAATAGCTGCGTCTTGGCGGTATCGGAGAAGCCGTTGACGTCGTTGGTGACCTGGCGAATGAACGCCTGCAGAGGGGTCCCGGTGCTCTTCGCCACCGAGTCGCGCATGAGCTCGCGCGTCCGGCGATCGATTTCCGGCACGAGCCCGAGCATTTTCCCGCGCTCCGACGGATCTTCAACGTAGTTCGTGATCGCCGTGCGCAGAATCGTGTCGAAATCCTGCGAGCAGTTAGGGAGGGCGGTGTCCGGACAGACCGCGATGCACTCCATGCACTGCGTGCAGTTCTCTGGAATGTACAGAGGTGTTTCGCGCCGCGCGACGTACTTCGACGCCGTGTCGCCGCTGCCGGCGGCCATCACGCCCAGCGCCGCCAGCGGGGACGCGGGCTGGTCGTACCCGTAGGTCGAGCGGAACTCGGCATCGAACACCGCGACCCGCGTGAGCGGCGTGCGCTCGTCCTGTCCCTCCGGAATCGGGTGCGAGCGGCAACCCGATCCACACCCTGCGCCGTCTCCATTCCCGCCGACTACCGGCAGGAGCGCCTGGCCGCGCAGCGTCGACCGGTCGGGCGCCTCGAGCGCGCCGACGTTGATCTCGCGCACGAGCTCGAATCCCTTGGTCATGACTTCCATATTGGACGTCACGACCGCGTCGCCGAGCCGGCCGAACTTCTTGACGTACTGCTTGTGCACCGCGTCGCGGAACTGCTCCGGCGTGATGCCGAATTCCTGGAGCATCGGCGACACCGCGAAGAACGCGCCCAGGAACGCGTTGCCCTGCATGCGGAGCTGCAGGTCGCCGCGATCGGTCGCGTTGCGCGCGATCTGGAAACCTGGCAACGTGAAGACGCGGATGTGCTTGTCGATGATCTGCTTGCGCGCCCAGAGCGGCAGCCGCTCCCACGCCTGCTCGCCCTCTTCCTCCGACTCCCACACGAGAGACCCGCCTTCCGACATGCCGTCGAGCGGGTTGCAATGCGTAAAGGCCTTGGGATCGCAGCAGAGCACGACATTCACGTGGCGGAGATCGCAGTTGACGCGAATCCGTTCGGGCGCCGCAATCATGAAGTAGGAGGTCGGCGCCCCTTTCTTCTCGGACCCGTACTTCGGGTTGGCGCTGACATGAATGATCTCCTTCGGATTGCCCAGCTCGTCGACGACCTTGTCACGCTCGTAAAGGAGGTCGTTCAGGTCGCCGATGATCGCGCCAAGGTTCTTGCCGGTGGTGATGGCGCCCCACCCGCCGACGGAATGGAAGCGCACGGCAATCGCCTTGTCGGGGAGCAACGAAGGCGTGTCGTTGGACTTCACCTCGTACGGATGATCCACGCCGAGGACCATGAAGGAGGTGCCGTCCACCGCACGCTTGCCGTCCTTCCGGGCGCGCGTCCCAGTCGCAAACTCGTACGCGCCGATGGTGTGCTCCGGCCGGAAATCGCGTGAGCCGAGTCCGTAAATGCCCGCGAACAGGCGCGGCACCTGATTGGAGCTGATGGCCGGGAGTCCTACCTCGCCCTGAAGCGCTTTGTTGAGGGCGGTGCGGATGTCGCGTCCCATCGGGTTGTCGCCCGCCATCGGCTCGTCGGTGCGCTCGAGGATGATGACGTTCTTCTTTCCGGCAAGCGCCTTGACGACAGCCGCCTCCGGGAAGGGACGGAAGAGGTTCAGGTGGATCGAGCCGACCGCCGCCCCTCGCCGCTCGCGGAGGTAATCGACCGCCGCTTCGATGTTTTCGGCGGCCGAGCCGAGCGAGACGAACACCGTCTCGGCATCCTCCGTCTTGTACTCGCTGACGAGCCCGTAGTACCGGCCGGTGAGCGCCGCGAAATCCTTGTACGCCCCCTCGAAGAACTGCAGGATTGGCTCGGTGAAGTTGTTCCGCCGGGCGACCACGCCCTGCATGTAGTGCTCCTGGTTCTGCACCGGACCGAGCAGGACGGGGTTCGTCAGGTCGATCATCTTCGGGACCCGCCGCCGCCGCGGACCGAACAGGACGCGCTGGCTTTCGGTGGGGCACTCGATGATGTCGTCGGGAGCGCCGAGGTACTCGCGAATCAGCTGCGACTCGTGCTTGTAAAAGGTCCGCTCGAGATGCGTCGTGAGGAACCCGTCCATGACGTTCATGCCCGGGGTCAGCGACAGCTCGGTGACCCGCCGCAGGATCAGCGCCTGATCGGCGGCCTGCTGGGCGTCCTTGCCGAAGACGATGATCCAGCCCGTATCGAGCGCGCCGTACACATCGTCATGACCGCAGTGCACGTTGAGGGCGTGCTTCGTCAGCGCCCGCGCGCCAACCTCGAGGACCATCGTGGAGCACTTGCCGGGCGCGTGGTAATACTGCTCGACGCCGTAGACGATCCCCTGGCCGGAGGTGTAGTTGACCACGCGCTTGCCGCACACGGAGTGCGCGATGGCCCCTCCCTGCGCCGCGTGCTCGCCTTCGGCTTCGATGGCGATGGTGTTGCCGCCGAAGACGTTCAGCTTGCCCTCGGCGTACGCCTGCTGGTACAGCTCGCCCCCCTCTGTAGACGGGGTAATCGGATAGAACACGCCCGCGTCGGCTATGCGGGCTTCGGTGTGGTACGAGACGAGCTGGTTGCCGTTAGCGGTTACCCGAATCCCGGGGTAACGAGGTCTTTCCTTTATCACGCGGCCTCCCCAATTGGGCTCGATGCGAAATTTTTCGCGACTAGACAAGCATACCGTCGCCGAGCTGGCTAAATCCGCCACATTTTAGCTGAAAAGAACGGTGGACGTGGCCGCAGGGCCGTGCTATTTAGTGCACGCGCCCATGGCCTTGCCTGCGTCTCTGACCGCGGCGCTGAAACGGGAGCGGATGCCGTACCTCGTGTATCGGCATCCGCCGGCCTATACCGCCCAGGAAAGGGCGGCCGTGTCGCACACACCCGGGCGCTGCGCGGTGAAGGTGGTCATCTGCATCGCCGACGGCCAGCCTGTGCAGGCGCTCGTGCCGGCCCACTATCAGGTGGACCTGGACCGGCTCCGGCTAATTGCCTGCGTCGAGACGCTCCGCATTGCCAGGGAGGACGAGATTGCCGGCCTCTACCCTGATTTCGAGGTGGGCGCCGCCCCGCCGTTCGGCACCATGTACGGCCACCGCGTGTTCGTGGAGCAGTGCTTTGTGGGCGAACCGGAGATGGTCTTCAACGCCGGGACGCACACCGAATCGTTGTGCATGCACTACAGCGATTTCGCGGAGATGGTGAAACCGGTGGTGGGAGTGTTCGGTCTTCGCCCCGGCGGCCCGCGGGCCACCCGCGAATCCTGACGGTCGGTCGCCACCTGTGTCGTACGTAGTGTCCGGCTTTAGCCGGACCTATTTCTTCAGTTCCTCCTCGATCACTCTCTGGAACGCCGCAAACGGCTGCGCGCCGGCGACCACGCGCCCGTTGATGAAGAAGATAGGTGTGCCGTTGATCCCCACATCGGCGCCGTTCTGGTGATCCTTGGCGACTTCTGCCTTGTGGCGCTCGGCGTCGACGCACTCGTTGAACGCGGCGGCATCGAGGCCGATGTCGGCGCCCCAGCGTTTGAGGTCGGTCGCTCTGAACCTGACGACGTCGCGGCCGCGGCGGTCCTGTTCGCGAAACACTTTGTCGTGGAACTCGAAGAACTTCCCCTGGTCGTCGGCGCATTCGGCGGCGATGGCGGCGGCTGTCGCTTCGGGATGGATCTCCTGGATTGGGAAGTCTCTGAAGACGATCCTGACCTTCCCCGTGTCCACGTACTCCTTCTTGATGCGCGGCAGCGTGTCTCGCCAGAACGCCCGGCAGACGGGGCACTGATAGTCGGCGAACTCGATGATCGTGACCTTGGCGTCGGCCGCGCCGAGCTGAGGGTCGTCATCGATGCCGATGAACTTGGCCTGGGCTGCGGCGTGCGACGGCAGTCCGGCGATGACGAGCAGGAACGTCAGGAACATTGCCATTACGCAACCTCACGGATGACGCCCGTCGATGGACAGACGAGAATATGCCAATCGCGCGAATGCTCATCGTACGTAGTGTCCGGCTTCAGCCGGACCACAGTACGGGGGCCGGGTGCCGCGCAGCGGACCCGCCGACGATCCGTCGTGTATGCGGCTACCAACGCCTGGCGCCCGCTCGTCTGTCGAGCACATGGAAATACGCCACCGTCGCGATGGCGACGGCGGTCCAGAGCACCCCGCTACCGAGCTCCACGGGCACCAGCGGATTGTAGAGCACGACGAGGCCGGTGAGGACCCATCTCTCGACATCGCGCACACCCGCCGGTCGGGTCAGGAAGTAGATACCGATGCCGCAGAAAAAGACGCGGACCAGCACGTAGTACTCGCCGGGCATCGGCAGGAGCCCGATGGCCACGGCGATCCAGGCGATCGCGACGAATCCGGGACGCCAGGCCCAGCGCATGCGCACTTCCCTCAGGTGCCTCCAGATTGCGTTACGGGCGCCCGAGGCCGGCGGCGTTGCTCACGGCCACAGCGTACCGTTGGCCACGGCTGTCAGGAAGCTGTGCAGCGGCCATACCTCGATGCCGTCGTCCGTTTTGAGCCGGCGATCGCCCAAGTACACGAGCACGCGACGCGCCAGGCGCGGGAGATCGTCGATAGCCCGCAAGCCAGATAGTTGCACTGCTGAGAACCTCGATTGTGACTTGATTTCGAGCGCGAGGTAGTCGCGGCCGCGCCGCAACAGGAAGTCGACCTCCGTCTGCCTGGCCTGTGCGGGCGCCCAGTACGAGATCGCCTCGAACAGACTCGAATCGTTGTTGTGCGCCCGGAGGACGGTCAGCACCAAGCCTTCGAGAAGCGGCCCCCGCTCTTCCGCGACGACGGCCCCCAACTGTCGCTTCGCTGCCCGGACGAGGCCGGAATCGACCCAGTAAAGCTTCGGATGCCGTCGCTCACGCACCCGCAGCCTGGCCTCGAACGCGGGGAGAAGCGTCGCCAGCAGCGTGTCTTCGAGGATGCCCAGGTACCCTTCCACCGTGGTCCGCGCCGTTGCGGCATCGCGCGCCAGGCCGGCGATGTTGATGACCTGACCGTGGAACAACGCGGCGACCGGGAGAAACCGAAGGAAACCCGGAAGGTTGCGCACGAGGGCTTCGGCACGGATCTCCTCGCGGATGTAGAGCTGCACGTACGCCTCGAGCGTGGCACGCGGATCGGCGGCCTGCCAGACGACCGGGATGCTGCCAGACCGCAGCACGCGCTCGAGGTCGAAGTCCTTTCCCAGTTCCGCCGGGACGAGCGGATACATCACCCACATCGTCGCGCGGCCGGCGAGAAGGTTCGTATTCGCAGTCTTCAGGCGGCGCGCGCTGGATCCCAGCAGCACGAATCGGCGCCGGCTCGTCTCGATGGCGCGGTGCACTTCATTCAGCAGCGCAGGGACGCGCTGCACTTCGTCCAGGACGATCACCCGATCGCGCGGCAGATCCCTGATCTCGAGGGCGAGCTCACCAGGGTTGGCGAGCAGTGTCTGGAGGCGCGATTCGTCCAGGAGGTCGACCACGTGGGCATTCGGGAAGGTCGCGCGCGCCCACGTGCTTTTGCCGACCCCGCGGACGCCGTGGAGGAAGAAGCTCCCCTTCGGCGGGGTCAGGAGGCGGGGATATTGCCCTGACACCATGCCGGCATTTTACCATGCAAAATGACGGCATGGTGTCCAATGCTCCGGGGCCGGCTCGAGCTGCTCGACTGGCTCGGACGGCGGAAGGACCGGCAGTCGCGCAATCGCGCGGCGTAAGGACCGCGGGTTCTTGCGAACGAACTGAAGGTTCCGAACGACCGTGAATCTGAACATCGATGATCGATGATTTGGACGTCGATTGGGCCATTGGGGCATCGACACATCGATCCAATCTCGAACCGTCGATGCATTGATTGCAATCATCGATCGCTCGATGAGAGCCGGTCGGCGTTTCAGCCAGTGCTGCACGACGACGATCTGGGGCGGCGCGGTGACTTCATAAGGGCCGAGTCGTGTACCGGCGCTCAATGACATGGTGGTCGTGGGCAGGGATCCTCCAAATCCTCAAATCATCGATCATCGATGCTCAAATGCCCCAAGCTCCGGGATTATGCGGGAGCCCTGGTAGGCAAAACCTGCCGTGTCCCCGGGCGCCCCGACATGGCAGAAACTGCGTACTGTGGCGCACAACTGCGAGATTTCCTTCGGAATTCAGACGGGCACGTCTCTCGCTTCATCTGCCGGGCGGAGGGACGATGCTACGCTTGAAGGGGCGACAGCGCGCCGTGTTGGGCGAGAAACTGTTGGACCTTGCCAATTTCGCGGCGGCGGCGCTGGTGTTCGGCCAGTTTGTGGGCCAGCAGTCGTTTTCGTGGGCGGTGGTAGGCGTCGGTGTGGCGATCTGGTTCGCGCTCGTCATGCTGGCGCTTCGATTGACGGGAGCACCGTAATGGAAAACGCCATCGGAATCTTGATCGGCATTACCCTATGCGCCGCCCTCATCGTGTTTCTCGACTGGCTCGGGCGGCGAAAGGACCGGCGGTCACGGAATCGCGCCGCGTAACGGCCACCGGTGATTTTTTCGAACGACCCGAACGTCTCGAATGACGGGTGTGAATCTGAACATCGATGATCGATGATTTGAGCATCGATTGGGCCGTCGGGGCATCGACACATCGATCCAATCTCGAACCGTCGGTGCATCGATTGACATCATCGATCGCTCGATATGAGCCAGTCGGCGTTTCAGGATAACGACGAACGATCCGAACGCCCCGCCTCCGCTTTGCGCTCTCGTACATTGGCGCAAAGCTACGGCGCGGCCTCGCCGTAGCTCGCCGGAAGCAACCAGCGGCGAGCGAAGGCGGGCCCCAACGGTCCGAACGCCCGAACGAGCGATCAGTTCGTCGGCACCAGCCGCTTCAGCTCGTCCAGCCAGTGCTGCACGACGACGATCTGGGGCGGCGCAGCCGCTTCACCGGGCGCGGCCTTGATCATCAGGAACCGCTGGCCGTCGGGTGACACGTCGTACGCGCGGCCAGCCACCGGCATCTGGTAGTCTCCAATGAATAGCGGGCGCGGGGTGCCGGCCGCAAACGGCGAACCGGCCTGGATTGGGACGGCGACGATCGTGCCGGGCGGGACGTAGTAGAACAGCTCGCGGCCGTTCCGCGCCCACAGCGGACGCGTGCCCCCGTCGGTCGACACCTGCCAGCGTCCCGAGCCGACATCTGGAAACGGGCGCACGTAGATCTCCATGCGCCCCGACTCGTTCGACGAATACGCGAGCCACCGGCCGTCTGGAGATACTTCGGGGTTCTCTTCATCGAACGGCGTCTGGAGGATCAGTTCTGACTTCCGATCGCCGCTCAACGTCGCTATCCCGATATCCTGCACGCCACCCTGTGGCTCGTTGAACAGGAGAACGCTCGCATCAGGAGCGAACGCGACCGGCAGCTGGGGTCTCGAGCGCTGCGTCAGGCGCTCGGGAACCCCGGTGCCATCCGCTGCCTGCCAGTAAAGGTTGTGTCCATCCCCGCTGTGTGAAAACGCCAGGCGCCGTCCGTCTGGAGACCAGACCCCACCAAAG
>JBOGIR010000389.1:0-22242 GCA_050742335.1 Vicinamibacterales bacterium | reverse complement strand
TGCAACAGATAGGCGCGTAGCTCAGTTGGTTAGAGCGCCTCCCTGACACGGAGGAGGTCAGTGGTTCGAGTCCACCCGCGCCTACCAACCTTCGCTCACACGCGCCGGTTCGACATCGAAGCCGGCCACGCGAGCTTCGGTTGGCAGGCCCAAGAGGCTTGTCCACCGTAGCGCGGAGCGCGAAGGTGGATTGGCAAGCCAAGCGCGAAGGTTGCGCGCCGAAGCTCGCGCAGCGAGCGAAGGCGGGCCATGCGAAGCCCCGATAGCAATCCAGATGAGCGACGTCACCATTACGCTTCCAGACGGCTCCAGCCGTGCTGTCCCGGCCGGCACTCCGGTGCGAGACGTGGCTGCCGCCATCTCGCCGCGCCTGGCGAAAGCCGCGCTGGCCGCCGTCGTCGACCAACGACTCGTGGATCTCTCGTTCAGCCTCGACAACGACGCGACGCTCAGGCTGATCACGCCCGCCAGTCCGGAAGCGCTGCACATCTATCGCCACAGCACCGCGCATCTGCTGGCGGCCGCGGTGACCAGGTTGTTTCCAGACGTGCAATGCGGGATTGGACCAGCAATCGACGAAGGCTTCTTCTATGACTTCGTCGTGCCGCGCCCGTTTGTTCCTGAAGATCTCGACGCCATCGAGCAGAAGATGCGGGAGATGGCCAAGCAGGATCTGCCGTACGAGCGGCAGATGTGGCCGCGTGAGCAAGCCCGGGAATTCTTCGGCAGTCGGGGAGAGCCGCTCAAGGTTCAGCTCATCGACGAAAAAGCCGGGGACCAGCCCGAGATTTCCTGCTACACGATCAAGGATCGCGACACGTTCGTCGACTTCTGCCTCGGACCGCACGTGCCGTCGACCGGACGGTTGAAGGCGTTCAAGCTGCTCAGTACGTCGAACGCCTACTGGAAAGGCGACGCCCACAACCAGCCGATGCAGCGCATCTACGGCACCGCGTTCTTTTCCGAGAAGGAACTCCAGGCGTACTTACAGCGCCTCGAAGAAGCCAGGAAGCGCGATCACCGGAAGATCGGGCGCGAGCAGAAACTGTTCATGTTCCATCCCTGGGCACCAGGTCAGGCGTTCTGGCTCGAGAAGGGGACGATCATCTACAACGTGCTCGCCGACTACATGCGCAGCGTGCTCGTCCCGGCCGGATACGTGGAAGTCAAGGCCCCGATCGTGTTCAACAAGGCGCTCTGGGAAACGTCCGGGCACTGGCAGCATTACCGCCAGAACATGTTCCTCGTCGAGACCGAAGGCGAGCAGATGGGGCTGAAAGCGATGAATTGCCCCGGACACTTCCTGATGTACGCAAGCGAGGTCCGGAGCTACCGCGACCTGCCGATCCGCTTCCACGAGCAGACGCCGCTGCACCGGAACGAGGCGTCCGGCGTGCTCTCCGGACTGACGCGCGTCCGCCAGTTCAGCCAGGACGACGCGCACTGCTTCGTCATGGAATCGCAGATCGGCCAGGAGGTTGAGCGGTTGCTGCGACTGGTGCAACAGGTGTACGCGGACTTCGGCCTCTCCCCTGAAATGAAGCTCTCGACGCGCCCGCCCGAGTTCCTGGGCACCATCGACACGTGGACTCACGCCGAAACAGAGTTGACACGCGCGCTGGAGGCGGCGGGCGCGCCCTACACCGTGAACGAAGGCGATGGCGCGTTCTACGGCCCCAAGATCGACTTCGACGTGACCGATGCGATCGGCCGGAAGTGGCAGTGTGCGACGATCCAGCTCGACTACATGCAGGCGGAGCGGTTCAACCTGACCTACGTTGGAGCCGATAACGCCGAACATCGGCCGGTCATCATTCATCGCGCGATTTTTGGCAGTTTCGAGCGGTTCATCGCCCTGCTCATCGAACACTTTGCAGGCGCGTGGCCGTTGTGGCTCGCGCCCGTGCAGGCGGTCGTTCTGCCGATTTCGGACCGCCACCTGGCGTATGCGCGGGAGGTGACCGACCGCCTCGCGTCTGCCGGGCTGCGGGTCGAACTGGATGAGCGGCAGGAGAAGATTGGCTATAAGATCCGGGAGGCGCAGCTGCAGAAGGTCCCGTACATGCTGGTGACGGGCGATCGCGAGGCGGCCGACGGGACGATCTCGGTGCGCAGCCGGTCGGCCGGCGATCTGGGGCCTCGCAGCGTCGAGGATTTCGTGCGCGCCGCGCTGAATGACATCGCGCGCAAGGATCCCGGCGTCAAGCCGGCTGCACACACGGAAACCGCCGAGGCCGCGGAGGCCTGAGGCTCAGGCCCTGAGGCCTGCGAGGAGGAGTTATCGCTTTCGACCGTTCGCCCCGCCGTGACGATCGCACTCGCATCAACGAGCGCATTCGGGTGCGCGAGATCCGCGTCATTGATGACAGCGGACAACAGCTTGGGATCATGGCTCCTCCTCAGGCGCTTGTGATTGCCAAGCAGAAAGGGCTGGACCTGGTCGAGATCTCTCCGACTGCGGTGCCGCCCGTGTGCCGAATCATGGATTTCGGCAAGTACCAGTACCAGGAGCAGAAGCGGAGCCGGGAAGCCAAGAAGCACCAGCGCGTCATCGAGGTCAAGGAGATCAAGTTCCGACCGAAGGTGGACGAGCACGACTACCAGTTCAAGAAGAAGCACATCGAGCGCTTCCTGACCGACGGCGACAAGGTCAAGGCGACGATCTTCTTTCGTGGCCGCGAGATGGCGCATCCGGAAATCGGGCAGCGCATCCTCGAGCGGCTGATGGGCGAGCTGGCGGATGTGGCGATGCCGGAGACGAACCCGCGGATGGAAGGCAACCAGATGCACGTGATTCTGGGGCAGCGCGCCGGACGCAAGTCCGCGGCAAAGCCGCGGTCCCAGGAGGCGGCGACGGAAGAATAGTCTTTGGTCGACTAAAGACTAAGGACCAGAGACCAAAGACCAAAAGACCGAACCATGCCCAAACTCAAGACACACCGCGGCGCCGCCAAGCGCTTCACGAAGACCGGAACGGGAAAGATCCGACGCGCGTCGGCGTTCAAGCGCCACATCCTGACGGGCAAGACCACGAAGCTGAAGCGCAAGATGCGGAAGCTGCGTGAGGTCGCCCATCAAGACGCGCCAAAGCTCCGCCGCATGCTGCCGTATAAATAGCTGGTAGCTGGCAGGCGGTAGCTGGTAGCCGAAGCGACTTGTTGTTTGCTACCAGCTACAGGCCACAGGTTACGAACTGGATCGAAGAGAACAAGATGCCGAGAGTCAAACGAGGGACCGTTCGACGCGCCAAGCGCAAGAAGCTCCTGTCGCGCGCGAAAGGCTATTTCCAGACCAAGAGCAAGCTGTATCGCGCCGCCAAGGAGGCGGTCGACACGGCCGGCAAGTACGCCTACGTCGGCCGCAAGAACAAGAAACGCGAATTCCGCCGCCTGTGGGTCGTCCGGATCAACGCGGCCGCGCGCGAGAACGGGCTCACCTACTCGCAGCTGATGCGCGGGCTGAAGGTGGCGGGCGTCGCGATCGATCGCAAGATGCTCGCCGACCTGGCGGTCACGCAGAGTGCCGCGTTCGCCAAGGTCGCGTCGCAGGCCAAAGCTGCGCTGCCCGCCCAGCCGTCCGCTTGATCGAGGCACGCGTCAACAAGTCCCTACAGCGAACCACGAAGGCCACGATGGTCGCGAATCACGAACCTGGATCGGATATTCGCGATCTTCGTGTGCTTCGTGGTCCCGTCTGTAGCCTCGTGACCTGGGCCTTGTGACTTGATGTCATGTCTGACCGCTCCGCCATCGAGGCGTTGCGCGCGGGCTTCCACGCGCGGCTCGCCACCGCCGCCACCGACCGCGACCTGAAGACGCTGGACGACGAATTTCTGAGTCGCCGCAGCGGGTCGGTCACCGTGCTTCTCAAGCACATCGCAGCGGTGCCAGCCGGAGAACGGCGGGAATTCGGGCAGCTCGTCAACGCACTCAAAGCCGACATCGAAGCGGCGCTCGAGGAGAAGCGCGCCGTCGTCGACGCGGCGCGCCCGCCGGCCGACGCCGTGGACATCACGCTCGCCAGGCGCGAGATTCCCATCGGCCGCACCCATCCCCTGATGCGCGTCCGGCAGCAGGTCGAAGACATCTTCGCCCGCATGGGCTACGAGATCCTCGAAGGCCCCGAAGTCGAAGACGACTACCACAACTTCGAAGCGCTCAACATGCCGCCGGATCATCCCGCGCGCGACATGCAGGACACGTTGTATCTCGCGATGCCGATTGCCGGCGGCACATGGGGCGCTCACAAGGGCAGACTCCCGGCCGCTCAGGTCCGGGCCGCGACACTGCTCCGCACCCACACGTCGGCGATGCAGATCCGGTACATGAAGACATTTCCGCCGCCGGTCCGCCTCATCGTCCCGGGACGCGTGTACCGCCGCGACAACCTGGACTTGAGCCACACGCCGATGTTCCAGCAGTTCGAAGGGCTGGTCGTCGGCCGCGCGGTCACGCTGGCCGATCTCAAGGGCACGTTCGAAGCGATGCTGCGCGAACTGTTCGGCGACGTGAAGGTGCGTTTGCGTCCGAGCTTCTTTCCGTACACGGAGCCGAGCGCCGAAGTGGACATCAACTGTCAGAGCTGCGGCGGATCGGGGTGCGGCACCTGCAAGCACACGGGGTGGCTCGAGATTCTGGGCAGCGGGATGGTGCATCCGGCCGTGTTCGAGGCTGTGGGCTACGACCCTGAGCAGGTGACCGGATTCGCGTTCGGCATGGGGATGGAGCGCGTCGCCATGCTGAAGTACGGCGTCGATGACATCCGCCTGTTCTACGAGAACGATCTGCGCTTCCTGGAGCAGTTTCCCCTGTGAGAATCCTGCTGTCGTGGCTCCGGGAGCTCGTGCAGGTGCAGGACTCGGCGGACGCGCTCGCGCGGACGATGTCGGTGCGTGGCTTCGCCGTGGAAGCCGTCGAGCGGCTCGGCGACGACGCCGTGCTCGATGTCGAGATCACCGCCAACCGACCCGACTGCATGTCGATGATCGGAATGGCCCGTGAAGTCGGCGTCGCGTGCGGGCTGCCGCTCCTGACGCCGGGTCGGTCTCCGGCCGCACCCGCCGGACGTACACCGGAGGTACGTGGGGCGGGTTCCGCCGAACCGCAGATCGAAGGAGGCGGACCCGCCGACGCGGCCGATGTGCCCACGGCAGTCGACATCGCCATCGAGAACGCCGATCTCTGCCCGCGTTACGTCGGGGCGGTTGCAGACGTCACCCTCGGCTCTTCTCCCGACTGGATGCAGGCGCGACTGCACGCGGCCGGCATCCGTCCCATCAGCAACATCGTCGACGTCACCAATTACGTACTCCTCGAGATGGGGCATCCGATGCATGCCTTCGACCTGGCCAGGCTGGCGGGCGCTCAGATTCGCGTCAGAACCGCGCGGCCGGGTGAGATGGTGCAGACGCTCGATGGGCAGCAGCGGACGCTCTCGCCCGACATGCTGGTCATTGCAGATGCCGAGCGTGCCGTGGCCGTCGCAGGCGTGATGGGCGGCGCTCATTCCGAGGTGACGGACTCAACGAAGACAATCGTGCTCGAGAGCGCGTACTTCAACCCCGCCTCCGTTCGCCGGACGAGCAAGACACTCGGACTCAGGACGGAAGCCAGCGTGCGCTTCGAACGCGGCGCCGACCCCGCGCTGCCCGTCGTGGCCATGACGCGCGCGCTCGCGCTGATCGAAGCGATGGGCGCCGGCCGGCGACGGGGCCCGATCGTGGATCGATACCCGACACGGATAGAGCCCACGACGCTTCATCTGCGGCGATCACGAATCAGTGGTGTACTCGGCGGTTCGGTTCCCGACAACGATGTGCGCCGCATCCTGGACGGCCTCGGCTTCACGCTGCGCGAGGTTGCCGATGGTTGGGACGTGACCGTCCCGACCCATCGCGTCGATGCCGCCCGCGAGGTCGATCTCATCGAGGAGGTGGCGCGGCACTACGGCTTCGACCGCCTGCCGGTCACCTTCCCGGCGCTGACGTCTGCGCCGCCCCCTCTGGATCCCAGGATCGCTCGCGTACGCCAGCTGCGTGCCGTGCTGACGGCCGCCGGATTCTCCGAGGCTGTGACGTTCGGCTTCATGGGCGAGCCGGCAGCAGCCCCATTTGCCTCCGAGCGCGACCTGGTGCCCATCGCCAACCCGTTGTCGGCGAACTTTGCCGTCCTGCGACCGTCGGTTCTGCCAGGCCTCCTCGACGCGGTGGCGCACAACCGCCGGCGCGAGCAGCGCGACGTCCGGTTGTTCGAGGTGGGCGCACGCTTTACCCGATCCCGTGGTGAGCGCCGGACAGTCGCGTGTGCATGGACTGGCATCGCCGCACCGGAGCACTGGAGCGGTTCCGGTCGTGGGGTCGATTTCTTCGACATGAAGGCTGTCGTCGAGCGTGTGTGCGACGCCGCCGGCGTCCAGGCGCACACAGTCCCTTCCCATGACGCATGGCTGGTGCCGGGACAACGCGCCGGCGTCACCGCTGGTGAAGGGGACATCCATATCGGCGCGATGGGTCGGCTCCCGGCGACCCTGGCCGAATCCCACGGTTTGCCGGGCGGCGATCCCGTGTACGTGGCCGAAATCGATCTCGAAGCGTTGGAACAGGTCGCCGCCGGCCGAACCGTGCGCGTGATGCCGCTGCCACGCTATCCATCCGTCACACGCGATATCTCCATCCTGATTGACGACACCCTCACAGCCGCCGCAATCCGGCGCGCGATTCGCGATGCGGCACCCGCGACGCTCGTACGCGTCGGCGAATTCGATCGGTACCAGGGCAAGGGTATTCCCGACGGCAAGATCAGCCTGGCGCTGCGTCTGACCTTCCGGTCATCTGACAGAACGCTCACCGATGCAGAAGCACAGCTTGCAATGGATCGCGTCATCGCGGCGCTGAAAGAAAGGTACGGAGCGGTTCAGCGGTAGCTGTCACCTGTGTTACCATCGGCGCGCAACACTCCTCTCCACAACGTGAGGCGGTACGGATGGCAAAGCAGGCGGTGGCGCGCGCGGTCGATCTCGACCCGATCGATCGGCTCGAGGAAAAGATCAAACTTCTTGTGAACATCGTCACGGGGCTGCGCGCCGAACAGGCCAGAGCGGCGGACGAGAACCGGCGCCTCCTGCAGGACATCGATGCCCTGCGTGCGCGCCTGGCCGAGGCGCAGGGCGCCGGCGCCGAGCTCGACGCGCTCCGCGAGGAGCGGGAAGCCGTTCGGCAACGCGTGGCTGAGATGCTCTCGCACCTGGAGGCTATCTGAATGTCTCTAGTCTCTGGTCTTTGGTCTTTGGACCGCTATGCGGCTCTTAACGCGAATTCTGGTACTCGTTGTGAATCCGTATAGCGGTCCTAGGCGCGCGGAGCGCGCCAAGAAGACACTGCCAACCAGCCAAGGGCAATCCTCATCGGGATATCAAGGGCAGAGCCCTTGGCTGGTTTGGTCGTTGGTCCACCCTAAAGACCAAAGACCAAAGACCAAAGACGAGACCTGTCTCCCATGAGCGGCGTTGTCACCGTTGAAATCGCCGGACAGCGCTATCCAATCCGCAGCGGCCTGGATCCAACCTACGTCGGCGAGCTCGCCTCGTATGTCGACAAGAAGATGCGCGCCGCGTCCGACGCGGCGCCCACGACCGACATGCTCGGCCTGGCCATCCTGGTAGCTCTCAACCTGGCAGACGAATACTTCCGGGCGCGTCAGCACCAGTCGGTCGCTGACGGAGAACTCAACGAGCGGGCTGTGCGGCTGGAACAGCTCGTCGATCAGATTCTGAGCGACTCCGGAGCACTGAACGCGGGCGGCTCACGCCTGTAACGACCATCCTCGCAAGCTATTAACTGCTCTGCTATCAGCTATTTAGACGGCTTGACCTGCCCCCGCCCGCGGGCTAAGATCCCTAAAGCTCCTGCTTTGCCCGTGATGGTTCGGAGGCTCGTCTGAGCCAACGTCATCACCCAAGTGAGCCGCGAGGTCGCGTGTTGTGCATGCCTCTGTGGTGAGGAAGCCTGAAGCGCGACCGATAACAGCGGTTCCACCTGCTTTCGCAGGTTCATTCGACCTCCCCACACGGCAAAGCGGGGCGTCCTCCTCCCTTCTGAGTTGCCCACTCGCACCGTAGCCGACCTCGGCGAACGCGCGCTCGTTCATCGCATTACGGCGCGGCTGGCGATGCCGGATTGGGTCGTGGTCGGACCGGGCGACGATGCCGCTGTCGTAGAGCCGGTGCGCGGCTCGCTGGAGGTTCTGACCACCGACGTGCAGGTCGAAGGCGTGCACTTCGACCATCGGTTCGTGGCGCCGGACGCCATCGGGCACCGTGCGCTCGCTGTCAATTTGAGCGATCTGGCGGCCATGGGTGCGCGACCCCGTGTGGCGCTGCTTTCCCTGGTGCTGCCCGACGCGCTCGACGTGGCCGTCGTCGACGGCCTGCTCGATGGGTTGCTGGCGCTGGCAGCGTTGCACCGCGTCGCCGTCGTCGGCGGCAACATTTCGCGTTCGCCTGGGCCGCTGGTGGTCGATGTGACGGCCACCGGAACCGTGCGTCGACGGCGTCTGCTGACGCGAGCCGGCGCGCGTCCCGGCGACGGGGTGTACGTGACCGGTACGATCGGCGATGCGCTGGTGGGGCTGGTGTCGCTGCAGCGTGGAGGGTCGCGCGAACTGGCCGAGCAGCAACGGCGATACCTGCGTCCGGATCCACGCGTTCGTGCGGGGATCGGGCTGGCGGGCGCCCGCGCCGCGTCGGCGTGCATGGACCTGAGCGATGGGCTGGCCGACGCCGTGCGGCAGGTTGCCGAGGCGTCACACGTCGGCATGGTGCTCGACGCCGGCGCGCTGCCGATAACAGACGTAGTGCGGCACTGGCACGAGGAGGAGGGGCGTGACGCCGTGACGGGGGCACTTGGTGGCGGGGACGATTACGAACTGCTGTTCACGGTTCCGCGCGCGCGCGAGCGGCGCCTGCGCGCCGTTCGACAGGCCGTCAATGTGCCGGTGACGCGAATCGGCGTCGTAACACGGGAGCCGCGGCTTTCGCTCCGAACGGCGGAGGGTGAGCGGCCGCTGCCAGAAGGGTTCGAACACTTTCGATGATGAAACGCCGCCTCATCTCGCGCTTTCCAGGCCGACAGCTGGCGGTCACCTGCATCGCCGTCATCGGCTTCGTACTGCTGTACGAGGCCAGCATGTTCGACCTGCGCCAGAGGAACCCGGCCGGGCCTGTTGATCCCACGCTGCCCGTCGCGGGAGCACGGCTCGTGTTCACCGCCACCGCCTACTGCAAGGGCACGACGACCGCGTCGGGCGTTGGGGTGCGAACCGGTATTGCAGCTTCCGATCCCGTCATCCTGCCCGTCGGTAGCGTCGTGAATGTCAGCACACACGACACCAAGTACAACGGCGTCTACACGATCATGGATACGGGTCCTGCGGTGCAGGGACGCGTGCTCGACCTGTACATGTGGAGCTGCCATGAGGCGCTGGCGTTTGGACGACGACCGGTGGAGCTCACCGTGCTGCGGCTCGGGTGGAACCCGAGCGCGAGCACGCCGAGTCTCGTCGAGCGGCTGTTCCGGCGGCGCGAAGCGGCGCGCGCCGCCGCGCCGCCGGCGCCGACCTCCACATCCGGTGCAGGTGCTGACGAGCGTGCGACCGAGGCGGCGCTCGACGGTCCGTCTGACACGAGCCGCGACCCGTTGCATCCCGCATCATCGGACGTCTCGACCGCCCCGGCCACTCCGACGGCCAACGTATCCGTTCCGCCCGCCGTCCCAATCGTACCGATCACGAACGAACCGTAAGCGCGCCCGCAGCGTCGCTGCCTCTCCTTCATGGGCCACCTGGACAAGAAGGAATTTCCGCTGTCTCCGTGTCTACACTGGAGATCGGTTGTGTTGACGATGATGAAGCCCTATGGAGGTCAGGCCGACACGGTTCGCCTGACCGCGCGAGACTCCATGTCTCTGCGCCTTTGTGGCTTGTCGAAGTGCAAGACGGCTTACCGCACATGCAGCAGGCGCCGGACTTCGTCATCCGTCGTCTGATCGAAGTCCACGTACCACTCCCCCACGGCTGAAAACGGCTCCGGCGTGCGCACGCAGACGACCTCATCGGCGATTGCGGAGAGTTCGTCGCACGTTTCCCGTGCGCCCACGGGAACGGCGACCACGACACGAGAGGGGCGGCTCTGCCTCACGGCCTTGACGGCCGCCCGCATCGTCGACCCGGTGGCCAGCCCGTCGTCAATGAGAATCGCGACGCGACCTTCGATCGGCACCATGTCGCGTCCATCGCGATAGGTCATCTCCCGGCGCTGGAGCTCGCGTTCCTCCTCTCGCGCCACCATCTCGACGTCCTCCGGCGTGACGCCATACCACCGCACGACGTCGTCGTTGAGCACACGGACCCCGCCAGAGGCGATGGCACCCATCGCCAGCTCCTTGTGTCCTGGGGTGCCGAGCTTGCGCACGAGGAACAGATCAAGTGGCGCCTCGAGCAGGCGTGCCACTTCGTAGGCCACGGGGACACCGCCGCGCGGCAGGGCCAGGACGACCACGTCGTTGCGCCCCCCGTAGGTCCGCAGCTGGGCGCCCAGTGCCCGGCCTGCTTCGCTTCGGTTCCGGAATGCGCGCTGCTCGTTCACGTCCATGCCTTCGTTCCTGCTCCTCGGAGGGCGACGTTTGTCACAAGCCTGCCGTGTGCGACGGCGTCCGGCTGCTGCAGGTGCAAGCGAAATGCCCGATTACGCGGTCGAGGTGGCGCGGGTCTCGACGGTCGCGGCGAACTGCAGGCGGTACAACCGGTGATAGATGCCCCGTTCCGCCAGCAGCGCCTGATGCGTCCCGGACTCGCGAAGCTGCCCCTTGTGGAACACCAGAATCCGGTCCATACCCTGAATGGTGGAGAGCCGATGCGCAATCGCGATGGTGGTGCGCCCTCGCATGACGACGTTCAGGGCATCGCGGATGAGCAGCTCCGTTTCCGTGTCCACGCTCGATGTGGCCTCGTCCAGGACGAGCACCGGGCGATCGAAGGCCAGGGCACGGGCAAACGACAGCAGCTGTTTCTGACCCACCGACAACGTGGCGCCACGCTCCGCGACCGGCGTGGCGATACCGCCTGGCAGGCGGTCGACGAACGTGTCGGCATGGACCGCCTCGATGGCGGCTCGCACCTGGTTGTCGCTGACGCCACTGTTGCCCAACCGGACATTACTGGCGATGGTTCCAGAAAATAGATGGACATCCTGCAGCACCAGACCGAACATCGCCCTCAATCGTGCGAGATCGATCTCCCGGATGTCCACGCCGTCGATGGTGATACGCCCCTGCTGCACGTCGTAGAACCGGAGCAGCAAGCTGACGATCGTCGTCTTCCCGGCGCCCGTGGCGCCGGCAATGGCAATGCGCTCGCCCGGCTCGGCACGAAATGAGACGTCGCGGAGCACAGGCTCGCCGTCCACGTACGAGAACGTGACGTGCTCGAAAGCGATCGCGCCTCGTCCCGTCGGCGACACGGGCCGGAGCGCCGAGGCAATCTGCACCGGCGTGTCGAGCACGCCGAAGATGCGCTCGGACGACGCCATGGCCCCCTGCAGCACGTTGAACTTCTCCGACATGTCGCTGATCGGCCTGAAGAACCGCTGCGCGTACATCAGAAACGCGACGAGCGACCCGAGCGTCAGCGTATCCTGCACCACCCAGCCGCCGCCCACCCAGATGATGAGGGCCGAGGCGAGCGCGCTGACGAGCTCGATCGCCGGATAGAACACGGCGTAGTAGAAGATCGATCGGACGTTGGCGTCGCGATGGCTGCGGTTGATGCCGTCGAACGCGGCGAAATCACGCGCCTCACGCCGGAACAGGTGCACGGTTGCCATTCCGGTGATCCGCTCCTGCAGGAACGCGTTGATGCGCGCGATCCAGAGTCGCACGATCCGATACGACTCGCGAACGTTGACGCGAAACCACTGCGTGACGAGCGCGATGAGCGGCAGCACCGAGAACGCGACGATGGCGAGCCGCCAGTCCATCCAGATGAGCACGGCCATGATGCCGGCGAGCGTGAACACGTCGCCGAACACCGCCACCACACCGGAGGTGAACAGCTCGTTCAGCGCGTCGACGTCGGTGGTCACCCGCGTCATCAGGCGGCCCACCGGGTTCCTGTCGTAGAACCGGATGTCGAGCTGCTGTAGACGACCGTGAATCTGCATGCGCAGATCGAACATGATGCGCTGCCCGATCATCTGCATCGTCGACGTCTGCAGATACTCGAAAGCGAACGAGCCGCAGAGGGTCAGCAGAAACAGCACGGCGACAACGGCGAGACCGGACAGATCCCGGGCTGGAATGTAGTCGTCGATGACGAGCTTGGTGAGATAGGGAGGTACCAGCTCGACGAGCGAGTGCGCGATGATCGCAGCGACCGCCAGCGCGACCTGCGTGCGATATGGATGCAAGTACGTGAGGAGCCGGCGCATCAACCGGGCGTCGTACGCCTTGCCGAGGACTTCGTCTTCGTGCATCACGACGCGGCCAGCTCCTCTTCGAGCAGCTGCATCCGGTACAAGTCCGCGTAGACGCCGTTGGCAGCGAGCAGCTCGTCGTGCGTGCCCCGTTCGACGATCTGCCCCTCGCCGAGGACGAGGATCTGATCCGCATGGCGGACCGTCGACACCCGATGCGACACGATGATCGACGTCCGCTGGCGCATCACGCCGCGGAGGCGACCCAGGATCTCCTCTTCCGTGTAGGTATCGACGGCCGACAGGGCGTCGTCGAGGACGAGGATGTTCGGATCGATCAGCAGCGCGCGCGCAAGCGCCGTACGCTGCTTCTGACCGCCCGACAGCGTGATGCCGCGCTCGCCGATGGTGGTGTCGTAGCGGTGTGGAAAGCTCACGACATCCTTGTCGAGTCGGGCCACCCCGGCTCCATGCTCGATGCGTTCCCGCTGGTCCTGGCTGGCGCTGGCGCCGAACGCGATGTTCTCCGCAATCGTGGCCCCGAACAGAAACGGTTCCTGCGGCACGAAGCCGATGGCGCCGCGCAGCACGGCGAGCGGGATGTGACGGACATCGACGCCATCGACCAGTACCGTTCCGGCCGGCGGCTCGTGGAGACGCGGCAACAGGCCGAGCAGCGTCGACTTGCCCGATCCGGTCGCGCCCACGATGGCCGTCGTCGTGCCGGCCGGCAGCACGGCCGACACATCGCGCAGCACCACCCGATCGCCGTACGCGAATGTCAGGTGACGGAACTCGATGTCGCCGGTGATGTGTTCGACGGAGGCCATCTGTTGCGTCGCGTGTGCATCGGTGATCTGTGGTGGAGCGTCGAACACCTCGAGCATGCGGTTCCACGAGGCCATGCCGCGCTGCAGCAGGTTGGTGACCCACCCGAACGCGATCATCGGCCAGGAGAGCATCATCAGATAGGCATTGAACGCGACCAGCTCGCCCACGGTCATGCGGCCGGCGACCACGTCACGGCTCCCGAGCCAGAGCACCAGGAGCGCTCCGACGCCCATGAACAGCCCCATGATGGGGTAGTACAGGGACTGGACCTGGATGAGCCCTCTGTTCCGGCGCACGTACTCGTCGTTCGCCTGCCTGAAACGCTCGTCCTCGAACGCCTCCTGGCCGTACGCCCGGACGACGCGCACGCCGGACAGCGTTTCCTGCGTCATCGCACTGATCTCCGACAACTGCTCCTGAATCCGCTCGAACCGCCGATGGATGACGCCGCCGAAGTACTTCACCGAGATGGAAATGAACGGGAGCGGCACCAGTGCGATGAGCGTCAGCCGGCCGTTGATCGACAGCATCAGGCCGATCGCGACGATGAACGTGAGCGCGGTGGTGGCCGAGTACATCACGGCCGGGCCAATCATCATGCGCACGGCACTCAGGTCGTTGGTGGCGCGCGACATCAGATCGCCGGTGCGGTGATGCTGGAAATATGCGAGATCGAGGCGCTGCAGGTGCGCAAAGAAATCGTTGCGCATGTCGTACTCGATGTCGCGAGACGCCCCGATGATGACCCTGCGCATCAGGAAGCGGAACACACCGCCAAGGGCGGCCAGCGCGAACACCATCACCGCATAGAATCGCACCTTGGCCGTATCGACGCCTTGCGCGAGGTCGTCGATGGCGAGCTTCAAGACCCATGGACTCGCGAGGCCGACGGCGGCGGTTCCGGCGACACAGACGAGGCCGACGACGAACGCGCGGCGATACCGGAGCACGTAGCCCAACAGCCTGCGAGCGGGCGACACGTCTTCAGTATATGGTGCGCGCGGCTAATGACCGGCCGCCGGTGGGCCGATAACGCGCATATGCGAACCCGATTCGTGACCGTTGCACTGTGCCTGAGTGCGCTTGCCGTGTCTGCCGTGCGCGCCGACGCGCAGGGTCATGTCGCCGAATTGGGCGTGATGTTCTGGAAGCCTTCTCCAACGCTCACGCTCTCGACCGACGCCGTCTCGGGCTTGAGCATCGACGAAGTGGATTTCGTCGAGGAGTTCGGCATCGAGGACAAGTGGTTTCGCGAATTTCGTGCGGCGCTCGGGCGCAGCCATAAGTTCCGTTTCAGCTACGTGAAGTTCAGCTACGAAGCCGACGCGACGATCCAGCGGACCTTCACCTTCCAGGGGCGGAGGTTCACGATTGGCGCGCCCGCCACGACCGACATCGAGTGGGACCTGTGGAAGATCGGCTACGAGTGGGACGTCGTGTCGAGCAGTCGGGGCTTCTTCGGCGTCATCACCGGCGTGGAGATCAACCAGATGGTCGCGTCGGTCGACAGCCCCGTGCTGCGGTCGGCCGCCAGCACCGACGTCACGGTCCCTGCTGCCACGCTCGGGATCATCGGGCGTGGGTACATTTCCCCCACGATCGCGATCACGGGTGAATTCTCAGGGTTGAAGATTCCCAGGACCGACTTCGACGTGACGTTTGTCGACTTCGACATCAACGGCACGTTCGGCTCGAGGAATGTCGGGGCGCAGGTCGGTTACCGGTCCGTGACTGCCGACTACGAGGTCGATGCGGACACCGGCCACCTCGAAATGAAGGGACCGTACCTCGGCATCTTCGTGCGTTTCTGACCGGTCGTCATTTCGACAAGCCACAGAGACGCAGAGACACGGAGTGCGGACATCTTGGGATCTGATTTCAGGACCAAAGCACTGTGTCTCCGTGTCTCCGTCCTTCGGCTGCCGCTCAGGACGCCCCGAGCAACGTCGAGGGGCGTGGCCCGTGGGTGCGAAATGCCCTAGCCGGGCTTTCGTCCCACGATCAGCAACGAACTCCCAAAGGGCATGGGCACACGGCGCGCCAGCGCCGCTTCCCGTCTCACCACCCAGGCCAGCGTGGCGTTGATCGGTGCGGGTGGCACCGACAGGTCGGCATCACCTCTCGGCGCCCGAAACGGGCGGAACAGCGCCTGCACCTTTCGGACGGCCAGCATCAGCGGCAGCAGCGACGCGAACAGATAGGAGATCCGGACCACCTGCAGACCGGTGTCGGCCAGCAGGCGCGTGGCCCTGGCGGTGTTGTAGCGGCGCAGCTCCCCCCACACGTCGCTGTGGTCGCCGCGCAGGATGTCGAGCGCGGTCACGTTGAGCACGACATACCCTCCGGGCCGGAGCACTCGTACCATCTTGCGCAGCGCCCTGCGGTCGTCCGGCACGCTCTGGACCACGTCGAACGAGGTGGCCAGGTCGAAGCTGCCCGAGGCAAACGGAATGCGTTCCACGTCCGCGCGGACGATCGGTCGCTCGGTTGCGCGCGCCCGCCGCATCGAATCCTCGTGAAGATCGAAGGCGAACGTCCGCCCATGAGGCCGCAACAGCACGTTGAGGTTGTAGCCGGTGCCACATCCGCAGTCGAGGATACGAAGATCGCGACGCCCCCCGGCGATCTCCTCGATCACCGGCGCGACATGACTGCGGAGCCCTTGAAACCAGAAATGCGTGGGTTCGGCGAGCGCTGTCAGCTCGAGGAGATTCGCCATCGGTCAGCGGTTCGGCGGGGTGGTGCTGAGCAGACCGCCCCCGTAGAGCCGCCGGTAGTCGTCAGCCGTACCGAGAATCCGCTTCACATAGTTCTGCGTCTCGGGGAACGGGATGTCGTCGATGAACTCGTCCGGCTCGAAGGCCGGGCGTTCCGCGATCCACTCCGCGATGCGGCGTTCACCGGCGTTATAGCTCGCCAGCGCATAATGCGCGCCGCCGAATCGGTCCATCAGATCCCTGAAATAGCGCATCCCGAGCCGGATGTTGGTTTCCGGCTGTGTGAGCGCGCCTGCTGAGTAGCGCACGCCGATCTTCCTGGCATAGCTCCGCCCCGTTGACGGAATCAGCTGCATCAAACCGACGGCGTTGGCGGAGGAGCGCACGTCCGCGGTGAAGGTCGACTCCTGCGCGATCAGAGCGGACATCAGGTACGGGTCGAGCCGATGGGCGTCCGAATACTTCCTGATCAGCGGCCAGTAATCCAGCGGAAAAATCACCCGAAGGACGTCCGGCGGCAGCTGCTCGCCGCCGGCCGCCATGAACTGCGGATAGGCGCGACGCATGATCGTGATCGCGCCCCGTACATCGGCAAAGCGCTCGGATGCGCCCTCGGCGAAACCACGACGATGACGAATCCACGCGATCGTCGCTTGCAGCGGCGCCGAGTCGCCCCATGCGCGGCGGGCGTAGTCCACTTCGTTGAGCGCCGCGTCATACAGCTCGACCGCGACTAGCGCACGGATCACCGCCTCGTTCGGGACGAGCCGACGCGTCGTGCTCGCCGGTGGGTCGGTGGCGACGATCGCGCGCACGGGCGGCTCACGCCGGTCGGCGAGCAGCGCGGATGCCAGCCGGCCGTAGTACGAGTTCTGATAATCGGCGACGACCACGCGGTAGAGCGTGTTCGCTGCGGCGCGTTCGCCGAGCTGATCGTGAGAACGCGCGGCCCAGTACAGCCACACAGGGCGGTAGTCGGCTCGCGAAAACGTCGCGGCGGCCGCCTCGAACGTCGCGGCCGCGTCGGCGAACCGATCCTGCTTGTACGCCCGCCATCCGACCTTCCATGCGGCGCGATCCGCATAGCGCCCGCGCGGAAAGCGCCGCATCAGGTCGCGCAACACCCGGTCCGCCTCGTCGTCGTCATCGGCGCCGATGTAATGCGACGCCAGGTTGTTGAGCGTGTCTTCCGCCCAGACGCCCTCCGGGTGATCGGCGACCAGGCCGCGCGCCAGCGTCACGTAGGTGACGCGATCCCCAAGGGCCCGCGTCGCCGACAGATGGAAGAACCGGGCCTCCGCCTCGCGCGACCCGCTGTGCAGATACGGACGCAGGGCGTCCCGGCTCGCACGAGGCCGATTGAGGTAATAGTCGCATTCGGCCAGGCGGAGGGCCACGAGATCGGCATCGTCGTTGATCGCCGCACGCGCGAGCGCGACGAACGCCGCGCGAGACTGCGCCCAGCGACGCGCTGAAAACAGCCGCTCCGCACGATCGAGCTCCAGCCGGAACCGGTCGGGGGGAATCAGGGCCGGAGTCTGAAGCCGCTCGATGCCAGTCTGCGCCTCCGCTGCCTGGGTGCTGAGCGGAAACTCGTAGTACACGCGCTGGTACGCCTTTACGGCCTTCTCATACTTGCCCGCCGCCTCGAGTGCTGCGCCAAGACGCAGGAGCACGTCCTCGGGCGAGGTCAGCGCCTCCTCGTCGCTCAGGTCTTCGAGAATGTCTGCCGCCTCCTCCGCGTCCGCGCGGGCCAGCGCGATGTCCGCCCTTCGCAGCGGCACGGCTTGCTCGAGGTATCCTTCGACATCGCCCTTGATCGACGCGAGCGCGACCTCCGCCTCGTCGAACCGGTGGAGGCCAAGGAGCGCCACACCGGTGTAGTACCGGCTGTAGTGCGCCAGCGGACTGGCCGCGAGGTCTGGACCTTGGACGAGCGGCAGGCCAGCGGCGAAATCCCCAGAGTCAATGAGCATTGCGCCGCGTGCGAACAGCTCGGCAGCCGATGGAGCCGGCTGTCGTCCCCCCTCGCGAGACATCAACGACTCCGGCACGAGCCAGTAGAGGGACGGATGCCCCGGCAGCGGGGGATGGCTTGTCGTCGTTATGCCGGCGGCTGCGGTCGGACCGGTACCTCCGGCCACGGAATTCTGCGCGCGCGTGCCCAGACACAGGGCAAGCACGGCGGCAACGATGAGCAGAATCGTGAACCGGGTACGACGACGATCAGCGACACGATCACCAACGGACACTATCTGGTCATTATACGGCACGGTAGATCTCAGCCTCTGCCGTGCGAAGCCGTCCATGGATCACGTGGAGGTACAATGCGCGCGATGCTGGCGGCATTC
The DNA here is from genome assembly GCA_050742335.1 of Vicinamibacterales bacterium. Taxonomy (GTDB): domain Bacteria; phylum Acidobacteriota; class Vicinamibacteria; order Vicinamibacterales; family UBA2999; genus DATCJA01. Next base: position 3,881 of record JBOGIR010000389.1, on the reverse strand, counting down.
GCATGAGCGCGTCGATGGACTTCCCCCGGAGGCGGTTCCTCATCGCCGCTGGTGGCGTGCTGCTCTCCGCGCGGGGCGCGCCGGCGCAATCGGCAGCAGAGATACTCGTCGCCGCGATACAGGATGGCGGCAAGGTGATCTACCTCCGGCATGCAGCCACAAACCAGCGCGAGATCGACACCGGGCGTCTGGGCGACCGCGCCGGCCAGCGGAATCTGTCGTCGGACGGCATGCGTCAGGCGGGCAGTCTCGGGCGTGCGCTTCGCGCCCTCCGCGTCCCGCTCAACGAGATTCTGGCAAGCCCGGTCTTCCGCGCTCGTGACACGGCGGAGCTGGCCTTCGGCGAAGGCCACGTCCGCGTCACGATGGATCTGGTGGCCGACGATTACGCCGGCGGTGAGCTGCGCGCGATGATCGAGGCGACCAGACGACTGCTTCGGACGCCGCCGGGGCCCGGCATGAATCGCGTGCTCGTTGGCCACCGGACACCGCTCGAGATGGCGACCGGACGAATGTTTCCCGACGACGTGCTGCCCGAAGGCGCGATGGCCGTGTTCCTTCCCGGCGCCGCTCCGCAACTGCTCGGCACGATCACCACCGAACGCCTCGTCCTGTCGGCAGACTCGCGCGGGGCGTTGAGTTGATCCCGGAAGTTCGCGTGTGTTGCTCGTGAGTACGGAACACCGAGACACTGAGAAATGCCCTAATGTTTGGTCTCGGTGCCTCTGTGCCTCGGTGGTTCGTGATCAGCAGATGAAGTGAGCTTCGGGACTCGAGTCAGAGCGCCAGCAGTTCAGCGACTTCTGCCTCGGCGAACCCTGCGTCGCGGAGGATCTCCGCAGAGTGCTCGCCCAGCCGCGGTGCGCGGCGTCGCACCATCGCCGGCGTGGCGCTCATCTTGATGGGCGATCCCAGGGCGCGCAGCGGTCCGAGCGTCGGATGAGGAACGTCCACGACCATCTCGCGCGCGACGATCTGCGGATCCGCGAACACCTCGGCGTAGTTGTTGATCGGCCCGCACGGGATGTCCCGCGACTCGAACGCGTCCAGCCAATGGCGTGTGGGGCGATGTCGGGTGACCGACTCGATGCGGCCGGCAAGCGCGACGCGGTTGCGCACACGGCTGGGATTGTCGGCGAATTCCGGCAGGCCGGCCCACTCAGGATGTCCCAACACCTCGCACAGGTGCCCGAAGAGACGGTCGTTGGACGCTCCGATGGTGACGTAGCCATCGGCACACTGAATGGCCTGATACGGCGCCACCATCCGGTGCGCGGACCCGAGCGGCCCGGGCACCCCGACGCCGGCAAAATACTCGGTCGCCTCCCACACCGACAGCGCCACACCGGCTTCGACCAGCGACGTTTCCACGTGCTGACCGCTGCCGCTGTGGTTCCGGTGCGCAAGGGCCGCGAGAATGCCGGCCACCGCGAAGAGCGCAGCACCCAGATCGGTCAGCGGCACACCCGACTTGACCGGCGGGCCTCCCAACTCGCCTGTCACGGACATGATGCCGGACACCCCCTGCGCGATGAGATCCAGTCCGCCTTTCGACCGGTCGGGCCCAGTCTGCCCGTAGCCGGAGATGGACGCGTAGATGAGGCGCGGGTTGCGGGCAGCCAGCGTCGGGTAGTCGAGTCCGAGATTCGCCATGACGCCGGGTCGGCTGTTTTCGGCAAAGATGTCGGCCGACGCGGCGAGCTTCGCCACCGCGTCGCGTCCCGCTTGTGTCTTGAGATCGAGGACGACGCTGCGCTTGCCGCGGTTGACCGCGTTGTAGGCCGGCGTATCCGTGCCCACGCCTCCTGGCATCCGTCGGGTCATGTCGCCGGAAGGCGGCTCGATCTTGATGACATCGGCTCCGAAATCGGCCAGCAGCATCGTACAGAACGGACCCGCCATGACCTGCGTGACATCGACTACGCGCACGCCATCGAGTGCGCCATTCCAGGTGGACTGCATGACCGTATTCAACCACGAAGCTCCCGGCGTGCGGGGAAGCGTGGTAAGACTTACGCGTGACTGCCGCTGACACGATTTTCCAGATTGACCTCCCCCTCGCCGTTCTGACCTTCAATCGTCCGCAGGCGCGCAATGCGATGACCTGGGGGATGTACGACGCGCTGATCGACGCCTGCGAGCAGGTTGACCGCGACGACGGCGTGCGCGTGTTGATCCTTCGCGGCGCAGGAGGACAGGCCTTCGTCGCCGGCACCGATATCTCGCAATTTCAACAGTTCCGGACACCGGCCGACGGCGTGACGTACGAGCGGCACATCACCGAGGTCCTGGACCGGCTGGAGCAGGTGAGGAAGCCGACCATCGCGCAGATCGAGGGATTTGCCGTCGGCGGCGGCTGTGCAATCGCGGTGGCCTGCGATGTACGGGTGGCAACACCGGAGTCCAAGTTCGGCGTGCCCATCGCCCGCACGCTCGGCAACTGCGTGACAGGCGCGGCGTTCAGCCGGCTCGTCGAGCTGGTGGGCCCGGGGCACGCGAAGGAGATGCTGTTCACGGGCCGCCTCGTTCCGGCGGCCGAGGCGCTCGCCATGGGCATGCTGAATCGTGTCGTGCCGGCGGACGTCATCGGCGGGGTCGTGCGTGAGCTGGCCACGGAGATTGCCTCGAACGCGCCGCTCACCGTTCGCGCCACCAAGGAAATGACGCGCCGGTTGATGGCGCTTCGCCGCATCGCATCCGGGGATGCGCGGGATTTGATTGAGATGTGCTACGGGAGCGCAGACTTCCAGGAGGGGGTCGCGGCGTTCCTCGCCAAACGACCCCCTCGCTGGAGTGGACGTTAGATTGGTCTTTGGTCTTTAGCCTAAAGCCTAAAGCCCAAAGCCTAGAGCCTAAAGACTCCTCAGTTCGCCGCGAAGCAGTAGAACAGGCCGGCGCCTCCCGTCTTGACCAGCGCCTCCTGGCTGCACGCCGCCGACGAGTGCGCCGCGTTCCAGGACGAGTTGCCGCCGCCGAGGCGATCGTGATGCCCGACGATGGCGTTCCCCGTGCTGTTGCTCGTCCAGTTGCCGCACGTGGTCACGGCGGCGGCCCCGATCACCGCGCGCCCTCCGGAGTCGGACCCCGTCAGCATGTCGTGCTGGTTCGGCATGTCGCCGACGCCGTTCACCATCCCGCCCTTCTCATTGAGCGCATTCGGCTTGCGAATGTTGTTCCGGTCGCGCTGCTGATCTCCGTGCAGATCGGCGACGTTGGCGGCGATCAGCTCACCCTTGGCGTTGTACCAAGGTCCGTCCCCGATTCGGGCGCGCGCGTTCACCGCCGGCGTGGCGCCGGCCTGCGACGTGCTCAGATAGGCGCGCCAGGTCTTGTTGCCCGAGCCGGCCGCCGCGGCCAGCTTCTGACAGTGGGCGTCGGCGCCGGCCAGGCCACCCAGGTTGGCGCCGTCACCTATAGGCGTGCTCGTAATGAAGAAACTCATCGGCTGCGCCGGCATCTGCGCCTGCCCCTGCCCCAGGGCGGCAGGCGTGATCAGCACCTCGGACAGCACGACAGCAATTGACAGTCCAAGTATCTTTCGCATCGCTCTCCCCTTGTAAGTGAACACTATCGGTTGAAAAAAACCTGGAACGGGACCGGCCGTTCGCGGGGGTCACTATAGAACGCATCGAGGGTCAAGCTCAAGACCGTTTCGGGGCGCTCCGGGTTTAGGGGTTGACCCACATTCAGCGAGCGCCGCCCTCGGCCGGCGGAGCACCCGCAAACAGCCGCCGGCCGTCCGGCAGCACAATCGTGTTCGTATTGGCCGTTGGACTCCCGCTGCGGGCAGCCCACCCCTCGACCGTGACCACCGTGCCGGCGGCCACATCGGTCGGGCGCCAGCCCCGCCGGTACAAGGCGTTGGCCGGCTGCATCTCCAA
>JBOGIR010000388.1:0-6200 GCA_050742335.1 Vicinamibacterales bacterium | reverse complement strand
GACTGGGCAAGGTGAAGATCCTGCACCCGTCGCTGATGTACAACCTGTTCAACGTGTTCTGGCGTCAACAGGCTCCCATCACGCTCGTCGAAGCCTTCAGTGTGTTCCGATCGCTGCCGAGGCTGCCGCTCGGTGACCTCGCCGAGCACCTGCCACGTGAATACGTGGCGGTGAAGTTCTATGCGAACTCGGCGCTTCCCGACACCGCGGCAAACCGTGCGCTGATCGCGCAGGTGCTTGCCGATCTCACTGCAACGACCGACGTCGTCCTGCTGAACACGGGACAGCGGTACGACGACCACTCGGACTTCGCACCGACGTCAAGGGACCGGCTCCATGCGATCGAGCATCTGATGCCGCCCGAGACGAATCTCGACGTGCAGACACGCGTCATCAGCAACGCGAAGGCGTTTGTCGGCACCTACGGCGGGTTTTCCTACCTCGCCCCGTTCTGCGGCACGAACACCGTGGCGTTCTATTCCAATCCCACCGCGTTCCGATTCGACCACCTGGAAGTGTCCAAGCGAGTCTTCTCGAGCCTGAAGACCGGCTCGTTCGTGCCGATCGAGGTCAAGGATCTCGATGTGGTGCGGCTCGCGCTCGGCCGGGTCGATCGGTTGCTGCACGCGGACGCCAGGGTGTCCTAGAGAAGCCGGCGTGGAGGTCTGACGGAGTGTCCTTGGCGACGTTACAGGCGGGCCGGTGTTTCATCATCGGCGAAGTCGGCCTCGCGCACGACGGCAGCCTTGGCTGCGCGCATGCGTTCATCGATGCCGTGGCGCGCGCGGGCGCCGATGCGGTGAAGTTTCAGACGCACATTGCGACGGCCGAAAGCACCCCTGCGGAGCCGTTCCGCGTCACCTTCAGCCGGCAGGACGCGTCCCGGTACGACTACTGGAAGCGGATGGAGTTCACCGAGAGCCAGTGGCAGGGGCTCGCCGACCATGCACGCGAGCTGAATCTCGTGTTTCTCAGCTCGCCGTTCTCGGTTGAAGCGGTGGATCTGCTGACGCGGGTCGGGATGGCGCTCTGGAAGGTGCCGTCGGGGGAGGTGGGCAACGTCGTGCTCCTCGACGCGATGCTGGCAACTGGCCGTCCAATCCTGCTGTCGAGCGGCATGAGCGACATGCGCGAGCTGGACGCCGCGGTGCACCGCATCCGCCGTGCCGGTGTGCCGCTCGCCGTGCTGCAGTGCACCACCGCGTATCCATGTCCGCCGGAGCGCGTCGGGCTGAACATGATTCCCCACTTCCGTGAGCGGTACCAATGCTTCGTCGGTCTCTCGGACCATTCAGGCACGATCTATCCAGGCATCGCTGCGGCCGCCATCGGCGTCGAGGTCGTGGAAGTGCACGTCACGATGAGCCGCGGCATGTTCGGACCGGACGTGCCGGCGTCGATCACGATGGAGGAGCTGCGGCAGCTCGTCGATGGCGTCCGTTTCGTCGAGCAGATGCACGCGCATCCGGTCGACAAGGATGCGCTGGCACTCGACATGGCGCCTCTTCGCAAGATCTTCACGAAGAGCCTCGTGGCCAGAACGACGCTGCCCGCCGGCACGGTGCTCAGCGAAGCGCACCTGGCGATGAAAAAGCCGGGCACCGGGATTCCCGCCGCACGCATGTCCGAGGTCGTCGGACGCCGCCTGCGGCGCGGCCTCGATGCCGATGAGCAGCTTCGCCTCGAAGATCTCGATCACTAGAAACGTCGGATGACGAAACGTCGTATCTGCGTGCTCGTCACGGCGAGGCCGAGCTACTCTCGTATCCGCTCGGCGCTCCGCGCCATTCAGGACCATCCCGATCTGGAGCTGCAGCTCGTTGTCGCCGCATCGGCGCTGCTCGACCGGTACGGCAGCGCCATCCAGGCCATCGAGCACGACGGGTTCACCCCGGCGGCGCGTGTCTACATGGTGCTCGAGGGAGAGAACCTAGTGACCTCGGCGAAGTCGACGGGTCTCGGACTGGTGGAGCTCGCCACGGTCTTCGACAACCTGCAGCCCGACGCCGTGGTGACGGTTGCCGATCGGTACGAGACGCTCGCCACGGCGGTGGCGGCCTCGTACATGAACATCCCCGTCGTGCACGTGCAGGGCGGTGAGGTGACGGGATCCATCGATGAAAAAGTGCGGCATGCCGTCACCAAGCTCGCGAACCTGCACCTCGTGTCCACGGCGCTCGCCCGGGAACGCGTCATCAGACTTGGGGAGGATCCGGATTCGGTGGTGCTGACGGGGTGCCCGTCCATTGACATCGCGGCGCAGGTCGCCGCGAGCCCGGCGCTCGATTTCGATCCCTTCGGACGGTACGGCGGCGTCGGACCTCGCGAAGATCTCTCGAACGGCTACCTGGTCGTCATGCAGCACCCGGTGACGACCGAGTATGACGAGGCGCGGCAGCAGGTCGACGAAACGCTGTACGCCGTCAGGGACGTCGGGCTGCCGGTGCTCTGGTTCTGGCCGAACGTCGACGCCGGGTCGGACGGCACGTCGAAGGGCATTCGGATATTTCGCGAGAAGGAAAAGCCGGCGAATTTTCACTTCTTCCGGAACATGCTCCCGGAGGACTTTCTGAGGCTGCTCTGCGGCGCGACGGCGATCGTCGGCAATTCGAGCGTCGCCATTCGGGAATGCTCGTTCCTCGGCGTGCCGGCTGTGAACATCGGCAGCCGGCAACGGGGACGGGAGCGAGGCCTGAACGTGATCGACGCCGGCCACCACCGCGCTGCGATTGCCGCTGCCATTCTCGAACACACGCGGCGGGGGCGACCTGCTGCCGACCACCTGTACGGCGACGGACGCGCCGGTGAGCGCATCGCCGCCGCGCTTGCCCGCTCGGATCTGCGGATCGACAAGCAGTTGACGTATTGATGACCACGGTCGGACCAGGAGCAGGGCCGGTGACTGGACCGCTATACGGCCCCCAACGCGAATTTTGTACTCATTGTGAACCCGTATAGCGGTCCCCGGCGCGCGGAGCGCGCCAAGAAGATACTGTCAACCAGCCAAGGGCATTCTCAGCGGGATATCAAGGGCACGCCCTTGGCTGGTTCCCTCACGCGCGCGGAGCGGATTGCGGCGCTCGTCTTCGACTACGACGCGCAACCGAAGACGCACGTCGAACGATGCAATCTGTGCGGGGGATCCGTGTTCGTCGGGCTCGCGCACCGCGACCGGTACGGGTATCCGGCGTCGGCCGTCTGTTGCGCCCGCTGCGGCCTGGTGTTTCTCAATCCCGTGATGACGCCGGAGGCGTACGGCAGGTTCTATGAACGTACGTATCGCCCGCTCGTCAGCGCGTATCACGGCCGCCTGATCGACGCGCGATCGATTCAGCAGGAACAGCGGGAGTACGCCGCCGAGCGCGGCGATCTGCTGGAGCCGGCGCTCGCCGGACGCGGGTACCGCACACTGCTGGACATTGGCGGGTCGACCGGCGTGGTGGCGCACGCGTTCGCAGAGCGCTTCAACCTGCGTGCAACGGTCATCGATCCGGCGCCGCTCGAGACGGCTCAGGCTCAGGCGCTGGGGCTCGAGACGATCGAAGGCCTGGTCGAGCGCGTCGAGCTGGGCGGACGACGCTTCGACATCGTGGTGCTCTGCCAGACCGTCGACCATCTCCTGGACGTGTCCGGGACGCTGCGCCGCATTCGGGACCTCTTGACGCCAGAAGGGGTGTTGTTCGTGGATATCGTCGACTTTCGCGCCGCCTGCCTGCGCAACTGGTCGATCGAGGAGGCGGTCAAGATCGACCACCCGTACTACCTGACGGAGCCGACGGTCACCGCCTGCCTGCGACAGACAGGATTCGATGTGACGCGGGCGGACTATGCGGCCGACCGTCTGCACGTCAGTTACGTGGCGCGGCCGTCGCAGCCGGACGCGGCCGGGCTTCCGTCGGCAGAGTCGGTGCGCGAGCTGCTGCGTGAGGTTCGGTTCGTGCAGAACGCGCCGCGCCCGTGACCGCGAGCCGTGTGCTGGCGCTGATTCCCGCCCGCGGCGGGTCCAAGGGAATCCCGAACAAGAACATACGGCCACTTGCCGGGCGTACGCTTCTGGAATACGCAGTGCGCGCCGCGTCCGGATCTGGTGTCATCGATCGCACGATTCTGTCCACGGATTCGGAGCCCATCGCCGAAGAGGGCCGTCGCCTTGGTGTCGAGGTACCGTTCATGCGACCCGGTGAGCTTGCCGGCGACGAGACGCCGATGCTGCCCGTCATCGAGCATGCGGTCGATTGTCTGGAACAGCGCGGCTGGTCGCCGGAGATCATCGTGCTGCTGCAGCCGACGTCTCCACTGCGGAGGTCGGAGCACATCCGAGACGTCGTCCGGCAGCTTCGCGACTCCGCGGCCGATTCCGTGGTGACGGTCGTGGAGCTGCCAAAGCACCTCTCGCCCGATTACGTGATGCGCATCGAAGCGGGCCGGCTCGTTCCGTTCCTGCCGCACGGCGCCAGCGTCACGCGCCGGCAGGACGCACGCCCGGCGTACGTGCGGGACGGGACCGTGTATGCGTTCTGGCGGAGAACGCTCCGCGAGACACACAGTATCTACGGACGTGACTGCCGGCCCGTCGTTCTGCCCGCCAGCGAATCACTCACGCTCGACGCGCTCGACGATTGGGACGAGGCCGAACGTCGAATCACGAGCGCTGAAAGGCCCTTGGGATGACGCGGCCGCTCATCGCGGCACGAAACCTGGCCGCGAAGGCGTGGCGACGGGGGTCGGCGGTGCCGAAGCGATCGGTCCGGTTCGCACGCCGCGCCCGTCTTCAGGAGCAGTTCACCATGCTCCGTGCCGAATGGCAGATCGAGCGCGAATTGGCCGGCCTGGCGCGTGGCGATCGGCCGATCATTGCCGGGCCGTGGCTGTCGGAAGTCGGATTCGAAGTGCTGTACTGGATTCCGTTCCTGCGATGGTTCGAGGACCGCTACCGCGTCGATCGTGAACGGGTGATCGCCGTATCGCGGGGAGGCGTCTCGTCATGGTACGCCGACGTCGCCGGCGCCTATGTCGACATCTTCGATCAGTTCGATCCGGACACCTTCAGTCGGCGCAACGCGGAGCGTCGGGCCTCCGGCGAATCGGGCGGACAGAAGCAGACGACGCATGGTGCGCTGGACGAGGAAGTGCTGCGATGGGTCAGGCGTAGAGTGGGAGCAGACGACGCAGCAGTCTGTCACCCGCGGCTCATGTACCCCCTCTTTTACCAGTTCTGGTCCGGGAACCGGCCGCTCGATCTCGTGATCTCGCACACGCGCCATCGCCTGCTGAGCCTCCAGCGCCCAGCCGATCTGCCGCTCCCTGAGCGTTATGTGGCGGCGAAGTTCTACACGGGTGCGGCGCTGCCGGACACGCCGGAACACCGGCGGACACTTCGTGACCTCGTCAGTCTGGTCGCACATCGTGTGCCGGTCGTCGTGCTCGACACGGGCCTCGGGACGGACGAACACGAGGATTATCTCTTCAGCGACGTTCCGAACGTGTTCAGCGTGCGGCGGCACCTCACGCCAGGGACGAACCTTGGCGTGCAGAGCGCCGTCATAGGTGGAGCTCAGGGCTTTATCGGGACGTGCGGCAGTCTCGCCTGGCTCGCGCCCATGCTTGGGGTGGACACCGTCGCCGTCTACGCGGACGACCGGTTTCTCGTGTCGCACCTCTTTGTCGCCACGCATGTGCACCGTCAGGCGGGCGCCGCGCGGTTCGACACACTCGACCTTAATGCGGTGATGCAACTCGACTTGATGACGGCGACCGAAACGGTGACCGCGTGCAGACCACACCAGGAGACGTAAACCGCGCGAACACGACGGCAGGTTCGTGGTGGCAGCCGTGGCGGATCGTCGTCGGGGTCACAGTGGCCGCGTGCGTGGCTTGCGTCGCCTTCGCCTACCGGTTCAACACGCTGGGTGGAACCCTCGCTGGTTTCGACAACGACCACTTTGCGCACCTGATGAGAACGGAGATGCTGCTGCATGCCGAGCAGCCGCTGCGTGATTTTGCCGACGCGGAGCTGCGCGGCGCCTGGCCGGCCCTCAGCTACGCGGTGCCGGCGTGGGCGCAGCAACTCGGTGGGCGCACGCTTCTGTCAGAGGCCTACCTCACAATCGGCGCCCTGGCGCTCGCGTATGCACTCGTCTTCCTGTGCGCACTGGATTTGTCGAAGCAGTGGGTCGTTGCGCTGCTGGCCGCGGCCGTCG
>JBOGIR010000387.1:0-2659 GCA_050742335.1 Vicinamibacterales bacterium | reverse complement strand
GGTCACGGGTGTCGTCGTAATCGCGAGCCGCGAGACACGTGGCGGCAGCGGGAGCGTCGCGACCCAGACGGCGCCACCGGCGATCGCGGCTGCAACGAGTGCAGGCGTGCTGTAGGTCGTGAGCCGTCGCCACAACGAAGCCGGTCGTGCGGCGATAGCCGGGGACGATGCGCGTGCTACGGTGCCGAAGGTTCCCGCTTCGTCGATGGCGAATAGCGCTACCGCGGTCTCTCCAATGCGTTTCCGGCGATCCTTCTCGAGACACCGACGAAGCAGGTTGCCCATCGACGGCGGAGTATCGGGCGGGAGTGCGGCCCAGTCCGGCTCTTTCGTCAGGACGAAGGCCAGCGTGTCTGCGACATCTTCACCCTCGAAGCACCGCCTGCCCGTCATCATCTCGAACAACACGCAGCCGAACGCCCAGATGTCAGTGCGCTTGTCCACGGCCTTGCCACGCGCCTGCTCGGGGATCATGTCCGCGGCCGTGCCGAGGATCACACCGGCATTCGTCATCATCGCGGGCGTTGTGATCGTCGGCGCCGCCGTGAGGTCCGGCTGAAGCCGGACACTACGATCGTTCTGTACGTAGTGTCCGCCTTCAGGCGGACCCAGCGCCTTCGCCAGACCAAAGTCCAATACCTTTACGACGCCATCCGGGCGCAGCTTGATGTTGGCGGGCTTCAGGTCGCGGTGGATGATGCTCTGTTCGTGCGCGGCTTCGAGCGCGTCGGCGATCTGTTTCGCGATGGGCAGCGCCTCGTCGATGGGGATGGCACCTTGCGCAATCCGGTCGGCGAGCGTCGGCCCCTCGACCAGTTCCATCACGAGGGCACGTACGTAGTGTCCGGCTTCCTCCGGGCGCCGAAGCTCCGAAGGAGCGAAGGCGGCAGCCGGACCTTTCTCCAGCCCGTAGATCTGCGCGATATTGGGATGGTTCAGCGCGGCGAGCGTCTTCGCTTCACGCTCGAATCGCGCCAGGCGCTCGGCGTCCTGCGCGAACGCGTCCGGCAGCACCTTGATCGCCACCTGCCGTCCGAGGTTGGTGTCGGTCGCCCGATACACTTCGCCCATGCCACCGGCTCCGAGCGTGCCGGTGATTTCAAAGGCACCCAGGCGGCTACCGACTATCAGTGCCATCGTGGCAGTGATCCTTGCAAATCCTCACATCATCGATCATCGATGCTCAAATGACGCTCTCGCCCATGCCGCCCGCTCCGATCTGGGCGGTCACTTCATAGGGCCCGATGCGGGTGCGGGGAGTGAGCGACATCAGGGCGCCGGCGAGTCGATGGCACCAAACACATTGGCCAGCACGACGGCCATCAGCACGATCCTCGCGACGCGATTATACGGCTCGTCGATGTAGAAGAAAGTCAGGCCATCGGATTGACCAGGCGGAGCCCTGGAATCGTCGCAAACCGCCCGTCGTGGTTGGCATCGAGCGCGATCACCGGGTAGCCCGCAGCTTCGCGTGCATCGCGTCTCGGTTGGAGACGTCCATGCCTGACGGCAGACCACCCTTCACCGTGATCCACCGGATGGGAGCCGTGCGCGCCCGCGGCGGGCGCTGGATCCGCTCGTGCAGTGCGCTGGCCCGAGATCGCGGAGCGACCGTCGCTCCTCAGCCGCCTTCTTCTTGGCGGCGACGAACAGCTCATCCGGGAGGTCGATCGTCGTCTTCATATGGTCTTGCAGCTTGCCATAAATATGGGTATTACACGGCTCCTTTCAGCGCCACCGTAGGACGGTCACCATCGCGGGTCAGAGCCGCCCGTTCATACGGTCTGGACGGGGCCCGGTGAAAGCGCGATCAATATGCCGTTCATTTTCTGCGTGACGAGCTGGGTCACGGCAGGAGACGGAACGCCTTTCGATGCCGGGGGCGCACGGCGCCGAAGTGCCGATCGTCCAGTGTCACGAGAGTCTCGACATCGAGCCGCTCCGCCAGCGCAACGATGGACGCATCGGCCCCGCCGAGCGGGAAGTCACCGTACTGCGCCACCAGGTCGGCGATCCGCGGCCAGTCGTCCGGCGTCGGGGCCTCCACGTGCATGCGGGTCAGGCTCTTCAGGAACTGTGCCTCGACGCCGGGGCCGAGCCGCGTCCCGACGAGATACGTGACTTCGGCGATGACCAGCGTAGGGATGATCAGGCGGTGTTCGGGCTGTTCGAGTACCGCACGACAACGCACGTGATCGGCGTCGTCCGCGTCCACGACGGCATAGAGCGGTCCGGTGTCAACGACGGCGAGCATGCCCCCATTCCGTGGTGAGGATTTTCTCGGCGTCGCGGGCCGTGTGCCGGCGCCCGCTCCGGCCGAGCGCGGCGAACGGCAGCTCGCGCCGCTCGCTCGAGGCGCCGAGGAAGGACTCTACCGCGCGGCGGACAATGTCGGACACCGAGGTTTCACGGCGTCGGGCCTCACGCGCGAGCAGGGTAGCCAGGTCGTCCGGCAAGCTGACCGTGGTGCGCATCATACATGCATACTAGCATACGCCGCCCGGCGGGAAATCGGACGGCGCTCAGACGCGTCCGTTTGCGGGTTGCAGGTCGCGATGGATCAATGGTGCGCGGCCGCGCCGATACTGGCCTTGACGCCCTGCGCGTGCCTATGCTTTTATGCTTTTATGCGCACCACTGTCGAACTTCCCCCTGAGCT
>JBOGIR010000386.1:0-3774 GCA_050742335.1 Vicinamibacterales bacterium | reverse complement strand
CAACAGACCCGCCACCCTGAATTCACGTTCACGCAGTATCACAACCAGACGGCCGACAGCTCCCTGCACGCGCGGTTGACGGAGATGTGGACCGCGGTCCGCAGCGAGACGGGTGGACGTGTCGAGACGCAGGTATTCCCGCTCAACAACAACATCCAGGGGAGCGATCCGGCCGCGCTCAAACTGCTGGTGGCAGGAGACATCCAGTTCTTCACGCTCATGGGCGGCCTGCTCAGCGCCGTCGTCCCGGTCGCCGACGTGCAGCAGATCCCGTTTGCATTTCGATCGGCGCCGCACGCGCACGAGGCGATGGACGGCGCGCTCGGCGCGTACATCCGAGAGGAAATGGCGGCAAGAGGCATCCATGGATTCCCGGTCGGCGCCTTCGACAACGGCATGCGGCAGGTCACGGCGGCCACCCGGCCAATCGCGGTGCCAGCCGACCTCAACGGCATGCGCATGCGCGTCCCGGCCGGTGAGCTGTTCGACGACCTGTTCCGCACCCTCGGCGCTCAGCCCGTTACCGTGAACAGCATCGATATCTACGCGGCACTCAAGTCCGGCAAGGTGGACGCACAGGAGAATCCGCTGGCGCTCGTCGATTCGTTCAAGCTGTACGAGGTGGTGAAGTACGTCAGCATGACCAACCACATGTGGTCGGGGTTCAACCAGATGGCGCACCGCCCCACGTGGCAGCGCCTTCCCGCGGACATCAAGACCGTCATCGAGCGCCACGTCGCACGCGCCGTACGGCTGCAGCGCCAGGATCAGGAACGCGCGAACGGGTCGCTGCGTGCGGCGCTCACCACGCGCGGGCTGATCTTCAACGACGTCGATCAGGCGCCGTTCCGCCGCGCGCTGTCCGGCTTCTACGCCAGGTGGAGGGAGCGGCTGGGGAACACGTGCTGGGGGCTACTGGAAGAAGGAATCGGAACCAGGCTGAGCTAAGTGCAAACTTCAAAGTGAAAAGTGGAAAGTAAGTTTCAAGTGGTCAATGCGTCAACGCGTACAGGACGATGTCGATCCCGAAGGCATAGCCCTTGGCGGCGAAGTTGTAGAAGTAGGTCGGGTCGTCTGCTTCCCGCTCCCATGAATCACCCAGGTCGGTGTTGTGCGTCATCAGGACCATCACACGACCATCGCGATCCAGGATGCCGCGAGTATGGACCTCGGCGCTGTCCGCGCCCCGTTCTGACGTCGTGCCCGTCTCGAGCCAGTGTCCGATATTCGGTATCTGCGGCGTCTGGGCCACGACGAATTGCGTCCGATAGATTGCGTGGTCGGGCGGCAGGTCGACGATGGGGTACTCGCCGGGCGGAAAGACCTTCCGGATCTGGGACGCCCACACGCTCCACGCATAGCTGCCCCAGAAGTCGTCCACCCACAGGAACCCGCCCTTCAGCAGGTACTCGCGGAGCCGCGCGGCCTCGTGCTCGTCGAAGAACACCGATCCAACCTCGGTCATCATTACAAACGGGCATTGAAACAGCGTGTCGTCGGTGAGCCGGACGAGCAGGTGGTTCGGCTGCATGTCCCCCGCCCAACTGACGGGCGTCTTCGTCAGTTCCGCGAGCCGGATGGACAAATTGATGTCGGCGCGAGGAAAGTCGACGGACCAGTTGCCGCCGTCGCCGCCCCTGGCGCTGCGGAACCAGGCGCGGCAGAAATGAAACGCGCCGTCGTAGTCCTCCGGTGTGGCTACTCGGACATTGAAACGTCCTCGGCCAAATTGCGCTTCGGTGGCCGCTGCCGCCAGCAGAACCGCCAGAATTGCGATACCTGTGCGGACGCGGAAAGGATGCCGGAACGGCGTCATGCCTTCGGGGAGCATAGCACCACCCTTGTTTCAATGATCAGTGTGTCAACGCGTACAGGACGACGTTGATCCCGAATGCATAGCCGCTGACAGCGAACTTATAGAAGTAGGTCGGATCGTCGGCTTCACGCTCCCACGAATCACCCAGGTCGGTGTTGTGTGTGATCAGAACCATCACACGACCATCGCGATCCAGGATCGCGCGTGTGTGCACCTCGGCGCTGTCCGCGCCCCGTTCCGACGTCGTGCCCGTCCCGAGCCAGAAGCCGATATTCGGGATCTGCGGCGTCTGGGCGACGACAAATTGAGTCTGATAGAGCGGATGGTCGGGCGGCAGGTCGACCATGGGGTAGTCGACGGGCGGAAAGACCTTGCGGATTTGCGACGCCCAGACGCTCCATGCATAGCTGCCCCAGAAGTCGTCCACCCACAGAAACCCGCCCTTCAGCAGGTACTCGCGGAGCCGCGCGGCCTCACGCTCGTCGAAGTGCAACGATCCAACCGCGGTCATCATCACAAACGGGCATTGAAACAGCGTGTCGTCGGTGAGCCGGACGAGCAGGTGGTTCGGCTGCGTTTCGCCGGCCCGGCTGACGGTGGTTTTCGTCAGCTCCGCGAGCCGGATCGACAGATTGATGTCGGCGCGCGGGTAGTCAACGGACCAGTTCCCGCCGTCGCCGCCCATGGCGCTGCGGAACCAGACGCGGCAGAAGTGGAACGACCCATCGTAGTCGTCCGGTGTGGCCACGCGGATATTGAAACGCCCTCGGCCGAATTGCGCTTCGGCTGCCGCTGCTGCCAGCAGGACCGCAAGAATCGCGATCCCAATACCAATGCCTCTTCGACTGCGATACAGCGGATGCGTGCGGGACATCGCTCGTATTATCGGTTTCTTCGGGTGTGCCGTGGGGGTTTCGTGGGTCCGGAAATCGCAGCGTTCCCTTCAGTGCGTCATCGCATACAGGAAGACGTTGATGCCGAGGGCGTAGCCATCCGGTGAAAACCGGTAGAAGAACTGAGGATCGTCGCCCTCCCGCTCCCACGAATCCGAGACGTCGGTGTTGTGCGTCATCACCGCCACGATGCGGCCGCGCTTGTCGCGGACCGCGCGAAAGTGCGGCACCGCTGACTCCGCGCCGCGCTCGGACGTTGTCCGCCCGCCCGCCGAACGCCAGAAGCGGATGCTCGTCACCTGCGGCACCTGTTTCACCTCGAACATCGATTGGAAGATCGGGTCGCTGAGCGGCACGTCTTCGATGGGATATTCGGAGGGCGGCATCGCCTTCGCAAACTCGCGCGACCACTGGTCCCACGCCGCGTCACCCCAGAAATCGTCGACCCACAGAAAGCCGCCCTTCTCGAGATACAGCCTGAGGCGCGCGGCTTCCCCATCCGAGAGCCCGATGGTGCCCACGTCGGAGGCCATCAGGTACGGACAGTCGAACAGGGCATCGTCGGTGAGACGAACGAGCCACGCGTGCGGAACCTGGGGCGTCAACCAGCTGACGCGTGTTTTCGTCATCTCCGAGAGCCGAATCAGGAGGTGGCGCAGGCCCCACGGATAGTCCGTGCGCCAGCCGGCGCCGTTCGCCTCTCGCCGCACGCTGGTATATAGGATGTGGCACCCGGTGACGTTGCGATCGGGCCACTGCGGCGGCGGGAGCTCCGCAGGGTCCCCTTGCTCACCGCGCAGTCCGCCGAAACCGCGGAAGACGTCCTGCCGGAACTGCGCGTACGCGTAGCTCCCTGAAACAACGAGGACCGCTGCGAGCACGAGCGGCACGGGGTGGCGCAGACTCATGTCGGTTGCAGTCTACGCCAAATTCGCCTCTGGTTATCGAGCTCTGGAACAAGTGGAAATGTGGAAGAAGTAAGTTGAAAGTGCCGCGCGGTACTTCCGTCACTTACTTTTCCACTCTTCCACTTCCTCCCCTTCTCTGCTTGACCAAGTTCAGAAA
>JBOGIR010000385.1:0-3069 GCA_050742335.1 Vicinamibacterales bacterium | reverse complement strand
CGCTGCTCGCGACCCAGATCTTGTGGATCAACCTGATCACCGACTCGGGTCCCGCGCTGGCGATGGGCGTCGACCCGCCGATCGACGACGTCATGGCCCGCAAGCCGCGCCGGCTGACCGACCGGGTAATTGACGGCCGCATGTGGGCGGGCGTGATCGAGGTCGGCGCGGTGATGGCGGCGGTCACGTTGCTGACGATCGACCTGTATCTGCCGGGCGGACTGATCGAGGGCGGCCGCGATCTTTCCAACGCGCGCACCGCCGGCTTTACCGTGCTGGTCTTCGCGCAGCTGTTCAACTGCTTCAACGCGCGCTCGGAGACGGCGAGCGCGTTCCGGCATCTGTTCGTAAACCCCTGGCTCTGGAGCGCGGTGGTACTGTCGGGCGTGCTGCAGGTGGCCGTGGTCCACGTCGGCTTTCTCAACGTCGCGTTCGGGACCGTACCGCTGACGTTCGACCAGTGGCTGGTCTGCATCGCGATGGGCAGCGTGGTGCTGTGGTTCAGCGAGCTGCGCAAGCTGGCCCGTCGTGCAGCGGGCCGCTGAGTCGACCGGGTTCAGATGGCCGGAACCCCGTTGAGACCCTCATCCCAAGGAATAGGTCATGAACGCACCGCTGTCCCCCGAGCTGCTGCAGAGGATGAATGCTTATTGGCGCGCCGCGAATTACCTTTCGGTCGGCTAGATCTACCTTCTTGAAACCCGTTGCTGAAGGAGCCGCTGACGCTCCAGCATGTGAAGCCGCGCCTGCTGGGCCACTGGGGCACGACGCCCGGTTTGAATTTCATCTACGTCCACCTCAACCGGGTCATCAAGCAGTACGACCTCAACGTCATCTATGTCACCGGGCCAGGGCACGGCGCCCGGCTCGGGCAGCAACTCGTCGAGAACGTTGACATCGTGGAGCTTCCCGTCGGGGATGTGGATGAAGCTTGGGATGTTGCCGCGAAGATCGATCAGCGTGTGCAGCTTGATCGCCGCCTTGGTCGAGCGGAATGGCGTCCACGGGAACAGCCTCAGGCACAGATCGATCGTGGTGGAATCGAGCGCATAGACGGGGTCCTTGAGATCCACGCCGAAGGGCTCGTCCACGTAGAGCCGGCGCGCGATCCTGATCAGGTGCTGCGCGAACTCCGCATAGATGCGCCAGTCGCGCGCCTCGTTCGCGTCGGCCAGCGTGGTGCGGGCCACGGCGCCGCGGATCCCCAGGTGGTAGAGCTTGGTCGACTGCGCACGCAGGCAGGTCGCGATGTCGCGCAAGCTCTCGCGGTAGGTCAGCTGCGCGAAGGCCATGCAGCGGAATTGATTCGCGCAACTGAAATCGCGCACGCGATGATCGCCGCCATAGCGCTCGACGATGCGCCGAAAGCTCTGCCACGGCAGATGCTCCATCAACTGCGCGAACACCAACTGCCCTGCGTACATCGGCGGCGCTCCGGTGGGGAAAACCGACACTTTCGGCCGAAGTGGCGTTCAAGTCGGTGACACGCAGAAAATGCAACATTGCCTAAGCCAATCAGTATGCTGCGCTTCGCAGCACAACGGTTAACCGGACACTACTGATCATCAGGAGGATGTGAACCATCAGCCTGAGTCGAGCGGACCCCGCGGCGCGCTCGACCCGTGATGCATTGCGGCGGCACGAACGACGTATGCCTATTTCCCCACCTCCGGCATCGTATCTTTGCTCCACGTCAGCGACCCAGGGTCCGTGACTGTCAGCCCGCAGCGTCGAACGCAGCCTTTGCTCTGCGCATGAGGCTGGGGTGGAGAACGCCAAGCTTCGGCATCTGTCCGTGCGGTGCCTGCGGCGGCACTCGAAACCAGTCTTCGTTGTAGGGAAGTTCCTTGCGGTTGCGCAGATCGAACTTGGTCGGGTGGCTAAGGCCCGAGAGCGCGTGCGCCTCGCCGTCGGCGGGCGAGATCAGGAATTCGCCGGAATGCAGCCGATCGGTATTCTGCGAGGTGCCGTACGCGACCTCGACATGCGTCTTGCCTTCGACTTCACCGACCGCGAGCACGAGCGCCGGGCGGGGCTTGGGGGCGGGTCCAGGGATTCCCCTCTCCGGAAACCGGCAATAGACGATGTCGCCGGGTTCGGGCGGCGGGAAGAAACGCAAGCGAGCCCGCCTAGAATAGTCGCTTCGAGGGCCTCAGGCGGCCTTGGGGGATAAGTTTGTCGATCGCCGCGAGCTGCTCGGCGGTGAGCGGTCCGTCGTCCGCGGCGTAGCGCGGCAGGGCCTGACGCGCAAGGTTTGCCAGCGCGACGTGCACGACCTGCGTTTCGGACAGGCCGAGGGTTCGTGCGAGCCTGGTGGTGGTCTTGCGCGTGACCCCGTAGGCGGTGTCCCGGCCGCGATAGCGAAGTAGTATGCCGCCGCCGGTCGTCGGCTTGCGTTTAGCTGCGGTCCGCTTTGTGGACATGGTCGCTGGCGCTCGTCGTCTCTGATATCCTAATTATATCAGAGGCCGATGCTCCGCAAGGTCGCTTTGGGACGAACAGTCGACCGAGGAGCGGAACGGACTCCATGAGCGCATCCCTGTTGATGCCTTGCCACTTTTTGATGGAACACCTTTCGGGCGCGCCGCGGGCTCAGCCGCAGCGCCGATGCGGCCAGACGTTCTTGCCGCTCCGCCAGACGCCCTGCTCGTCGTTGTAGAACTCGTAGGTCGCGCCGCCCGAATGCTGATACAGGTTCGGCCCGGCATCGCGGTAGAACGCCTCGTTGCCTTTGCGGCCGATCGGGCTCGCCAGGATCCCGCCCTCGCGAACCTCGATCATGTTCATCTCGTTGTGGCCCTTGCCGTCGCGGAAGCACCACCGTCCGGTCGGGTCGTACCGGCGCGGCCCCTGCTGAACGACGACCGGCGCGGGCTCGTAGCGTGGCCCGCCCTGGCCGCCGCTTTGGCCCTGCGGCGGCGGTAGCGCAACGCACGCCGTCAGACCGATGCCGGCGCGGCGCGCGTGGTGCGCGTCGCCACTATGACGCCGAGCAGGATCGCGCCGATTCCGGCGGCGTGAAACGCGTGAAACGCCTCGCCGAGGAAGATCATCGCCAGCACCGTGCCG
>JBOGIR010000384.1:0-4491 GCA_050742335.1 Vicinamibacterales bacterium | reverse complement strand
GCGTCTCCGCACGTGTCCGGGGTCTGCTACTCGGCGCTCCGGTGCTTACCGAGGCGGGACTTGCACCCGCTGGAGTCGAACGACAGGATGGGAGCGCTCGCGCGTCCCCATTGTCACGACGCGACATGCCGCTCATTCTACCGTCGTCCACGCCAGCGGCGTGCCACGCGTGAGGTGGCCGTATTGTTCGAAGATCGTGATTCGTCGCGGCGCGGTACGCAGAAATTGCTGTCTCGTACTCGTGGGCGTTGTGGCAAAATCTGCCTCGCTGGTCACGACAACATGTCACTGAGCGCCGGGACGCGGTTGGGTTCGTACGAGATCACGGCTCTCCTCGGTGCCGGAGGAATGGGGGAGGTGTACCGGGCGAGGGACACGACGCTCGGACGCGACGTGGCCCTCAAAGTCCTGCCCGAGGCGTTTGCGCACGATCCGGAACGCCTGGCCCGCTTCGAGCGTGAGGCGAAGGCACTCGCCGCGCTGAACCATCCCAACATCGCGCAGATCTACGGGCTCGAGAAGACGGACCCTTCGGCAGGCTCAGGGCAGGCGGACATTCGTGCGTTGGTGATGGAGCTGGTCGAAGGACCGACGCTCGCCGAGCGGATCGCCGCCCATGCCGGGTCCGCCGGAGCGTCCGCGCGGGACCCGGCCCACGTACAGATGTGGGGCGGGTGCCGCCGCCTGTCCGCCGTAGCCTTGGCGAAGGTGGAAGCAGGGGCGAAGGTGGGCGCCCTTCGGCAGGCTCAGGGCGTCCCGCGCGGGCCGAGGGACGAGGCGGACCCGCCGGGATCCCGATCGACGAGGCACTCGCGATTGCGCGGCAAATTGCCGAGGCGCTGGAAGCCGCACATGAGCAGGGGATCATCCACCGCGATCTGAAACCCGCCAACGTCAAGGTGCGCGACGACGGCGTGGTGAAGGTCCTCGATTTTGGGCTGGCGAAGATCGTGGACGACGTGGGACGGGTTCCGGTCCCGGGCCACCCCGGACCCGCCGGGCCGCAAGGGCAGGATCCGGACGACATCGCAACGTACTCGCCGACCCTCTCGCTGGCGGCGACGCGTGCGGGCGTGTTGCTCGGCACGGCCGCGTACATGTCGCCCGAGCAGGCGAAGGGGCGGCCCACCGACAAGCGGAGCGACATCTGGGCGTTCGGGTGCGTGCTGTACGAGATGCTCACGGGCAGGCGGGCGTTCGACGGTGAGGATCTCAGCGACACGCTTGCGAGTGTGCTCAAGAGCGAGCCGGACTGGAGCGCGGTGCCGGCGGACGTGTCGTCAACGATTCGGGTTCTGCTCCGGCGATGTCTGGAGAAGGACCGGCGGAAGCGGATTGCCGACATCTCGACGGCGCTCTTCGCGCTGGACGACGACGCGAAGGCTGAAGTGGGGCGGGTGCCGCCGAGCAGCGGCGAAGGTGTGCGAGGCGGACCCGCTGAGGGTGCCGGGGTTATTCGAGGCGAATTTGCCGGGTCCACCGATGATCCTCGAGCGGACCCGGCCCACGTACGGACCATGCGCCGGCGCGTGGCGCTTGCGAGCGTGGCGGCGCTCGGCGTCGGTGTCCTCCTGACGAGTGTTGCAGCCGTTGCCGCTGTGTGGCTCCTGGGCCGTCCGGCGGCTCCTCGCGTCGCGCGCTTCGCGATCACTCCAACGGGCACAGCCGCGATAACGGCGATTGCGCTCGATCGCGAGCTGGCGGTGACGCCAGACGGCACCCGCATCGTGTACGTCGGCAACAGCGGCACGCAGCTTTTCGTGCGTGCGCTGGATCAGCTCGATCCGTCCTCGCTTGCGGGGCTCGGCACGCCGCGTGGCCCGTTCGTGTCGCCCGATGGACAGTGGAGCGGCTTCTTCGACGGGGCTGGAACTCAAGTGACACTGAAGAAGGTCACCATCACCGGCGGACCGGCCGTGGTCATCTCTAACCCTGTCGGCCAGCGTGCGGGCGGGACCTGGAGCGAGGACGGGACGATCGTTTTCGCAACCACCGACAGGGAGTCCGGGTTGTGGCGTGTTTCTGCGGCCGGCGGTGAGGCCACGCTGTTGACCAAACCGGACAAGGAGCGCGGGGAAGCCGACCACTTGTGGCCGGAATCGCTGCCGGGCGGCCGGGCCGTACTCTTCACAATCGTGCCGGCGACGGGCGAGATCGATACCGCGCAAGTGGCCATATTAGACCTGGAGACCGGCGCGCAGAAGGTTCTCGTGCAGGGCGGGAGCCATGCGCACTACGTGTCGGGCGGCCATCTCGTGTACGGCGTCGGAGGCACGCTGCGGGCCGTCGCGTTCGACCTGGAACGTCTTGAAGTGACCGGTACACCGGTGCCTGTGCTCTCACGGGTCGTTACGACAGCGGCCGGCGCTGCCAACTTCGATGTCGCTGACGATGGCACGCTCGTGTACGTGGTGGATGCTGACGACGCGCCGGCGTCGGCACCGCAGCGGACGCTGGCGTGGGTTGATAGGCAGGGTCGTGAAGAAGTTATCAAGGCCCCGGCGCGTGCGTACGCGTACCCACGTCTCTCGCCCGATGGGACGCAGGTCGCCCTCGATATTCGGGATCAAGAAGACGACATCTGGATCTGGAGTTTCGCCAGCGGAACACTCACCCGCCTGACGTTCAATGCCGGGTTCGACAGGTCCCCGGCCTGGACACCGGACGGGCGTCGCCTGGTGTTCGCTTCAGGCAGCATTGGCCCTACGAATCTCATGTGGCAGGCGGCGGATGGTACAGGTATTCCCGAAAACCTTACTCCGAGCGCAGTCGATCGTGTTTCTGGTGCTACGGCCGTCTCCGTGTCACCAGACGGTGCAAGTGTTGTGTTCGCCTCGGGCGCCGCAGGAGACGTGATGATGCTCCCGTTGGATAGGGACCGCCGCATCCAGCCGCTGGTGCAGACGCAGTTCAACGAACGGAATGCCGAAGTGTCGCCTGACGGCCGGTGGCTGGCGTACGAATCGAACGAATCCGGTCAGTTCCAGATCTACGTGCGACCGTTCCCCGCCGTGAACGGCGGGCGTTGGCAGATTTCCACGGATGGAGGCACGAGGCCGCTGTGGTTGCGCAGCGGCCAGGAGCTGTTCTATCTCGCGCCGGCGGGCATTCTGATGAGCCTCAGGGTGGAGAACGGCCCTGCATGGAGGGCTAGCACTCCCGCCAAGCTCTTCGAGGGATCGTCCTACCTGTTTGCAGAAGTGGGGCAGGGCCTACCCGGCCGCACGTATGATGTGTCTCTCGACGCCAAACGATTCCTGGTGATCAAGGCAGACCCGTCAGATCGGCTCGCTCTCACTGGTGCCGCTGGAGCCTCGGCCAGGCCGGCCGAGGAAGGTCTGGTCGTCGTGCAAAACTGGACGGAGGAGCTGAAGCGGTTGGTGCCGGTCAATTGATTGCCGATTGAAGATTGGTCGATTGATGATTGTTGACGATTTCTGAATGACG
Source organism: Vicinamibacterales bacterium (assembly GCA_050742335.1). Taxonomy (GTDB): domain Bacteria; phylum Acidobacteriota; class Vicinamibacteria; order Vicinamibacterales; family UBA2999; genus DATCJA01. The sequence goes on along the minus strand of JBOGIR010000384.1, from coordinate 1,044 downwards.
ATTGTCGAACTGATTGGCGATTGAGGAAATTCGGGGTCAATCGACACTTACTCCGACAATCGAAAATCATCATTCAACAACAGTCTTCACTCGACCGATCTGAAATCTGCAATACGCATTCGGCGCTCGGAGGGCAATCATGTCGTTCGTACGGCTGTCCCTCGTCGGGTTGTTCGTGGTCGCCATCTCGACGCAGATACCCCTTGGGGACGTCGTGTCGGCGCGGCAGGCCGATCCGTCTCGCGAGGCGCTCTTTTCGGCGATCCAGCGCGGAGCCGTCGCAGACGTCGAGCGACTCCTCGGCGGCGGCGCGAGCGCGGACGTCGTCAACGCCGAGGGGACGCCGGCCCTGATGGCCGCCACCCTGTTCGGCGGCGCCGACATGGTGAAGCTGCTCCTGGACCGGAAGGCCGATCCCAGTCGGACGGATGCCGCGGGAGCAACGGCGTTGATGTGGGCCATTCCAGACGTCGAGAAGGTACGGCTTCTCCTCGCAGCGGGCGCCAACGTGAACGCGCAGTCCAAGACTGGGAGGACGCCGCTGCTCGTGGCCGCCGCGTACCCGGGAACGGTCGCCCTCGTGCGGCTGCTCGTCGAGCGCGGCGCCGACGTGCGTGCCCAGGACGGGGCCGGCACGACGACGCTCGCGCTGGCCGTGCGGTCGGCCGACATCGACGTCGTTCGCTTCCTCGTCGAGCGAGGCCTGGATCCGAAAGCGCTCTCGGCTGCGGCGTTCCGTGCGGCGCTTGCCCGTCGCGATCGGGCCACCACTGACTACCTGATGGCGAACGGACCTGGCCCGGCGCCCGACACGGCGATCACGGCGGCGGTGTGGCAGCCCGCCGCACTCGTGGATCGCTGGATCATGCGCGGGGCCGATGTGAATGCGCGCAACGCCCCGCAGTACGGACGCACCGCGCTGCTGACGGCCGTGACGTCCGAGGCGGCCGGGGCCGACACGGTGAAGCTGCTGCTGGAGCGGGGCAGCGACCCGAACGTGCGGACCACCGACGGCGAATCGCCGCTCGACTGGGCGATCTACAG
>JBOGIR010000383.1:0-24301 GCA_050742335.1 Vicinamibacterales bacterium | reverse complement strand
CGAAGCCTTGGCGGAGGCTGGCCGGTGGCCGGACCGCGCTGCGAGGGCTTGAGCGGCCGCAGCACGCCAGCTCCGCGAGAAGCACCCCACCGCGCATAGTCCGCGCGGCGGGGACCCCGCGCTGGCGGATTCCCTCAGCCTTCTCACGCGGTCAGGCGATCCGTGTCGGCCTGACCTCCATAGGGCTTCATCATCATCAACACAACCGATCTCTCAGTGGAGGTTCTCTCTAGACTTCAGGCTCTGAGGCTCTAGGACTACTTTGTCACGTTCGCGACGTTTTTCCGCGCCGTCGAGCCGTTCGCGGAGCAGCACGTGTCCAGCCTGAAGCCTCACGCATCACACTCCGCGCGTGTTGGCGCCCCAGATGTACTTGTGCAACTGGAGCTGCACGCGCGCCGGCAGACGATCGGCCAGCACCCACGTGGAAAGCTGGCATGGACCCAGTACTCCGTGAACGGGTGAGAGATGGACCGCCGCTGCGCGTTCGGCAAGCTGGTAGCGCGTGATGGTGTCGCGCGCGTACTCGTAATCCACGCGGTCCTTGACGACGAACTTGACCTCGTCGTGCGGCCGAAGCCGCTCCAGGTTGCTCCAGTCGTTGCGGTCCGACTCGCCGCTGCCCGGGCACTTCACATCGACAATCGTGACCACTGCCTCCGGCACGCGTGCGGTGCTGCGATGGCCGCCCGTCTCGAGCAGCACCGTCCGCCCGCGGTCGAGCAGCGCCTGCATGAGCGGGTACACTTCTTCCTGAAGCAGCGGCTCGCCTCCCGTCACCTCGACGAGCGGGCAATCCAGTCGTTCCACGTCGGCGAGCACTTCATCCAGTGACCGCTTCTGGCCTTCGGAGAACGCATATGCTGTATCGCACCACGCGCATCGCAGGTCGCAAGCGGTCAGGCGGACGAACACACACGGCCGTCCGGCATATGAGGACTCGCCCTGGATCGAATAGAAGATTTCGTTAACTCTCAGCAACCTCTTTATTATCGCCGGTGGTATGAGCGTACATGTCGGCACGTCGGGCTGGAGCTATCCCACGGGCAAAGGCACGTGGAACGGCGTGTTCTATCCAGCCACCCGTGCCAAACGCGATGGAACCCACCGTTTCGACGAGCTGCGGTTCTATGCCGAGCACTTCGAGACGGTCGAGGTGAACACTACCTTTTACGGCCAGCCGCGGCCCGAGGTCGTCGCCGATTGGGTGCTGCGCACCCCGCAGCGGTTCACCTTTTCACTGAAGCTGTATCAGAAGTTCACCCATCCCAAGATGTTCCGTGAGGCGGCGCTCGAGTCAGCGCCCGGTTCGGACGGAGCACTGCTCGACCTGCTCGCCGAGGTCACGCAGAGTGACATCGACGACTTCCGCGCGGGCATCGAGCCGATTGCGCGCGCCGGGAAACTGGGGGCGCTACTCGCACAGTTTCCGCCGAGCTTCAAGAGCACCGAGGCGTCGTGCGACTATCTCGCGCAACTGCTTCGCCTGTTCAACAACTACCCGGTCGCCGTCGAGCTGCGCCATCGAAGCTGGAGCGACCGGTTCGCGGACACTCAGGCGCTGTTGAACGCGTTCCAGGCGGCGTGGGTGCAGATTGACGAGCCGAAGTTCCGATTCTCCATCCGACAGAACGCGCTGCCGAACATCACCGGCTTCTACTACATGCGCCTGCACGGCCGGAATGCCGCCCAATGGTGGCGTCACGACAAGAGCGAGGACCGCTACAACTACCTGTATTCCGGCGAGGAGCTGAAGGAGTTTACCGAAACCGCGAAGGCGGCGAAAGAGCTGGTCAGGAAGGCGTATCTCTACACCAACAATCACTTCGCCGCAAAGTCCGTGGTGAACGCAGTGATGCTGAAGGCGCAGTTGGGCGAGCCGATCGACGGTGAGTATCCGGCGGCGCTCGTCGAACGGTATCCCGACATACGACACCTCGTGACCGTCGGCCCACCCGCCGTCAAGGCTTCACGGTGACTCTCCTGACGATGTCGTTCACGGCAAGCTTCTGAACGACATCCATGCCGGCGATCACCTGGCCGAATACCGTGAACTGGCCGTCGAGCTTCGGCTGCGGCGCCAGCGTGATGTACATCTGACTGTCACCCAGACGCGCATCGCCTGGATGCGCGGCTGCGACGGCGCCGACGCCGTGTCGGCGTTTGGGGTTGGCCTCCGTCACGCCAATCGATCGGCCGCTTCCGCCGGACCCCCAGCGATCGCGCTTCGTCATATCGCGCGACAGGGGATCGCCGAACTGCACGACAAATCCGCTCACGACCCGGTGCACGCGGTGGCCGTTGTAGAAGTTCCGTTTGACGAGCGCCAGGATATGTTCGACGGTCTTCGGCGCCTCGCCCGGATACGTTTCGATCTGGAAGGTCCCCTTGGCGGTCTCCACGACGAGCACCGGACCCGCGCCCGCGGACTTCTGCGCCGCGCCTTGCGCGGCGAGGTCACCGGTCAGCGGCGCCGTGATCAACGCCGTGATCAACGCCCAGCCTAAGCGTTTCATCTGTTGCTCCTTCCCCCTGATCCCTTCCCCCTGATCCCTTCGTCTCTAATCTTTAGTCTCTAGGCTTCCCACGGACCCCAATTCTTCGACATTCACCGCGGATGACGCAATCCCCGCACCGCGGGTACACGGGACGGCATACATTCTGCCCCCAGGTCACCAGGTACAGGTTGATGTACGGCCACCAGCGTCGATTGGTTGCGCGGTACAGAGCCTGTTCCGTTTCGTCGGGCGTCGTTGTCCTCACCCACCCGAGGCGGTTCGAGATGCGGTGGACGTGAGTGTCTACGCAGATGTTGTGAAGGCTCTTGAAACCGAGGATGAGCACCAAGTTCGCGGTCTTGCGACCAACGCCGGGCAGCGTTAGCAGCTCCTCCATCGTCGACGGCACTTTCCCGCCGAAGCGGCTGACGAGCATCTCACAGCACGCCTTCACGTAGCGTGCCTTGTTCCGATAGAAGCTGACCGGGTAGATCAACTGCTCAATCTCGGTCACCGACAGCTTCGCCATCGATCGCGGCGTGCGGGCCTTCCTGAACAGTCGCGTCGATGCCGCGTGCGTCGTCGCATCCTGGGTCCGGGCTGACAGGCTTGTCGCGATGAGAATCCGGAACGGATCTTCGGCCTGCTCCTCCGAGATCTTCTCGACCGCGGGCAGTTCCAGGCCGGTGATCGCACGCGCCAATACCCGCATGACGTGTTCGACCTCGCGGGGGGAAGGTCTACGGGTGGACACTACGTCGCGTCGACGCCGCCTCCGTTCCCGGCTTCACGACTCGCACGCGAGCCAGCCGATCGACGCCGCTGCACGCGAGCCACACGTCGTCGTTGGGCGCCGTCACCATGTGGCGCACAATGCCGCCACCAGATGGAATCGGCCAGCTCTGCATGCTGCCGTCGGAGGGATTGAAGCGCACTACCGTATTCGGCTCGACGCCAGACTCGCTGTACCAGATCGCCCCATCGCTGGTACTCGTCATGCCGTAGGGCCTCGACGTCCGGCCGGCGGGTGAAGCGAACTCGGTCACGTTGCCGGTTCGCGGGTCCAGGCGTCCCAGGAAGCCACGTGCGTAGTCGGTGTACCAGATGACGTCGTCCCGAGTCACCGCGATGCGGCGCGGACGCGCACCGGCTGGCAGCGCATGCTCCGTGATCTCGAGCGTTTCCGGATCGATCATCGCGACCTTGTTCGTGCCGAAGAGGTCGAAGAAAGGCCGCCCCCGTGAATCGATGACGATACCGTACGGCAGGGAGTTGGGCGTGTTGGAGGCAATCACCGTGGTCTCGCCGGTCACCGGAGCAAGTCGACCGACGACGTTGCCTCCCTGTACGGTGAACCACAGGGTGCCGGCAGCATCGAGGATCGGAGTATGAGGATCGCGAGCCCGCGTATCGGACATCGGGAATTCCAGGACCACGCCCGTCGTCGGGTCGAGGCGGCCAACGAGCCGTGCTGTATTTCCGGTGTACCAGATGTGCCCTGCGGCATCCGCGACCAGGCCGTGCGGGCCCGAACGAGGCGTGGGGAGCGCGTACTCGGTGACGCTCGCGGTGATCGGATTCAGACGGCCGAGGGTATTCGCCGTCTGGCCGGTGTACCAAATCGAGCCGTCGGGCGCCACGGCGGGATCGTGCGGGCGGCTGCCGACGGGAACCGTCCATTCATCGATGACGACGTCGATACCGGTAGCGGATTGGCTGCGAGTCGATACGCCCGCAGCCAGCGCGAGCCAGACGATCACCAGGGCGAGACGTGGCCGGGGCATCGCCGCCCATTCTACCCGTACGGCTACGGAACGGGCGTGAGAGGCGGTTCGCCACTCAGCACGGCGATCGCATTGCGGGCTGCGAGATCCGCCATGGCGGTCCGCGTCTCGGTTGTGGCGCTTCCGAGATGCGGCGCGAGGACGGCGTTCTCGAGCGCGAGCAGCTCGGGATGCACTTCGGGCTCGCGCTCGTACACGTCGAGCGCGGCGCCGGCAATCAGCCGGTTCTTCAGGGCCCACGCCAGCGCGCCCTCGTCCACGACAGGCCCCCGGGTGGTGTTGACGAGATACGCCGTCCGCTTCATGCGCGCCAGTTCCGGCTGGCCGATCAGATGGCGGGTCTCCGGGGTGAGCGGCACGTGCAGCGACACGACGTCGGAGGTCGAAAGCAGCCGATCGAGCGGCATGCCGTCGCCCCGGCGCGACGTATGGACGATGGTCATCCCGAACGCGGCCGCCCGCGCGGCCACGGCGCGGCCGATGCGCCCGAAGCCGACGATGCCCAGCTGCCTTCCGCCGAGCTGCATGCCGAGAAGCTGGTCGAGCGCCCAGCCCTGCCATTCACCCCGGCGAACCATGCGCTCCCCTTCGCCGAGCCGGCGGGTGACGGCCAGGATGAGCGCCATGGTGAAGTCGGCCGTCGCGTCGGTCAGGATATCCGGCGTGTTGGTCACGACAATCCCTCGCGCTCGCGCCGCCGCGACGTCGATGTTGTTGTAGCCGACGGCCACGTTTGCGACGATGCGCAGCTCTGTACTGGCGTCGATCACGGCAGCGTCCACCGCATCGGTCACCATGGAGACGAGAGCCTGCTTGCCAGCCACGCGCGCGATCATCTCGTCGCGCGGCATGGGCCCCGCACCCTCGAAGCGATCGACCGCGCCGAAGGCGTCCAGACGGGCCATGACCGAGGACGGCAGCGCCCTGGTCACGAGGATGGATGGTTTCATGGGTGGTCAGCGGGACCGGGTCTTCAGCGGGCCGCCACCGTCGGCTTTCGTCTTCGCCATTGCAGTGGCCTGGGTCAACGTCGTGATGTCGCCGTAGGTGGTCAGTTTCGGAGCCACGTACGCCTGCTTGACCGGCGCGCGGATCTCGTCGCTCATGGCCGCTATCCTACCATCGCGCCTCGCGTCTCCATCGCGAGGGTCCGGCAACTCGACGCGAGAGAGTCGAGGTTGTCACCGAAGGACAGCCCTCGGACGGGACCCTGTTTCACCAACTGACTCAGCACGTCGAATTCGCGTTCGCGCATCTTCGCATCGAGGAGATAGCTGCAGTACGTGTTGCGCACAAGCGCCAGGAGTGCTGGCCTCGGATCCATGGGCGTCGATGAACATCCCCTCGATGCGGCGGACCGGGCGCCCAACACGTAGACGATGCCGATTGGCACCGGCGAGTGCTGAAAACCATACCCGGCGTCGAGAATGTCCAGATAGGGCTTGGGGTAGGACGGACTGTGGAAGGGCAGCGCGACGTGTTCCCCAAACAACGCATCTGCCGAATCCGGCCACACACTCAGCCTCGGGTGGCTTGGATACGCCAGGGCGCGGCCGCCGGCGTTGGCAATCGGGACGATGTCGTCGGAGAGGACCGGATAGCCCATCTTGGCGAACACCGCCGCCGTCGAGGACTTGCCCGCGCCGGCATCACCGACGAAGAGTACTCCCCGCTCCTCGATGACCACCGCGTTGGCATGGAGCGGCACCGTCCCTCGAAGGCGCAGAATGAACGCCAGCACCGGGCCGAGCAGATAGGTGGACGCGTCGGCTTCCGTCAAAGGAGGCGCCCACTGCACCTCCACGTGACCTCCACGTGGATCGACCAGAAACGATGCGCCTTCGCTGTAGCGGAGCAGGTATCCGTCCGGGCCCGCCAGCACCGTCAGCACTGGCACGCCAGACTCCTCACGCTCCGGGCTCACGTACCGGACCGACGCAGTCCCGGGGCGCAGGCAGCGGGTTGTCTTCTCCTGACCGCGCATCGAGATCGTCAGGTCACATCGGCCCTCGCTGGGAACCACACGCAGTCCGGCGATGGGAGCGTCGGACTCACACGACAGGCCGCACGCGCGATAGGAAAAGGCGGCGGACATCGCTACTCACGCAGCCACGCTGGTCGAGGCGGTACAGCGCAGCCACACAGCGAGCGCCACAGCACCCAGCACGCTTGGCTCCCCCTCGGTCAGCGGCCCCTCGAGGCGCACCGTCGACCGGAACTTCGCCGCATCGACGTACTGGGCCATTGCAGGCAGGCCTCGATGGCGTCAACTGCCTGGCCCAAGGTCCAGCGTCCGTGAGTGGCCGGGGCCCCCGCCGCCAAAGGCGCTTTCGGCCGTACGCGAACGGGCTCCGGCAGTCTGCCGCGCATCACTCGACGCAAGATTTCCTTGTTCACGCACCAGGGATACGAAGGGAGCGTCACGGCCAGTGAGAGGAGCCGCACATCGAAGAAAGGGTACCTCAGCTCGACCGGTTGTTGCGTGGCCCCCCGGATCGTAGCTCTCGAACGTCGAGGTCCACCAAGAGTCAAGGATGTCGCTGACCGCAAGGCCCCTCGCTCTGTCAGTTGCCGCACGCCTGGCGTTCATGTCGTTCCAGCGCGCTGTCGCATCGAAGCGGCGCAGCAAGGGGTCCGCCAGCCACGCAGGCACACCCGCCGCCCGACGGGGAAGCCATTTATGAACGACCTGGCGCAGGCCGAGCGGTGGAAGGACTCGTACACTCCACGCCAGATGCCAGAGGTCGCAGGCGAGGGTGCCGAGAGGGACGCGACGAAGCTGGCTGATCACATTCGACGGCAGGAGGCTCGAATCGCCACCGTCCAATCGACCCTCACCTTGGGATCGTCGCCAGATGGTCTCGCTCCAGGATCTCGCGCACCTCGGCGAATGCCGCAGCCAGGGCTGCGACTGATGGCGAACAATCCGCCGCGTGCCCTATTCGACCGCTTCTTTCGATCTCTTCACAGAGCCGCGACAACCGCTGCGCTCCAACCGCGTCTGCGCTGCCCTTCAGGCCGTGCGCGGCACTCTCAAGTCCAGGCGCATCAGCGTTGTCGAACGCCGCTTGAACGCGCTTGATGCGATGTGGCGTCTCTCTTAGGAACGTGGACAGGACATCGGCGACCAACCCGGGAGCATCGGCTTCCAGCTCGCGGAGACGCGCGAGCACCTCTGGTTCGATGGAAGGCTCCTGGCCCTCGCTGGCCACGCCACTGCTGTCCCCGCTCGCCGCCGGCGACGCCTCGGCCTTCGCAGGAAGCCACCGCTCGAGCACTTCCGACAAGCGCTCAAGGGACACGGGTTTTGAGATGTAGTCGTCCATGCCCGCGGCGACGCAGCGGTCCCGTTCGCCCTTCATCGCATGGGCGGTCACACAGACGATGACCGTTCGCCTGGAGCCTGCCTCACGCCGCCGGATCTCCGATGTCGTGGCAAATCCGTCCATCTCTGGCATCTGCGAATCCATCAGAACGACGCGGTAGGGCGTGCGCTGGAGCGCATCCAGTGCTTCGGCTCCGTTGTTGGCGACATCCGCCCGGTATCCGAGCTTGCGCAGGAGACCGACCATCACTTTCTGATTGACGAGGTTGTCCTCCACCACGAGCAGCGGCTCCTTCATCGGATCCTCCCGCTTCGCGATGGTGTAGCGGGTCACGAGTGGTATCGTCTCAGGTGGCGCCACGTCCGGAGCAGCGACAGTTCCGAAGACCGTCGCGAGGCAGTCGAACAGATCGGACTGCGTGATCGGATGAGTGAGGTAGGCCGACGCTCCGAGATCACGTGCGCGCTGTGCGTCTCCCGGCTGCCCCCTGCCGCTGATCAGGATCAACCGGGTGCGCGGCCCGACTCCAGCGGCATGGGTGGCCTCGGCAAACTCGAGGACGCTGCAGCCCGGTTGACGGAACTGCGCCAGCACGGCATCGAAGGGCTCACCGCGATCTGCGGCAGCCTTCAGCAGTTCCAGGGCCGCTTCACTCGTGCTCGTTTCGGTAACACGCATTCGCCAGTTCTCGAGCAGCTCCCGCAGCCGGCGCCGTCCGCTGGCTGAGTCGTCCAGGACCAGGTGTCGCAAGCCGGACAGGCCCGCATGCGCACAACTGCGACTTGGCTGCGCGGCCCCAGGGGCGGTGAGCACGGTGAACCAGAACGTCGAGCCGTGTCCGACACGGCTCTCCACACCCATCTCGCCGCCCATCAGCCGGACCAACTGCTTCGAGATGACGAGGCCCAGGCCTGTTCCGCCGTATCTGCGAGTGATGGAGCCGTCCGCTTGAACGAACGGCTGGAAGATCTGTGCGCTCGCTTCGGGCGAGATGCCGATGCCGGTGTCTCTGACCTCGATACGCAACAGCACGCCGGCCTCCGTTGTTCCCTCAGCGGAGACACGCACGGTGATTTCCCCGGCATCGGTGAACTTGACCGCGTTGCCGAGCAGGTTTGTCAGCACCTGGCGAACGCGCCCGGGATCCCCAACTACCGTGTCCGGCACGTCGTGGTGGACGAGGCAGACGAGATCGACTCCCTTGCGGCGGGCGCGCTCTTCGAACAAATCGGCCGTCTGCTGAGACAGGCGGCGCGGCTCGAAGGCAATCGATTGGATCTCGAGCTTCCCGGCTGCGACTTTGGACAGGTCGAGGATGTCGTTGAGCAACACGAGCAGCGTCTCGCCGCACTCGCGGACGGTGACCGCGTGATCCTGCTGTTCCGGCGTGAGGTCGGTCTCGAGCAACAGCTCGGTGAGCCCGAGGATTCCGTTCATGGGTGTCCGCAGCTCGTGACTGACGTTGGCGACGAACTGAGACTTGAGGCGATCGGACTCGAGCGCGGCGTCACGCGCGCTGCGGTAGCGCTGTTCGCTGGCGCGTAGCTCAAGCGCCGCTTGGTGGAGCTGCCGTTCGCGCCGGCGGCTCGTTTCGGCGAAGAACGTCATCGACGTCAACACGGCGGACAGGAGCAGTCCGCTCACGAGCATCAGCGAGGGAATGCGCCCCTCGAGTTGCGCCAGGCGGGCGGGTGTAGGCCACAGTCGCAGCCGCAGCGGCGCATCGCGCACACCAAGGTTCACCTCGGTAGTCCACGCGTCTCCATCAAGGCCGGGATGGTTGCGACCATAAACCTGCTGGACGCCGTCGAAGATCGCGAGCTCGTACCCGAACTGATCATGTCCGGCGAGTGCCCGTTCGGCGAGTCTGTCGAATCGGACGACGCCGATCAGCGCACCCCGTGGTCGGTCGTCGCTGAGCACGGGCACAGCCAGCATGAGCCCGGTGACGCCGTCGGGCAGCTTCACCGTCCCGCCGATGATCGTTGACGCAGCCCGGATGGAGTCTCGCAGTGCCCGCTCGCGCGTCTCCCCCACTTCGGACGGGGCTCTGCTTTCCGGAACCGCCCAGCTCCGGCCTGATGGCAAGTCGAGCCATTCCAGCATGTGCGCTGCTTCGAAGTCCTTGAGATGCTGGCGCGCATCGGCGGCCCACGTCTCGGGGTCCGGCGAGGCCACGCTCAGGTGCAGGGCCATGCGTTCGAGCGCTCGGGCCTGCGCTTCAACGGGCTCGGCAATTGCGAGGCGCATGTAGGCGGCCTGCGTACGAATCATCTGAAACGTTCGCTGTCGATCGTGGGCGGCCAGCGCGTGCCACACCGCAACGCTCGCTGTCAGTGACGCGACGGCAACGAGCGCAGGAAGCCGGGTCGCGCTCACGATCGGGGCATCCCGCCATCCGCGTGCGGCCAGGCCGCTGCCTACGAGGAGAAAGCCCACTGCGGTATGCAGCGCCATGCTCGTAAGCCGCCCCCAGCCGTAGGCGGTGGCGAGATCGGTCGCATACCCGACGACCGCCACAAGGCCGAGTGCTGCGGTCGTCGCGCCGAGCATGCTGGTGGGCATTGACATGCGGCCCGCTCCGACTGCGCGCCGCAGGAACAGTCCCGTTCCGGCAAGCACGAAACACACCGCAGCGTTCGGAGGCATCCGCGCGGGCGCGGCGGCCCCGGCCGTCAGGTACGTTGTCACACCGAAGATCAGGTCCACGTGCGGATCGACGGCCAACAGATCCTCCATGAGCGACAGCAGCCCGATGGAGGCGGTTAGTAGACCCGCAATTCCCGCGATATCGTCCCGTCTGGTACCGGCCGACAGCAAACCCACACCCGCAATGACGAACGCAAGCGCATTGACGTATTGCATGGCGGGAAGCCCGGGGCGCACTTGGGTCAAGACGGGGCTGCCGGTCTGCCATCCCACGATGACAACGAGGCCCAGCAGCACGGCGGCCACGCCGGCCGACAAGTGGATCGCACCGGAGACGTTGGGGATGAACCTGGTGTGCATCACGGCTTCCGATCGTCCGACCACCCGGCGGCGTTACGCCAGAGCGACTTCACCTGGTCTCCAAGGCGGAGCGGGTTGAAAGGCTTCGTGATATAGCCGACCGCCCCGAGCGCGGTGCATCGCGCCTCATCCGTATCCTCCTTTCTGCCGGTCAGGAAGACGACGGGAATGTGAGCGCTGGCAGGATTGGCTTTGAGCCGAACGCACGTATCAGGACCGTTGAGCTCTGGCAGCATCCAATCCAGCACGATCAGATCGGGGCATTCGGCGGCAACCAGCGTCAGGGCCTCGACGCCGTTCGCGGCCGTGACCACCTCGAACCCCGCGCGCGCGAGCGCCGCGCGGGCGATCAGCCGGATATCGGGCTCGTCTTCGACCAGCAGCACGCGCGCACTCATGCCGTCGTCAGCCCTTTCCGCGCCATTGCACCCCATGCCGTCCGCCCGCGGTAATAGTCGAAGGCGCCCTGCAGCCGCCACCATGCGGTCATCTGTCGGTAGCCGAAGTTCTCGAGCGCGGCGGCAGCGAGCAGCCAGAGCACGTCCTGTAGCCGCAGGTAGCGCCGGAACGAAAGCTCTTCGAGAACAACGGCGGCAACCGAGATCATCGTGCCGTAGAGAATCGCTGCGAGGAAGAGCAGCTGTGCGATTGGCCAGTCGAGCAGACCGAACGCGAGGCCAAGCAGCGTCACAACAAGACCTGCGACTTCGAGCACGGGCGCGAACGCCTCGAAGACCGCGTAGTAGGGAAACGCGAAGAGGCCGATGCGGCCGTAACGCGGATTGCCCAGCATCGCCGAGTGGTGAGCCAACACCTGCAGCGTGCCGCGCTGCCAGCGATTGCGCTGTCGCGACAGCGTTTCCACCGACTCCGGCGCCTCAGTCCACACGACGGGGTCCGGCTGGAACACGATACGGTACGAGCGCCCGTTGTCCAGGCAGAAGCGATGCAGCCGAACTACCAGCTCCATGTCTTCACACACCGTGGATGTGCTGAGCCCGCCGGCTTCTAGCACGATATCGCGCCTGAAGACCCCGAACGCGCCCGAGACGATGAGCAGCGAGTTGAAAGCGGAGTGCGTGACGCGAGCTGCCAGGAAGGCACGGAGATACTCGACTACCTGGAAACGGGCCAGCCAGGTCGACGGCGCGCGAACATCCATAACGCGCCCTTGTTCCACAGCGCAGCCGTTGCCGATGCGCACGATGCCGCCCGCGGCGATTGTCGTCGGATCCTCGAGGAACGGCAGGACCGCTCGAGTGAGCGCGTGCTCTTCGACGATGGAGTCCGCGTCGATGATGCAGATCAGGGGGAAGCGGGCCGCGTTGATGCCGGCGTTGATCGCGTCCGCTTTGCCGCCGTTTGCCTTGTCGATCGCCACGACTTCCCGCACGGTCAGGGAACGATACACGCCCTGGACGGCGGCAGTGGGAATGGACGTCTCGTAGCTTCCCGGGGCGCGCACGAGCCCAAATGCCTCTTGCAGGCGCGGCAGCGTGCTGTCGGTCGAGCCGTCGCTGATGACGACCACCTCGAATTGCGGGTAGTTCAGCATCAGGAGGCTGCGGACCGTTGCCACGATGCCCGCTTCTTCGTTCCAGGCTGGCACCAGGATCGACACCGCCGGGGTTGCTGACGATCGCATCACGGCCCCAAGCTCTCGTGCCGTCCACCTGCGCCGGTGCCTGAGAAGGGCGACATACGCAAAGCCGGAGAACCAGAGGTACAGGCTGTTCACGGCGATGAAGTACCCGAGCAGCCCCAGCTCGAACCACGTGACAACCGCCGATACGAGGCCTCGCATGACGTCAGGCGGGCATTTCCGCGCCGCTCTCCCATAACATCTGCCGAGCCAGCTCGCCCTGGTCGAGAGCCGCTGCCGCTTCGAGTTCGCGGCGACCGGGTGCACCGAGGTGCCGCAGCGCGCGGGCGCTCTGCGCGGCGACGATCCACTCGTCCTGCAGGCGTGACGCGAGGTAGGAGGCCGCCTCCTGCCGTCCGCTCCGTCCCAGCGCCCAGGCAGCCGCAGCCCGCACGTCGGCGGCTTCGTCGGTCAGCGCACGCAGCACGTGGTAGTAGACGCGGTCGTCTACGCCGATGGCGCCAATGGCGCGCAAAACGGACGCGCGAACATCCGCGCGCGGGTGGCCAGACCAAGACAGTAGGCTTTCGGCGGCAGCAGGCGCCTCGAGGCTGCCCAGCAGGTCAGCGACAATCGCCAGATCCTCGGGGTGCCGCCGCGCGTGATCCAGCAGGGGAGTCACGGCAGTCCAGCCGAACTGCTGTAACGCTTCCACGATGCGGACCCGCTGGTGTCGCGACTGCTCCCCGAGCCGTGCGACAAGTTCCGGAATGGCTGAGGGGTCGCCAATGAGGCCCAAGGCCTCGACGGCCGCCGCACGCACCTCTTCATGAGGATCATCGAGAGCCGCGATCAATGGCCTCACAGCACTGCCGTGCCTCACTAACCCGAGTGAATGTGCCGCTTCGGCCCTGATCCACCAGCGCTTGTGACACAGGTCGTCTTCCCACTTCCCAATAAGGCCCAGGGCTTCCGCGGTCGCACGAGCCCGGTCGGTGATGGTCCCTTTCAGCGCACGAAGCGGCTCGACCGCCAGCGCGCTGAGCACGGGCAGATGCCGGCGGGGAGTCGACCGCAATATTGCGAGGCTCGGCGCTGAATCGTCATCGTGCAGCGCGGAGGCGACAAGCGGGCGATAGAGCGCGACCAGCCGTTGACGGCGGCGAAAAACCAGCTCACGGATGCCATGCAGGACGAGCACGTGGCAGACGAGGAGCAGGAGCACGGCTCCCGTCAGGATCAGGAATGGAACCAGGACGACGCGGACTGTGTCGGCAATGATGTTCATCTCTGCTCAGAACCGATGAACCACACTAGCCGTAACCCTTACCATCGTCCGTTCGTCGTTCCGACGCTGATACTCGAGGCTGGCTGCCAGCGACTGCAGCCCTGGCAGGTGGCCGAGCACGCCACCCGAAATTGTGTCCGCGCGTAACAGCCCGAGCCGATCGGTTGAGAGCTGTTCGAAGTTTTCGAACCCGCGAGAGTACGCCGTGTCGAGCCAGATTCGAGGACGGATGTTGTACCGAAACCGAAAGGCACCCGAGTGCTGGCTCGCGGCAGCGCGTTCCTGGAACGCCGTGCTGCTGAAGTAGTAGCGAAGGGTCACTGCAGTCCGGTCGTTGAGCCAGAGCGTGCCGGCGGGGGCGACGATCCGGACATCCGCAGTCGCAAACGTCATGTAGCGGATGCCGAGGGCCAGCTCGAATGGTCCCCGCGCGCGCTCGATTTCACCGAGTGTGTCTGAGCGGGCGATGAAGTCCGCGCCTGGACCGATCAGGCTGGAGCCACGAACCGTAATCCCTGGTCGGAGTCGCCACTCCATGCCACCCCCGGTCCGTACCTCGTTCTGCGAAGCGCGAGTATGGGCCTGCACTCGGACGTTGAACCGCAGGCGTTCCGTCCCTCGGAGATCGGCATTCACATCTGCGGCATGGGCGTCGACGGCCGACTCCGTGATGGTCTCAGTGTAGAAACTTGCCTCCACACGGTGCCGGTTGAGGCGCCGCACCTGTTCGAGCCCCTGTTGGATGTCAGGGTCGTTCGGGCTCAGCCTCTGCGCCGTGGCATAGTACGCTTCGGCCTCCAAGGGGCGGCCCAAAAACCGAAGCCCCTGTGCCCGCGCCGCGAACACGTCGGGGTTCGCAGGCGAGAGCCTTTCGGCCCGGTCCAGAAGTGCCGACGCTTCCTCAAAGGCACCGCGCGCATTGAGCAGCATCGCGAGGCCGGTCAACGCATCCGCATGGTCAGGCGTTTGCTCGAGCGCCAACCGGAACTCTTCCTCGGCCAGATCGTCCCTGCCCACCCGACGGAACAGGCGAGCGAGCCGCAGGCGCGCCTCGACGTCGCCGGGATGTTCCCGAACGATTTGCTGGAACTGCTGAAGCGCTTCCGGCGTCTGCTCGCTGCGCGCGGGGCGCTCAGCATCCCGCTGCCCGCCGGTCCCTCCCGCCTGGCCGGAACCAAGACCAACGACGAGCACCAACGCGAGGGTAATCAGATCAACGCAGCAGGCGCGCGACGCGCGCCTGCAGCTCCTGGGGATTGAAGGGTTTCGTAACGTAGTCGTCTGCGCCCAAATCGAAGGCTCGCAGAACGTCCTCCTCACGTCCGCGGGCCGACAGCACGATGATCTTCGGGCGCGGGCCGCCGGCTTGGCGCAAGCGGTGCAAGAGATCGAATCCGCCGAGCTTCGGCATCATCAGATCGAGGATGAGGACGTCCGGCCGGCGGTGTTCGAGTGACGCCAGCGCCTCGGCGCCATCGAAGGCGAGCGTCGTGTGATGGCCCGCACCGCGAAGTCCGGCATCGAGAATGCTCATGACGTCCGGGTCGTCTTCGGCGACCAGAATCGAGGTTCCGGCCGGCCGGCTCGCCGGCTCGACGTCCTCGCCGTGAAGCACCACCATTTCGCCGCAGTAGCGAGCCTGCATCAGCGCGTGGTCGGCGTCGGCGAGCAGGGCGTCCACGGCTGCAGAGCCCGCGGCCATCGCGTAGGCCACTCCCCCCGTCACGTCCTGAATTCCCCGTTCGATCAGGCGATTTATGATCTCGTTCGTCCTGGAGCGGGCAGCCGAGCCTGTCAGCTCGGGCAGGAGGAGCACGAGATGCGTACGATCGTACGCCGCCACGAGGTCGGCGCGGCGAATCTCGTCTTTCACCGTCGCAAGCGCCTCGCTCACTTGATGCGATGGCACTCGCATCAGCACGACCGCCGCTGCCGAACGTGTGAGTCGACTTCGCGCAACCTGCAGGAAGTCCTCGTACGTCAGCACTCCGCCCGCACCAGCGTGCTCGGCGCGCGCCGTATCCCGTGCCCTGACGCGTTCGAGTCGAATCACGAGCTCGCGTGGATCGACGGGCTTGACGAGGTAATCGTCGGCGCCGAGTGTCAGGCCCGTGAGACGGTCGTCCAATCGGCCACGCGTCGTCATGAAGACGACGGGCACCGTCGCCAGCTCGGGATCGGCTTTGAGGTCGCGGCAGACCGAGTAGCCGTCTCTGTCCGGCATTTCGATGTCGAGCAGGATGACGGACGGCGCGACGGCGCGGGCGGTGCCTCGGACCGCCGTTCCCGACGGGACACCGTGCGTCCGGTATCCCGCCGCGGAAAGCTGGTTCATGACAATCGTGCGCTGATCGTCATCATCTTCGACGACAAGAATGTCACCGCGATGCGCCGCCGGAGAGCAACTCGGCGCTACGCTGGAGACGTCGGCGAGCTCGTCCGTGAACGCCGCACGCATTGAATCGACCACGCCGTGCGCCGTCCGCAGGTCTGTCGCTCCGTTTTCAAGCTCACCCGTCAGCGACTCGAGGTCCGCAGCCAGCGTACCGACGCGATGGAAGCCGATGATGCCTGCGAGTCCTGCGAGGTTGTGCGTTAGCGTGCGAAGCGACCGCGCCGAGTCCGTTCGCGTCGCCGGGTCGGCCGTGCCATCGACGAGCGACGCAGCTGTGTCGCAGCGGATCGGAAAATCGGCGATGAATCGCATGCGGACCTCCACGACCACGGGGTCGAGTCCGGGGGCACCGCTAGGGGAGGGAGAATGCATTTTCCGTACTGCCGTAACGAAAACGTAATGCCTGCGGTCGGATACTCAGCGATTGATTCAAACAGAGCCGCATATCTGTACCGGTGTCCGGTCGCTCACGGACTCGGCCACTGCGGACGGGCAAAAGACGGACCAGCGGGACCCCACGCGAACCATTCGGCAGCAGCTTGCGTCGGTGAACAGACTGCGAACATCCGCGCGTGTTTGGCGCGCGATTCTTTCGAGCGCCTCGTCGGCGCCCATCCTCAGCCCAAGGAAGCTCGCGTCCATTGACAACAGGCGTACACTCAGCAACGCCAGTAAGCCGGAAGGTCACACCGCAGCGGACGGCCGCGAAGAAGCGCTGACGGAGCACACGATGGCGATCATCCCGACGGTGCGATGCAGTCGACTGAAAGCTTCGGTGGACTTCTACACGAAAGTTCTGGACTTTACACGAGCGGACGGTGATGAGGACCCGACCGACCCATCGTTTGTCGTCCTAAGACGGGCAGGGGACTCACTTTTCTTGTCCAGCCATACGGGAGACGGCGTATTCGGACAGGCCGTCGTCGTGATGACCGAGGATATTGACGTCCTCTTCAAGAAGTTTCTAGGGCGTGGCTTGGTTCCGCGCAAGCGGAATAGTCCGGTCCATCATGGACCAACTGATCAGAGTTGGGGAACGCGCGAGTTCTACGTCGATGATCCAGACGGCAATACGCTACGGTTCACGCACACGGTATCAGACTGACACATGGTTTGTGAAAGGCATGGCGGGTTGGTCACAGGCATGCTTGCCCGGGGGTCAGGGCCCCATGACTGCCGCAGAGACGATCAGCGCTGCGCTGTTTCTCTCCGGCACGATCGGAATCGTGGGCTGGATGGTGTCCCGCCTGGGAAACGCGTACTCTAGGCCGAACGCGAACGGCAAGCGCCCGAGTCACGCTCATCGCCATTGCTCGTGTTCGTCGTGGCCGTGGCGCTGTACGGCGGGCCTCACGGACTACGAACCGCGGTGACGATCGCGCTAGCAGTCACGGACGCGGGTCCCATCTTGCGCCACGCGCGCCAACGTCACAATCCCCCGATGCCGCAGCAGCGCAATCGATTGCGTCAACACATCGTCCAGCGCCGCCTGGTGCTGCACGCGAAAATCGCTCAGCGTGTGGTAATTCACCGATACGCCGCCGCGCAGCCAGCGGTAGGCGTCATGACTGACGCACAAGCGATCCAGCTCGCGCGCCGCCCCCACGCCGTCAATCGTCGCGTAGAGCCACAGCGCCACCAGGGCGAACGGGCAATGTTGACGTTTCAGGTGGTGAGTGCGGCCGACTCTATTTCTGGCACTCACCCTCAGCGTCTTTGCTCTCTTGCAAAGCAATTGGCGAAGCGTGAACCGCCCCTGCGGATCCCCCTCGATTTCGAGACACCGGTCAGAGGCTTACTCCAGACCTCGCCCCCGCCCCTTGGGACACCGGGGAGCCGCAAGGTCAGACGGAAGGGGCGGAAACGGAAGGCGGCGAGAAAACGCTGAAGAGAAAACAGAAAAAGGGACGCCCCTCGTGGCTACGTCCCTTCTCCGTGGCTCCCTCCCGTCGAACAGCGGACGGACTAAGTAGCCAACCGGGAAGTATAACTGCTCGCAAACGGGCGCTGTCAATGACCGAAGCCGTCTCACATGGTCGGATTTCCGACATCCGTGCGATTAGAGGGTTCGAGTGTTTTCAAAGCATTGCAGCCGTCGGCGCGGTGGCCCGGATCTTGAGAAGCGAGACCCGCATGATCGACGACTTCACCACTCCCTGTGACAGCGAAGAGCCTGACGCGCGTGCTTCGACCCAACAGCAACTGGACCACCGAGTGCCTCCCGAACTGCAGGCACAGATGCGCGCGCTCGACGACGCGTTAGCCGATGCAGCACGGCTGCGCGGCGTCTTGCTCAACACGCGATCAGGGTGTCCGCTCGTGTCATGCTGTGAACCTTCGCCGCCTCGCCCGTCGCAAATTTAGCTGCATCTCGGCGCGAAATCTGGCATACAGGTGCTGCACACTGGATGCTGGAACTCCTCATCGTCCTTGCAGCCGCGATTGTGCCGCTCTTCGTCGCCTATCACTTGGGCTACAAGAAAGGGTATCGGCGAGCGATCAAGCAGGCGGAGTTTTGGAGCAATCCGTCAAACCCTCGCGCCTATCGGGAAAGATGACATGCCATTCCGAGTGCTGATGGCGTTCGCGCTGGGCGTCGTCGTTGGGTTGCTGGCGACGTTCGGTCCAAGACAGTGAATGGAAACGAAGCGGTATTCATCCACGGCATCTGCGGCACCCTCCGCGCCGGATCGTACGCCGAATAGACCAGCCGCCGGGTCGGTGAATTCGTCGTGATTATCCGAAACGACTCCCACCGCTTGCGAGTCGCTCGGACACCCACGCCGCGAGGTCCTTGTGCTTGTTCTCCAACTCATCGGTAGACCATCAACCGAAACGGTGCAACCGAGAGACGGCTCGGAACGCTCTGTGAAACGGCCGCGTCGCTCCCTTTCCTATCGCCTTGCGACGGATAACTCGGCTCTCTGGAGCTCGTCGAGCACACAGCGCTGATATTCACTGGCCGACGGCAGTGCCTTTGTCGGCTGCTGCTCGTGGCATGTAAGACGCGCTGCCGAGACCGCGCTGCCAATCCGAATGTCGCTCCGCTCATAGAGATCATGGCGAGCGATGGCATTGGCGCAGCCGACCGTCATAAGGACTGACGCCACCAAGAGTCCACGAATGGTCATGTTCATCGTCGTGTCTCCCTTCCTACTTGGTGATAACGATGTTCACGGTCAATCTGAACCCTGGGCACGCGCCCCTGCATCCTGGGCAGATTCGCCTCGCGTTATTAGCGTCTTGTAACGCCTTTGGCGCGAATTCTTGGTTCGGCCCTATCCCGTGGCCTGGCTGTTCGGCGGGACGTGCTCCAGGCGTCGTCCAAGGGCGTGCGCCTCCCGTGGGGCCTGGCATTACGCGAGCCTCCGCTTCCACCCCGGCCCGAGCCGATTGGCGGGCAGGTCGACGACGAATTTCCTACTACCGCTCGCTCCCTGGTGCGAGGAGTGAAGGGATCGAGCAGAACCCCCTTGCCCTTGATCTGCAGGGGTCGCCCGGCGGCGAGTACGCGCTCGAGCACCGTCATCCATCGCTCCGCTGCACCGCGGACCGAAACGCGCGCTGGGGGGCAGGCGCGCCATAGGCGTCGAGACATCGCCCCACGACGCCCGCCCACGTGAAGCGTTCGAGCACCAGCTGCCGCCCGCGAGGCCCATGCCCGTCGCGTCCGCGGGATGTGCCCGCAGCCACGAGAGCCGGTCTCCAAGCGCGGCGGGATCGTTGGGCGGGACGACAAACCCCGTGACACCGTGCTCGACGACCTCGGGCAGGCTCGCCACTGCTGTGCAAAGAGCTGGAGCGCCGCAAGACATACCCTTGAGCAGTGTCTGCCCGAGGAGCTCCGGCACCCTGGTTTCGTGCCCTTCGTCCGTCCGGTAAACGCTCGGCAACACCACACACATCGCGCGCCGATACTCGCGCACCACGGCCTCGTCGTCGAGCCCATGTAGAAAGGTCACCGCCTTGCCAAGCGCAAGTGCCAGGAGTCTGGCCTTCGTATCCGCATCGGGCTCCGGCCCGACGATGGTGAGGGGAACGGCCTCTGGAAGCCCGCGAATCAGATCTCCGACGCCCTTGTGCGGAAGCAGGCGGCCGACGAAGAGCGTCCCACCGTCGCGCCCAACGGCGGCGGGTGAGAACTTCTGGGCATTCACGCCGCCCCCGACGACGCGCGCACGCGCGCAGCGCGCGTGACCATGCACCTGGCGGCCGTACTCGCTCAGGTGCGGGGTGGCCGTGGAACCAGGAGTCGGTGGAGACGTAGGCCGAGATGTCCCAGCCTCCTCCACCGAGATCGCTGACGAATACTCGCCTTCCGGCTAATGTCCGTAAGACTTGCAGTAGCCGCAGTGGTTGCACAGCACGGCGGGTTCAATGATGCAGGGACCATCCATCTCAGAGCCGGCCGGCACGGTGAAGACGCCGTGGCTGGGGTGAAGCGGCATCACCGGCGGCGGCTGCGCGGGTTCGAACGTTCCACCCGCAGTGTGCCGCGCGATCGCCGCGCGTACGAGCGTTCGCAGCTCTTCGTCGGTCATTCGGTGATGTCCACGGTATCGACAATACCAACGACGGCGGCATCGACCGGCGCCAGCTTGCGGCCGAGCGCCTCCCCCGCCGCCCGGCCTTCCAGCACCACCAGCACCTTTTCGTGCACGCCGGCGCCCAGCGCATCGACGGCAAGCAGCGTCGACCCGCGCGGCTGGTCGTCGAGCGTCAGTGGCTGCACGAGCAGCAGCTTGGCGCCTTCGAACGTACGGTGCTTCTGCGTCGCGACGACGGTTCCGACCACGCGGGCGAGCAGCATGACACCTCAGCCGGTCAATAGTGCAGATCTTGGATTGATCGATTGCCGATTGTTGACGATTTCTGACTGACGATTGTTCGAACTGATTGGTGACTGCGGGTATTCGCCATCAATCGACACTCATTCCGAAAATCGAAAATCGTCATTCGGCAACAATCGCCACTCGGCCAATCTGAAATCTGCAATAAGAATCGGACACTACGTCTCCACGTCCCAGTGATCGACGATGCCGACGATGCCCGCGTCGGCGGGTACTTCCTGCGGATAGAACGGAAAGCTGGCCTCCTTGCCTCGCACGAAGAACACGGTTTCGCCGACCCCCGCGCCCGCCGCGTCGACCGCGACCAGCGTTCGCCCGCTCGCCGCACCGTCGGCCCCTATCGGCTGCACGATCAGGAGCTTCAACCCGTGCAGGTTCTCGTCTTTCCTGGTGGCCACAACATCGCCGATCACTCTGGCCAGTTGCATGACGTCAGGATCCGGCGGTCACGTCGACGTTGTCGACGATGCCGACGATCGCGGCGTCGACCGGGCAGTCCTTCATGCCGGCGGCCATCCGGGCGGAGCTGCCGCTGACAATCAGCACCGTTTCGCCGACGCCGGCGTCAACCGTATCGACGGCGACGAGGTAGTTTCCTTCACTCTTCCCGTGAGGATCGACGGGGCGGGCGACGAGCAGTTTGGTGCCGACGAGCCTCGGGTCCTTTCGCGTGGCGACAACGGTCCCGACGACACGGGCAAGAATCATCGGGCCGTTAGACCCTGGCGCCGGTGGACTTTCCGATAGGCAGCGTGTCTTCGAGATTGGAGTGGGGCCGGGGGATGACATGGACCGACACGAGCTCGCCGACCCGGCGCGCCGCTGCCGCGCCCGCGTCGGTAGCCGCTTTGACGGCCGCCACGTCGCCCCGGACGATGGCCGTGACATAGCCGGCGCCGATCTTTTCCCATCCAATCAGCGTGACCTTCGCGGCCTTGACCATGGCGTCGGCCGCCTCGATCATGGCGACCAGCCCCTTGGTCTCGATCATTCCGAGCGCCTCTCCCATTAGGAACCTCACATTGACGAATTGACGAACGTACGAATTGCCGGATTGAGTTGGCCATTTCCGCAATTCGTGGCAAGAAAATTCGTCAATTCGTAGATTCGCAAATTCGTCAATCCTTCAAGGTCTTGACCGCATCGCCGATCAGCGCCGTCAACTCGGCGTATGTTAGCCGAATTTCGCCATCCCTGCTCGCCTGCGCGAGCGATCTGTCGGGCACGAGACGCCCGTCGGGCGAGGCCGGCGACTCGAGCACCTGACACGCCACTTGCTCACCGCCGGCTTCCGACGGATCGGCACAGAGCGGCGCAGGCGCCGGAATGCCGTACACGCCTCTGAGGCCCTGAAGCCGCTCGACCTCCTCGCGCGAGATCAGATGCTCGCGACCGAGCATCCGCGCAACCAGACTGATCTTCGCAAAGTGCTCGATCGTCTCCATCTTGTAGTAGGCGGCCATGACGTCGCTGCCGCACGTGACCGCACCATGATTGGCGAGGAGCATGCCGTCGTGCGCCTTGATGTACTTCCGCACCGCCTCTGGCAGCTCGCTCGTGGACGGCGTGCCGTACGCGGCGATTGGTATGCTGCCGAGCGTGGTGATCACCTCGGCCAGCACGGCGCGCGTCAACGGGATGCCGGCGACGGCGAACCCGGTGGCCACAGGCGGATGGGCGTGGACAACGGCATTCATGTCGGGGCGGTTGCGGTAGATCTCGAGGTGCATGGGCAGCTCGGTCGAGGGATCGCGCTCGCCGCCGACCCTGTGGCCTTCGTAATCGACGATCACCATCATGTCGGGCGTCATGAAGCCTTTCGAGACGCCCTTGGGTGTGGTGATCAGACGACGATCGTCGAGCCTGGCGCTGATGTTGCCGTCGTTCGAGGCGATATACGCGCGCGCGTACAGCCGCCGGCCGGCTTCGACGATGTCCGCGCGAATCTGTTCCTCGATGCGGGTCATGGGTGAAGTAGGCAGTAGGCAGTAGGCGGTAGGCGGTGAGTCGACTGTTCCTCGATGCTGGTCATAAGTGCAGTAGGTAATAGGCAGTGGGCAGTAGGCGGTGAGTCAACTGTTCCTCGATGGCGGTCATAGGTGAAGTAGGCAGTAGGCAGTGTGCGGTAGGCGGAACGGCCGGATCTTACTGCCTGCTGCCTACTGCCTACTGCCTACTGCCTACTGAGAACTTACTCCTGCACTCCTCCGAGCAGAAGTAGTGTGTGCTGCCGCCGGTGCTCGACGAGAGCGCAGTGTGCGGTGCGACGTACGTACCGCACACGGGATCGCGTACGAGTTTCACGGCGGACGTCGGTCGTCGCGGAGCCCCGCCTCGCGCGCCGTCGATCACCGCGTCGATGAGCCGCCAGAACAGGCGCGCGACGATGATGATCAGGATGGCGAGGAGGATGAATCGCAGCATCCGTCTCCCCGCTCAGCTGCCCGGCGTCGTGCCGCGGCCCGGGTGCCCGGCGGCGGCGATGCCCTCGAGCCCGCGGCGAGCCGCCTGTGCCTCCATGCTGTCGGGAGCGAGCGCGATCACCTGCTTCCACGCGGCCTCGGCGCCCGCAAGATCCTGTTTGCCGAATGCCAGCACGATGCCCTGATTCAGCATCGTCTTCGTGTGGCGCGGGTCGATCGCCAGCGACTGCTCGAACTGCTTCAGCGCGCGGTCGGTCTGGCCCGTGTAGTAGTAGCTGATGCCCAGGTCGGTGCTCGCGTCAGGACTTTTCGGGTCGAGCCGGAGGCCTTCCTCGTACCACTTGATCGCGTCCTGATACTGCTCGGCGTCGAAGTAGGTGTTGGCAAGCTGCACCACCGCCCCGGCATTCTTGGGATCGTTCTTGATGATGGTCATCAGCGACTGGACGCGTGCCTCGTCCAGTGGTGGTGCCTGCCGGGCCGCCTGCTGGCCGCCGGCTGCCGTGGTCGCCGCGGCAGGCGCCGCCGCGCGGTTTCCGGCCTGCTGTGCTCCGATCACCCACCCCAGGATGATGCCAAAACACATTCCGGCGACGGCGAAGACGATGGATTCGGATTTCATGAAGCCTAAAGCCTAAAGCCTAAAGCCCAAAGCCTAGAGCCGATCTTATTTCACTCCAAGCGTCCGCTGGAACCATTCGACGAGCGCGCCGGCGAGCTCCGGGTCGCGCGACAGCAGGGACGTGCCGTGCGCGGCGACGCTCGACCACCGCACCTCGCGGATGCCGGATGTGTCTTGCGCAAGCGTCCGCACGGATCGCGCTGAGTATGGATCGTGGACGCTCGCCAGGAGCAGCGCCGGGCGGGCGCCGTATTGGGTCCATGGTGCCTCAATCCGCACCCCGCGATAGTCGAGCGAGGGGGAGACGAGCGCCAGCGACCGGACCGCCGGGTCCCGGGCAGCCGCCACGACTGCCAGATTGGCGCCGAGCGACGCGCCTGCCACCCCGATGGCGCCCGGCCGGACGTCGGAAGGGCGGCTGGCGAGGTAGGCGACCGCGCCCGCAACCGCCTCGTGCCACCTCGTCAGCTCGGCCGGGTCCTCCGGCAGGGTCGCAGCCGGAAGGTCAATGGCGAGTGCGCTGA
>JBOGIR010000382.1:0-9825 GCA_050742335.1 Vicinamibacterales bacterium | reverse complement strand
CCTATTACATCGCGCCGCCGGATCCCTCGTGGACAGCCGCCGAACAGCGCGACTACCTGCCGGGCCAGGCCGATCTGCTCTTCACGTCGGTGCACGAGGTCTGGCCGGGGCACTTCCTGCAGTTCCTGCACTCGAACCGCAACCCGTCGATCGTCGGACGGCTGTTCGTCGGCTACGCGTTTGCCGAAGGCTGGGCGCACTATGCGGAAGAGATGATGTGGGACATGGGGCTCGGCGGCGGCAGCCCGGAGACACACATCGGCCAGCTCGCCAACGCACTGCTGCGCAACGCCCGATTTCTGTCGGCGATTGGGCTGCACACCAAGGGCATGACCGTTGAGGAGTCGGAACGCCTGTTCCGCGAAGAAGCCTTCACCGACGTCGGCACGGCACGACAGCAAGCCGCGCGCGGCACGTACGACCCGGCGTACCTCAATTACACGATGGGCAAGCTGATGATCCGCAAACTCAGAGACGACTGGTCGGCGTCACGCGGCGGGCGTCAGGCCTGGCGTCAGTTCCACGACCAGTTCCTGACGTACGGTGGTCCGCCCATTCCGTTGGTGCGAAGGCAGATGCTGGGCGAGGGGGGATCGTTGTTTTAAGCCCTCGATTCACTTCACTTGATGATCACGACACACCGAGGCAGTGAGGCACCGAGGCAAATCGTTAGAACCGGGATTCGCCAGCATCAACACAAGTGAGCTCCGGAGTGGAAATTGGGTGACGGCGTGAAGCGCCTCCCTCCCCCTTGCCTTTCCCACCCGACGATGGCATCGTCGTCTCTCGACGTTGCTCGGCGCAACCCTGAGCCTGTCGAAGGGGTCGAAGGATCGAAGGGTGGTCGTCTATGACAAGGAGCACTCACGCCGTGGCTGCACCCAAGTTGATGACGGTCGAGGACTATTTCCACACGCCGGAAACGGTTCAGCCGACGGAGCTCATCTACGGCATCTTGCGGGTCGCCGAGTCGCCGACGCCGAGGCACCAGTCTGCGGTGGCCGAGCTGTTCCGGGCGCTGGACGCCCACGTGCGCGAGCGAAGGCTCGGACAGGTCTGGCTGTCGCCGCTCGACGTCGTGCTCGATAAGCGCAAGGCGTTGATCGTTCAGCCAGACCTGTTCTTCGTTTCCAACGAGCGTGAGTGGATCGTTCAGGACCGCGTACGCGGCGCGCCGGATCTTGTGGTCGAGGTACTATCGCCCCATCCGCGAATCGGCCGCACGGACGAGCACGTGGGCTGGTTCGCTGAATACGGCGTGCGAGAATGCTGGCTGGTGCACCAGGACCGGCGGGACGTCTCCGTGGTCAACTTTGCGAATCGGCGGATCCGCGAACGGCGGGTCTCGAGCCGTTACGAGCCCATCCGATCGAGCGTGCTCCCCGAGTTGTCACTCACACTGGACGCGATCCTCACGCCCGACTAGAGCCGGACCACACGACGGGGCGCGGTGTCAACCTCCGCAACCGACTGCAGTAACCGCTGACTGAGCACGGTCCACACGGCAAACGACAGCCGCCGGCGGTCGTGACGCGCAATTTCGCTGCGCCAGAATTCGCCGAGCACGGGTTCGACCTGCGGCTCGAGCGTCCCGAGCTCCAGCGGCTCCTTGTGCTCGGACGCGTAGCGCGACAGCGAGTCCTCAGAAGGCCGGCCGGTGTTGCCGATCACCACGTCGACTGGCCGGTCGATCGCGCGCGACACCCAGTGCGCTTCGTCCGCGGCGGTAAAGCCGGCCATCCCCCGCCCTTCGGTCAGCAGGTTCGCAATCAGAATGACCGGCCCACGCACGCCGGCCAGTGCTTCTTTCACGCCATGCACCAACAGCGGGGGCATGAGGCTGGTGAAAAAGCTGCCTGGCCCGATGATGACCGCGTCGAAGAGCCGAATCGCCTCGGCGACTGCCGGATGAATCGACACCTGCGGCTCCAGCCAGACGCGCTTCACCTGGTGCCCCCGCGACTGCACGGCGTCGACTTCCACCTCGCCGCGCGTCTCGGTGCCGTCGCCGTACTCGGCGCAAATGGAGGCCGGCTCGGTGCTCACCGGCCACACGCGTCCCTTGCATCCAAGCAGCGCCCTGAGCCCGTCCACCGCCGCCACGAAGTCGCCGCTGTACTGCTCCATCATCGACAGCAGGAGATTGCCGCCGGTGTGCCCCGCCAGGCGAGGGTGATGTTCGAGCATCGGCAGCCGCGACAGTAGCACCCGGCGTGCCTCGCCCTCGTTGCGGGCCAGTGCGAGCGCGCATTTCAACACGTCGCCCGGCGGGAGTACGCCAAGCTCGTCCCGCAACTGGCCGGAGCTGCCGCCGCTATCGAACATCGTCACGACGGCGTTGAGGTGGAGCCACGGGTTGATCTTGAGGCCGCCAAGCAGGCTCGGCAGTCCGGTGCCGCCGCCGACGCAACCGATATTGAGCTCGCGCAGACGCATTGACGTGATTCTAACCAGCCAAGGGCCCGTCGTCGAATTCCCAGTGAGGATGCCTTGGCTGGTTGACAGTATCTTCTTGGCGCGCTCCGCGCGCCTAGCCTGGGCCGGGCATTCGACTGGTTCAGGAAAGTGTGCTCGAAGGTTCACGTAGAATGGGGGCATGGACGCGTGGCGGCAGGCTGCAGGGGCGCTGGTCGCCGATCTGAAGCATGTGTTCGCCGGCCGCCTTCGTTCCGTCGTCGCGTACGGGTCCCACATCGAAGGCGACGAGCAGACTCCGATCACGTGTCTTGCGATCGTCGACTCGTTGGCCCTGAGCGACCTGGAGTCCTGCGCACGACTGGCGCCTCACTGGGAGCGCCAGCACCTAGCCACTCCACTGATCCTCTCCGGCGAGGAGTTCCGGCGATCCCTCGACGCCTTTCCTCTGGAGTACGGAGAGATTCTCCGTGCGCACGAACGCGTGTTCGGCGACGATCCGTTCGATGGCGCGTCGATCTCACGTGACGACCTGCGACGCGCCTGCGAAACGCAGATCAAGAGCCACCTCGTCCATCTTCGTGAGAGCTACATCGAGTCGGGTGGCCGGCCACACGCCGTTGGCGATCTCGTCACGACCTCCGCGCCCGCCTTTGCTGCCCTGCTGCGCCACGTCGGCCGGCTCGGCGGCTGTACATCAGCACACCGCGTGGACGCCACCCGCGAGGGTGCACGAGCCGCCGGTCTCCCCGAGGGTCTCGTCAGCGACATCCTTGGCCTGGAATGTACGCCCGCCATTCCGATGACCGACGCCGCGCGGCTGTTTCCCGAGTACCTGGCCGCCGTGGAACGGCTCGCTCAGGTCGTCGATACATGGCGACAACCCTGAAGGTTCCGCGCAGCACGCGTCTTTGCGGCGTAGTCGTCCTGGTCCTGTTGACGATCGCACGCGCGAGCGCTCAGGAGTTGCCCGAGCTCACGCAACCGGTCAACGACTTCGCCGGCGTCATCGACCCATCGAGCGCGGCGGCGATCGACGCGCTGAGTCGCTCGCTCGAACGGGCTAGTGGCGACGTGGTCGTCGTGGCCACCGTGGAGACGTACGCGCCATACGCGGACATTCGCGAATACGCCGTAAAGCTCTTCGAGAACCGCGGCCGCGGCATCGGCCAGCGCGGACGGGATAACGGCCTGCTCGTGCTCCTTGCGGTGAAAGATCGGCAGGTATGGGTGGAAGTCGGCTACGACCTCGAGCAGTTCATCACCGATGGCTTTGCAGGGGAAACGAGCCGGCAGGTCATGGCGCCCGAGTTCCGGCGCGGGGCATACGGTGCAGGACTTCTCGCCGGCGCCTCACGCATCGTGACGCGCATTGCCGAGCGCCGCAACGTCACGCTGCAGGGCGTGCCACGCGACGGGGGCCGGGATGGGACCGACGCTGGTACGCCGGGGGCGTGGCTGCTGGCCATCTTCATCATCTTCATCGCCGTCAACGCTCTGGTCGCACGCACTCGACGGCATCGCCGCTTCGGCCGGCAGTGGGGCGGCCCGATTGGCGGGTGGAGCAGCGGTGTCGGGCCATTCGGCGGCGGGTTCGGTGGCATTGGCGGACGAGGTGGCGGCTTTGGCGGGGGGTTCGGCGGCTTCGGCGGGGGCCGCAGCGGAGGAGGAGGAGGAGGAGCGCGCTGGTGATCGCCGACCGAATCGAAAACGGAACATCCAAGGTTGAGGTAAGAGGCACCAGATGCGCGCTGCGCGGCGCGCGTGGAGAATGTATAGAGAGGTGACGACAATGACTCGACAGCTCCGAACGGTGGGCGTACTGGTCCTGCTGCTGGTGGTCGCGACCATGGCGCCTGGCTGCTCGTACAACACGTTCGTGTCGCAGGAAGAGGCCGTCAAGACGCAGTGGGCGCAGGTCGAAAATCAACTGCAGCGCCGTAACGATCTCATCCCGAACCTCGTGGAAACCACCAAAGGCGTCGCCCAGCAAGAACGCGACGTCTTCGGTCAGATTGCCGAATCACGGGCGAAGCTGTCGGGAGCGCAAACACCCGCGCAGACCATCCAGGCCGCCAACGAGCAGAGCGCGGCGCTGGCGCGCCTGCTCGTCGTTGTCGAGAACTACCCGCAGCTTCGATCGAGTGAGACATTCAATCGCATGATGGACGAGCTCGCGGGAACCGAAAACCGGATTGCGGTCGAGCGTATGCGCTACAACGAGCGCGTCCAGGAGTACAACACGCTCCGGCGCCAGTTTCCGTCGAACATCACGGCCGGCATCTTCGGCTTCCGCGAGTACCCGGTCTTCAATGCGCCGCCCGACGCAGAACGGGTGCCGCGTGTCGATTTCGGCCGGCAGGGGTAGGCGGGCGAATGTTCAAGTTCACGCGTTCACGGTGACGTTCGGGTCTGTTTCCGAACCTGAACACGAACCGAGCACCGAGAAGTGAGAAGCGTGAACGACACATTCGCGACTACACCAGTGATCTCCGGAATCTCCGGGGTTACGATTCAGGACTGAGGCTGCAGCATGGCAATGGTCGATGCACTGCTTCCGGAGTTCGATCACGAGATGACGAACACGCGGAAGGTCTTGGAGCGGGTGCCCGAGGAGCGATTCGACTGGAAACCACATGTGAAATCGTTTTCGCTCGGCACGCTGGCGACGCACGTGGCCACCCTGCCCACCTGGGGCACCGAAACGCTGCGGCGGTCGGACATCGATATCGGCAACAATCCGCCACCTGGCGCCCTCCCTTCGAAAGGCGAGCTCCTGGCGGCATTCGACAGGAACGTGGCTGAGGCCCGCGCCGCGCTCGCCGGCATCAGCGACGCGGAACTGATGGCGAGCTGGTCGTTGAAGCGCAACGGCAAGACCATCTTCTCGATGCCGAAGGCGGCGGTCCTGCGTTCGTTCGTCTTCAGTCATCTCATCCATCACCGTGCGCAGCTCACCGTCTATCTGCGTCTGCTCGACGTGCCCGTGCCGTCAATTTACGGTCCGAGTGCGGACGAACCAGCGTTCTGACCGCTTCAGATTGGAATTGCAGAAGACTGATTGCAGACGGCAGATTCATTGATTGAATTCAGAATGCTGAAGTCGCCGCGCTCTGCGTTCGGCCTTCTGCAATTCACGATCGGTGGAACGCTGTTCCTGCTGCTCGCCACCGCGAACGGCGCGGGCTACCGATACGGCGTCTCCGACCAGGCGTTCTACATCCCGGTCGTGACGCGCGCGCTCGATCCGTCGCTGTTTCCACGCGACGGCGCCCTGATCGACGCAGAAGGCCGGTTGATGGTCGCCGACGAGATGCTCGCCGGCATCGTGCGCGGCACGGACGTGCCGCTGCCGATGCTGTTCTTTGTCGGCTACGTGGTGTCGGTGGCGCTTCTCTGGACCGCGCTGGTCCTTATCGGGACGCGTGTGTATCGGCATGCATGGGCAGTGGTCGCACTGGCCGCGGCGTTTGCGATGCGGCATCGAATTCCGCGCACGAGCGCCAACTCGTTCGAGCCGTACTTCCATCCGCGCATGCTGGCCTTTGGTGTTGGCGCGCTCGCGGTGGCGGCGCTGCTGCGAGGACGCCGCTGGCTCGCCATCGGACTCGTGGCCGTGTCCTCGCTCGTCCACATCACCACCGGCCTCTGGTTTGCCGTCCTGGTGGGTGTCGCCCTTGCGGTCCTCGACCGGCGCTGGCGGCGGTTGGCCGCGATCGGCGTCGCTGTCGCTGCCGTAGCGCTGATGGCGGCCGTCACTGTCGGACCGCTTCGCGGGTCACTCGCCGTCATGGACGCGACATGGCTCCAGGCGGTCGCCAGCAAGGACTCGCTGTTTGCAACCGACTGGCCGGTGTGGGCATGGGCCGCCAATCTCGGCTTGCTCGCACTGCTGTGGTGGGCGCACCGGACGCGCGTGCGCCGTGCCGCCGCCTCCGACGAGGACCGGGCGCTCGTCTGGGGCGCCACCGCGCTCGTGGCGCTCTTTCTGGTGACGCTTCCGCTCGTCACCGCGAAGCTGTCGCTGGCTGTGCAGTTTCAGATTTCACGGGTGTTCTGGTTGGTCGACTTCATCGCATTGATCTATGTGGTGGGGGCCGTGATCGAATCGGATCACAACCGGCCTCCGCGCCGCACTCACCAACGCAACACGGTGCGCACGACTGGCGTCGTCGCGGCCATTCTGCTTCTCGTGTGCTCCGCAGCTCGGGGCGGCTACGTCATGCTCATCGAGCGTCCCGAACGCGCGCTGTTCGAAACGGGGTTGCCCGAGTCGGCCTGGGAGGACGCCATGCGATGGATCGCCACGCGCCCGACCGATGTGCAGGTTCTCGCCGACCCCGGACACGCATGGAAGTACGGGACCAGCGTGCGCGTGTCGGCCGAGCGCGACGTGTTGCTGGAGGAAGTCAAGGATTCTGCGCTGGCGATCTATTCGCGGACCGTGGCGGCCAGCTTCGTGGAACGCAGCACCGCAGTGGGCGACTTCAGCGCCTTGACGGCCGACAAGGCCCGCGACCTCGCGCAACGCTACCAGCTCGACTATCTGATTACCGAGGCCGACCTTCCGCTGCCCTCCGTGTATCGAAACGGGGAGTTCCACATCTACGCGCTGCGCTAACTCGGGCTGCAATCATCGCGATGTCATTTGTCCCCTCCGAATATCGCCCGCTCTTCACCGGCGGTCATCGGCAGACTCTCTACGCCTGGGCGCGGCGCCGTCACTTTCCGCATCTGCCAGCCCCCGTCGCGCGGTACTTCGACGTCGCAGATCAAACGCGCGTGCTCGCCCACTGTCATTGGCAGCCGGTGCCGGCCGATCGTCCGACGTTGCTGCTGCTCCATGGACTCGAGGGGTCGAGCCTCGTCCATTACATGTGCGGTATCTCCGACAAAGCGTGGGCGGCCGGATGGAACGTCGTCCGACTCAACCAGCGAAACTGCGGCAACACCGAACATCTGTGCCGGGGCTTGTATCACTCGGGGCTCACGCATGACGCGCTCCATGTCATTCGCGAACTCATCGAGCGCGATGGTCTTCGAGCGCTGGCGGTCGCCGGCTATTCGCTCGGCGGCAATCTGGCGCTCAAGCTGGCGGGTGAGCTGGGCGATCGGCCTCCGGCGGCGCTCAAGGCCGTCTGCGCCGTCTCGCCGACGATCGACCTGGCGCGCTGCGTCGACGGGCTCG
Organism: Vicinamibacterales bacterium; assembly: GCA_050742335.1. Lineage (GTDB taxonomy): Bacteria > Acidobacteriota > Vicinamibacteria > Vicinamibacterales > UBA2999 > DATCJA01. The sequence continues at coordinate 2,222 of JBOGIR010000382.1, read as the reverse complement.
AGCGGCAATCGAACGTCGTCTATCAGTGGAATTTCGTCCGCAACCTCAAAGCGCGCATGCGCCGGAAGGCCGCGGCCATTCCAGGGGCATACTCGCTCGATGCGCTGCGCGACATCTGGAGCGTGCGGCGATTCGACGATGTCTATACGGCGCCGCATCACGGGTTCCGCGACTCTGCCGACTACTACTATCGAGCCAGTGCGCTGCGAGTCATCCACCGCATTCGAGTGCCGGCGCTCATCCTTGCGGCCGAGGACGACCCGTTCGTGCCGCCGGTGTCATTCCGTCACACCGCCGTCACCGACAACCCGAACATCCGAGTGGTGATCACGCCTCACGGCGGGCACTGCGCCTATGTCGAGCGCGCAACCGATGGATACGACGGGTACTGGGCGGAGCGGGAGATTGTGCGATTCTGCTCCATTTATGCATCGATGATCGATGATTGGGTCATTGATCGCGGCATCGATACATCAATTCATTGATTCAATGTCGATTCATCGATGCATCGATCGTTGCATCGATGAACAAATACTGAATCGACGAATCGATGGTGCAATGCTCCAATCGATGCTCACATCATCGATCATCGATGATCAGATGGACAGCGCCTCCATGAGCGCCCGTGCGAACTCCGGCCCCTTCCCTGACTCTTCGTGCTTGAAATACACGAAGACGTCGCCGCACTGCTGGGTGCTCTCCTGTATGGTGTGTGCCCACAGCTCGATGTCATCGAGGGTGTACCCTTCGTCACGAAGCCTGAAATACGCGTAGTCGGCGGTGACGACGACCGGCGTCGAGAGCTTCTCGCTGTCAGCGACGCACAGCGCCAGATTGCGTGCGCGAAGCCGGGCATAGACCTCCTCATCCAGCCACGAGACGTGCCTGAACTCGAAGGCGGCGCAGACCCGCGGTGGAAACGAGCCGACAAACGCGTCAAGCAGCGCGAGATCCTTCTTCAGCGTCGGTGGAAGCTGAAACAACAGGGCGCCCAGCTTTGAACCGAGCGTCGAGGCGGTGTCGAGGAACTGCCGCACGCGGTCGGCGCAGTCGCGCAGCCGCGCGTCATGCGTGATGCGCTTCGGCGCTTTCAGTGTCAGCTTGAACCGGTCCGGGGTTGCCCGGTTCCACCCGTCGAGGATCTTCTCGGTGGGCGCCCGATAGAACGTGTAGTTGATTTCAACCGTCGGGAACCGCTCGGCATAATACGGCAGCATCTTCGCGGCGGGGCACGTGGGCGGATAGAAGGTGCCCTTCCATTCGGGATAGTTGTACCCGGACGTGCCGACCCAGATCATTTGATAGAGTTAAACACATGCAGTGCCTCGGCGGGATGATCATCGTGGCGACCGTGGCAGCCTGCGCGTGCAGCCGCGCACCTGAACCGCGACAGTACGAGGTCCGCGGTCAGATTCTCAGCGTCGACGCCGACCGGCGCGAAGTCCTCGTCGATCACGAAGACATCACAGGCTTCATGCCGGCCATGACGATGCCGTACAAGGTGAATGATCCGGCGCTACTCGAGGGCAAGAGGCCGGGCGACTTGTTCACGGCCACGCTGGTCGTGGAGGAAGTCAACGCCTATCTGTCGACGCTGACCACGACGGGACATGCGCCGATCGAGAACGCGGCTGCCGGTCCGGCGATTACCGACGCGGATCTCCTGAAGGAGGGCGATGTCGTACCGGGCGATCCGCTCGTCGATCAGAGCGGCAGCCCACGCCCGCTGACGTCGCTGCGCGGTCACCGCGTGGCGCTGACGTTCATCTACACGCGCTGTCCGCTTCCGGACTTCTGCCCCTTGATGGACAGGCAGTTCGCGGCGATTCAGGCCGAGATTCGCACGTCTCCCGCCCTGGCCGACGTGCGTCTCGTGTCGGTGACGGTGGATCCCGCCTTCGACACACCGGCGGTGCTCCAGACGCATGCCACACGAGTCGGCGCCGACCCGCGGCTCTGGTATTTCGCGACCGGCACCCGCGACGAGGTGCTCGCCTTCGCCAGGCGATTCGGGATTCTCACCGAGCCGGGCCAGTCGGACGCCGTCACGGTGCACAACCTGCGGACCGCAGTCATCGACGCCGAGGGCCGACTCGTGAGCGTCCACTCGGGCAACATGTGGACTCCTGCCGAACTCGTTGCCGATCTCGCCAAGGCTTCCGCTCCCGCGCACTGATCCGGCCGCCGCCGCGCCCGGGGCGCTCCGGCGAGCCTCGCCGGGT
>JBOGIR010000381.1:0-2491 GCA_050742335.1 Vicinamibacterales bacterium | reverse complement strand
CCGGCCAGCACGATCAGGTCGGTCACCTGACGGCCCTGCAACGGCAGCTCCACGATCCTCGCGTTGTCGACCACGTCGCTGATGCCGGCGCTCTGCACGTCGACGAGCGGCGTCGCCGCTTCAACGGAGATAGTCTCCTCGAGGTTGCCGAGGCCGAGCACGACGTTGAGGCTGGGCGTTGCGGCCACCTGCAGCACGATGCCGGTCTGCGAGAAGGTGCGGAACCCCTGGAGCATCGCTTCCAGCCGATACGGGCCCGTGGGCAGGTTCGGCAGCACGTACGTCCCGTTCTCGTCCGTCGTGACGCTGCGGACGAGCCCCGTGTCCGTCTGTGTCGCCGTGATGGTGACGCCGGGCAGCACGGCGCCGCTTTCATCGGTGACGCGGCCGCTCAACTGGGCGGTCGAGAGCTGCGCCCAGGCCGTGGCGCTCGTGAGAACAAGAGCGAGCGTGGCGAAAAACACGCCTCTTCGCAATCCCCGCATGACGGTTCTCCTCTCAAAGCCGAAGATACAGAGTCAGAAGGCTGAGACTCGCACGAAGTGGCAGGGTTATACTACGCGGCCCGGTTGTGGTCAACGAAGCCGCCGTTGACCGCCAAAAGAATAAGGCGGGCCAGAAAGGCCCCGCCCAGAAACCAAAGCCCAAAGCCTAAAGCCTAGAGCCTAAAGCCTAAAGCCTTGAAGTCCTCCGCTACGCCGCCGGCTTCACCGGTGCGGGCCTGGCGAACCTCGCGTCGTCCACGCGCACGTTCGGCTGGACGTCGCTCAGCTCGATTGTCATCTGCATGTAGGTCTGCGTGACGACGCGCTTGAACGGGAACTTCACGCCGGCCACGTCGCGGTAGTCCTGGAGATCGACCTGGGTCGGCACGAACCCCACGGGCGTTCGCGTCCAGCGGATGAACCGGACCAGCAGACCCGACTCGTCGAAGTAGAGATTGGCGACCGGCTGTCCGTCGCTGTTGCCCTGCAGGATGATCACCTCTTTGTCGTCGATGGCCGTGCGACCACCCCGCCACTGCGGGAACACCTGGCGGAGTGCCGCCGACGGAAACGCGATCATCGCTTCGAGCCGCGCCCGCTCGAGATTCCCCTCCGACAGCGTCACGAGCGGCAACGGTGTGTCAGGACCAGCCATCCACCCGTTGCGGCCGTCGAAGGTTCTCGTAGTGTTGCCAATCTCCAGGTGGACGACCATCGACTGCTGGGCGGGCGCCCTGCCGTACATCTCGACCTGTACCTTGTCGAACGACGTATCGAAGCCGGCGTAGGTGCCCTTCGCCACATAACTCGTGAGCTTGCCGACACGGTCCGCGCCGCCGAGCGCCTGGATGTACTTGTCGAATACCTGGTTGGCCACGATGCGCGTGTCGGTGGGGAAATCGCGCACGGTGGGATCTTCAACGGGAGTGCCGTACTGCAAGAGGAAACTCGGATCGCTTCTCGGGCTCTGGTCGCCCGCATGACACGTGAAACAGGTCACGCGCGGCTGCCCGCCGAAGTACTGCTTGTTGATGGCGTTCATCATCGTGATCATCTGGCGCGCGCGCTGCATCCGCGGGGTCTGTTCCGCGAACGCCGCCTTGTCGAAATAGGCCTTCGACACGTGGCAGAACGTGCAGTCGTTGCCCATCGCGTTGGCAAACATGCCCATCGCATCGAAGAACGTGTCCACGGGAATGCCGCGCAGCAGCACGACATTCTTGAACGCCTCTTCGGTCAACGGCCCGCGTTCCGGCTGATTCTGCGCGGGCGACCCCTGACCCGCGGCGACAACGGCGCCCATCAGGCAGGCCACACCAATCGCGATGGCACCCAGAAACACTCGCCTCGATCCAACTGTCATGATTGTCTCCTTACTTAGAGAGGTCTGGCGTCAGCGGAGCATACCGTAGATCAACGCCCAATGGCAGGTGGGAATTTTACGGACTCAGATCGACGGTCAAAGGCGACAGGTCGAGGCTGTCCACTTCCATCGTCCAGCGTTCGCCCGGCGCCACCGGCTGCGCGGCCGTCGTCGTTCCGGTGCTGATCAGTTCGCCCACGCGCAGGGGCGGGGCGCCGGATTGGGCCGGCACCGCGGCCGCAAACTCCGCCAGGCAGAGCGCGGGACTGCCGAGGACGTTCTTCCCGCCCCCCTCCGCGACGAGCTGACCGTTCTTCGACAACCGCGAAGTGAATGTGGCCAGCTTGTCGACGAGCGTGGAAATTTCCCCAGGCCCGACGGGGCGCCGCTTCCCGACGACCAGCGCGGCATGCAGGCCGAAGGACGCCAGGAAGTCGCCCGGCTGAAACTTCCACTCCGGGTACGGACAGTCGATGAACTCGAACCCCAGCGCCATCCAGTCCACCGCCTGGAGCACGGCAGCGGCATCGGCCCCCGGCGCCGGCGCCGCCCTGAGCTTCACGACGAGCTCCGGCTCGACGCGGGGCGCGCGGAGGCGCGCCAGTGACAAGGTTCCGGGCCCGTTTGGCGCATCGTGCACGGT
>JBOGIR010000380.1:0-7475 GCA_050742335.1 Vicinamibacterales bacterium | reverse complement strand
CGCCGAGATCTTCATACCGGGTCATGGGCCAATCCCTGACGATCCGAAGCAGACTCGCGCGGCGCTCGACCGCATGCAGCACATCCTCGTGGAAGCACGAGACGGAGTCCAACGTGAGATTGCGCGGGGCGCGAGTGAAGATCAGGCAGTCGCCGCGGTCACCCTCGATCGGTACGCGAAGCTGTATGCCTTCGCCGCGCAGAGGGAGGTTGTGCTGCGACGAATCTATCGAGAACTGAAGGGGACGCTCCCATGATCCGGCCTCAGTTTTCCTCTGGCGCGGCCACGCGGTTCACCGGTTCGCTTACTGCGTCGGTACAAGGCCCTTCAGCTCTTGCACATGAAGCCCTTCCGACCGTCTCTGACTGCCTTGCCGCGGTCTCTCCAATATCAGAAGTTCAGCGTCGCGCCGATCTGCAGAATCCGCGGGAACAAGATGGTAGCGGGACGCCGGTAGTTCGCGCCCGACTGCAGCGTCTGGGTCCTGACCGTCCCCTTGTTCAACACATTGTAGATGTCAAACCGCAGCTCCACCGAGCGTGCGCCCCCGAGATTCACCCGCTTCGCGGCACGGACGTCCATCAAATGGGTGTTGGGGAGGTAAAAGGTGCCGAGGGGCTCGACGTTCAACACGATCGACCGGATGGTCTGGCCGCCTGTAAAGAGCACTTGCCGAGCCTGCGGCGCACCGCTCCCGATACCGTAGTTCCCCGACACAGCAATCCCGTACGGCAGGTTGTACGCGCCGGACATCTTCGCCTGCCACTCCCGAGTGTTATTGGCCGTGTTGAAGGCCTGGTTCGGATTGTTGGCGCACCGAACGGGATACCACACGGTGGAGTTCGTGTTGCCGAGCCCTATGCCGGTGTCGCTGCACCCAATCGGGCTGTCATGCCACGTGCTCGAGTACGACGCGCCGATCTGCCACCCCTGAGATGGCCGTTTCGTGACCGCGACTTCGAAGGTCTTGAAATTCGCATCCGCGGCCGAGCTGTCGGTGAACATCGCGCTCGCGAACGCGGCACCGGCCAGGCGGGCAGGGTATTCGTAGTAGGTGATCGACCGACCCATATCATCCGCCGTGCCGAGCCGGCCATCAGGCCCAGGATCGAGATTCGTGATCGGAATGGTGTACTGACCCTCGCGACTGATGTCGGATAGGACATAGGTATTCCGGTTTCGCACGTACACCCCGGTGACGCGCACGGCCGTGTTCGCGATCAGCTCACGCTCGAAGGTGGCCGAGAACTCATCGGTCGTGGGCTGTTTCTCGTTCGGGTTGACCACACCAAGGGTCGCGGACCCGATGGCCGCGACCGACCGGAAGTCCGGACCGTTCGGATCGAAGTTGACCTCGCCGTCCTCGAACAGCCTGTTGCCGTTCCGATCGTGCCAGTCCCACGTCGTCGTCGCGGGGACATTACGATTGATGTTCGTGAGGTCCGGCTGCAGCTCGCGCAACTGGTTGAACCGCCCGTACCCACCCTTGAGGACGGTCTTGCCGTCGCCAGTGACGTCGAACGCGACGTGCGCGCGTGGCGCGAGCGAGTCGAAGGTCACCAGATGGAACTCCTCGAAGCACTGGGCCGTCGCGAATCTCGCGGCGGCGCGGCATTGCGCCGGCGCATGCGCCGCGTCGTGCTCGAAGCGCAATCCCAGGTCGAGCGTCAGCCGGCGCGCGAGAGTCCAGGAGTCCTGCCCGTACACACCCACGTAGCTGCCGAGGTTCCGCCCCTTGGCGGGAGTGTTCCTCGTGTTGATCTGGAAGGGCACGCCGTTGTTGAACACGAGCTGGTAGCCGAACTGGTTGTTCTCACCGATGACGCGATAGCCATCGTTGAAATAGCTCGCAAGATGGTCGACCCCGACCTTGAATTCGTGATTGCCCCCGAGCAGATCCGGCTTGTAGTAGGTCACGACCCCCTTGGTGTGATGCCGGTTGTCGTCCTGGTCCCGTCCATTGATGGTGAAATTGTCGCCGGTCCGAAACAGCGTCGCAATGTCGAGCGTCGACACCTTGCCTGGCGCAGTGCTGAAGCCGTCGCCCCTGAAGTTCCATCTGCCGTACTGGACCGAGGCGACCAGAGCGCTGCCGCGTACGGTCTGCCATTCGACCTTCCCGATCCAGACGGGATTGTCTTTGTCCTCCATTGATTCCCGCGGAACGAACCGGCTCGCATTCCGCACTTCGAGATCGTTGGTCCAGTGATAGACGCCGGTGAAGCGATGCGCGGGCGACATCTGATACGAGACTTTTTCAAAGTGATACCGGCCCCCCTTGACATTCAGGATCGGCGTGCCGTCGGGATCGAAGGCGTCCAGGATCTCGCGTTCGAGTTGCTGATAGCGGTAGCCGCCGAAAAACCAGAGCTTGTTCCGGATGATCCGGCCGCCCAGGGTGCCGGCGAAGTCCTGTACCGTGTGCAGCTTGGCCAGCCTGATGCCCTGTGCCCTCAGGTTGTCGTCGATGTTATTGGCCTCGAGTGCCGAGCCGGACCCGTACAGCACGAGGCTGCCGTGAAAGTCGTTGCCGCCGGATTTAAACACCGAGTCGACGAGCAGGCCGCGCCGCGGCATCTCCGCGTTGCTGCCTACTGTCTGCACGCGCGTCCCCTCCATCGCGTTGAAGTCCACGTGGCTGCCCTGCGCGCCGAGAAAGGTGGGGGCGGATGTCACGACCCCTTCGACCATTTGCCACGGCGAGCCCACCTGTCCGTAGAACCTGAACACCACCGTGTCGCCCAACCCGGACGAGCCGACGTCTAGGTTCGTGCGCACGCCGGGCGTCTGGCTCAGGAAGGCGTGGAACCCATCCCGAGAACTCGGGAGCACCTCCACCTGCTCGCGCGTGAGCTCGGTCGACGTGGCCGTCGACGTCGTGTCCACCAACGGCGAGGCCCCCGAGACCGTCACCGTCTCCGCCAGGGCACCGACGCTCAGCTGCGTGTCGACTCGCGCCGTGAAGCCGACGGTCAACTGCACCCCCTCACGCCGGACGTTCTGAAAGCCGGGCAGCTCGAAGACGACGCTGTAGACGCCAATTGGCAGCGGCGAGAGACGGTACTCGCCCCGCTCGTCCGAGACACTCGTCACCGAAGGTACCTGCAGCGCCGGGCTCGTCGCCGTGACGGTCACGCCGGGCAGAACGGCCCCGCTGCTATCGGTGATCACGCCGGTGATGCTGGCAGGATTGCCCGCCTGGCCCGCCAGTGCGGGCACGGCCGACACAAATAAGATCGCGAACGTCTTAAGGCAACGACGAGCGAACATGTGCCCCTCCTCGTGTACGTTGTGCCACTACCGAACGCCGGTACGAGTGCGAAAAGAGGACGGGCCGAAATATGAATCTATACGCCGGACAGATGTGTCGTGCTGTCGCCGATTCGTTCGGGTGTCGGGATCCCGACTTTATCCATCATTGTCAGGAGCAGGTTCGTCATCGGGGTCTTCCCCGGATACGCGAGGTGACGACCGCCCTTCAGCTGACCCGCGGCCCCTCCCGCCAGAACGCACGGCAGGTTCAAGTGATCGTGGATGTTGCCGTTGCCCAACCCACCGCCATACAGGATCAGTGAGTGGTCGAGCAGCGAGCCGTCGCCATCGGCGGTGTCGCGCAGCCGTTTCAGGAAATACCCGAGCAGCTGGACGTGATACTGGTCGATCTTGGCCTTTCGCGCGATCAGCGCCGGGTTGTTCAGGTGATGCGAACACGAGTGATGCTGCTCGGGCACGCCGATGTGCTCGTAGGTGAGCGTGCTTGTTTCGCGAGCCAGCAGCATCGTGACAACCCGCGTGATGTCGGCCTGATAGGCGACGACCTGCAGGTCGAACATCAACTTGGCGTGCTCTTCGAACGTGTCGGGGATGTCCGTCGGACGGTCCGGGACGGACAGCTCCACCTCGGCGCGGCGCTCCATGTTCTGAACGCGCTGCTCGAGCTCACGGACCGCTTCGAGATACTCGTCAAGTTTCGTGCGATCGCTCGAACCGAGCGCCCTCTCGAGCGCCGTCACTTCATCCGTCACGGAATCGAGAATGGTGCCGGTCCGGCGCGTTTGCGCGGACCGCTGCGCCGCCGTACCGCCGTCGCCGAACAGCCGTTCGAAGACGACCCTCGGATGGGCCTCCATCGAAAGAGGCGTCGTCGGCGACCGCCACGAAATCGTGTTGGCGAAGAAGCAATCCTCGCTATCGCACCCGATCTGCGTCGGCTTCTCCAGGCTCAGCTCGAGCGACGGGAGCCGCGTGTCCCTGCCGAGCTCCCGGGCGATGATCTGATCGACGGTGGTCGCCAACTGCACGCCGGCGACGCCGGTCCTGTCGCGGTCGTACGCATGCACGCCCGTCAGCCAGACCGCCGTGGCACGCGCATGGTCGCCATTGCCGTCGCCGCGGGAGTCCGCCTCCATGTGAGCCAGTCCGCTCAGCACAACGATGCGATCCCGGAGCGGGGCGAGCGGGCTGAGGATTGGCGACCACTCGAAGTCGGCGCCTGCGGTGGTGGGTACCCACATCGGCTGAATCGTCCCGTTCGGGATGTAAATGAACCCGACCCGGCGCACTGGCCTCGCGGCGGTCCTGACCTGGGCAGTGAGCGCGGGCACCATCGCGTCGAGCAGTGGCAGCGCCACCGTGACGCCCATTCCGCGCAGAAACGTCCGCCTGGGAAGCGCTTTCTTGGTGACGATCATGGCGTCCTCCGTGTCAGTTGTCGCCCGCCCTTCTCATCTGAAACGGCGTGCTGCTGACGATGCCCATGACGAGTGACGAAAACCGGTAGTCGCTCTTCGCGGCGTTGCGCACGATCGCGCGAACCGTGGGAGCGTCGTAGTACGCGAGGCTTCGACCGAGCGAATAGGTCAGCAGGTTCTCGGTCAGCGTGCGAACGAATTCCTCGGGCCGACCGAGCAGCAACTGCCGGAGTCCGGTAACCCCGCTGAACTTCGTGCCGTCGGGAAAGACGCCGGACGCGTCAATCGGCGTCCCGGAGTCATCAACGGCGCGCCACTGCCCCACCGCATCGAAGCTATCGAGTGCAAACCCGATTGGATCCATCCGTGCATGGCAGGTGGCACAGGTTGGATTGCTGCGATGCTGCGCCATCGATTCCCGCATGGCCAGTCGCTTGCCGGAGTCACGGGCCTCGGTTACGAGCGCGGGGATGTTTGGCGGCGGCGGGGGTGGGGGCGCTCCAAGGAGGTTCGAGAGCACGTATTTGCCACGCAGCACCGGTGAGGTCCGGTTGGCATAGGAAGTCAGCGTCAGCACGCTGCCATGGCCCAGCAGGCCGCGACGGGGACTGTCCTGGCCGTATCCGACGCGGCGGAAGTGCGTCCCGAACACATTCCGAATCCCGTAGTGTCGCGCGAGGCGCTCGTTGACGAACGTGTAGTCCGCTTGCAGCAGATCGAGCACGCTACGGTCCTCTTTGAACACGCTCTCGAGGAAGAGCTCCGTTTCGTGCTGGAAATCCTGGATGAGGCTCAGATCGAAGTCCGGGAAGAAACGGGGACTCGGCGTCTTGGTCTCCACATCGCGCAGGAACAGCCACTGTGCGGCAAAATTGCCGGCGAGCGATTGCGACCGCGGGTCCGCCAGCATGCGCCGCACCTGCCGTTCGAGCACGGCTGGATTCCTGAGCGTCCCCCCGACCGCTACGTTCAACAGCTCATCGTCCGGGATGCTGCTCCACAAGAAGAACGAGAGCCGAGAGGCCAGCTCGATGTCGCTGAGGCGATAGACGGCGGCAGGCGCGATAGTCGCGGGATTGCGCTCGATGCGGAACAGGAACTGCGGGCTCACGAGGAGGCGTTCGAGCGCGCGCTGGATGCCCGCGTCGAACCCTTCGTCGGCGCGGCCCGCCTCGTACATGGCGAGCAACGGTTGGAGATCGGCGTCGGTGACAGGCCGCCGATAGGCCCGGCGCGCCAGCGTCGACAGCACCTGTTTTGCGCAGGCGCCCGGCTCGGCACCGTCGGCAGGGTGACACACAAAGATCCGGCCACGGCTCGGTGTATCGGTGCCCCGCCCGACAGGATTCTGGGGTCCTTTGACGGTGACGCTCGCGACACCGGGGAGCTGCCCTCTGCCGCGCAGACGCGGAAGAACGAGATTCTCGCTCGGACCGCCGGGGTGCCTGATGAAGGTGACCCCGATCACGTGAGGGCCCGCTTTCAATGGGACCGAGGCATCGAAACCTCTGGCGATCGCCGCTCGTCGAGCGTCGGCCTGCCGATCCCGCTCGAACCGGCGGTTGACCACCGAGTCGATCTGGATCGGGATGCCGGGATCGAGGTCGAGCGATGCCGCTGAGGAGGGTCGCGGCAGGAGGTCGGCGACAGGACCCCCATCGCTGGCGCCCGCCCGAACCTGGGCCGGGTCCGGTTTATCGGAGACGGTAAACACGCGCTCTCGATTACCGTCGACAGTCACCTCGAGCTGCTCGGGCGCGCGGGGCGGCGCCGTGAGCTCGATATGAATGGTGTAGTCACCGTCCACCGGCAGAAACGTGCGGATCGCCGTCCCACCCCGCGTCCCTATCGGCAGCGCCTCCACGTGCGAATCCTGGCTGTGTTCACTCGACATGCGGTACGTGTCGAGGATCTCGATCGTGGGATCGCCGATGGCAAGCCTGCTGATCTTCTGCGCCGCGGACAAGTACTGCTCGAGCTGCGTCGAGGAGACGAAGAGGAGATCGGCCAGGTTGTCGAATCCGGTGCTCGAATTGTCCGCCGGCAGCAGCGAGGCAAGATCCAGCGCCTTCGGCAGATCCTCGAGCGCGAGTAAATCGCGAATCGCGTTTCGGTATTCGGTGCGGGTAAGGCGGTGAAACGCGGGGAGTCTACCCGGGTTCGGCCTGGCTGCGGCCACACGATCGAGACCCGCCTCGAGCTGTGAGGCCACCGCGTCGTAGGTTGCAACGTCCGGGCGCGGTCGACCCGCCGGCGGCATCGCGCGGCTCCGAAGCCGTCGCACCACCTTCTCCCACGTTTCCGGAGCTGCGCTGGGTGTGCTCGCATCGATCGTGTCGAGCACGAGGCCGGCCGTGCGCAGTTTTTCGTTGTGGCAAGAGACGCAGTACTGATTGAGAACCGTTCGCGGAGAAGCAGAGCTGGCGGAAGCGACGGTGCGAACCTGTGGCGCAGCCACCACGGCTACCTGGCTTGAGGCAGCAGTCAGCGCGGCTACCCAAGCTGCGATCCCCAAAACACGGGGCAGGCCTCTCATTGCCACCTCTCTCGTGCAGCCCGCGAGACCCGGAACCGTTACCCGCCGTCAACCCGAGGTCCACATCGCGCACGCTTGCGCGGTGGATGGAAAAGTGCCTTATTATTGGGGCGCCTCCGGAGGAAGTCAACTACGATCCCCCGGCCGTGTCCCAGCGCGGACGCGAGGAGACGAAGATGCGCGTCATGGGCCGAAGCAGTTGGTGCGTCGTGGTATTGCTCTCCTTTCACGGCGTCGCGGCGGCGGCG
>JBOGIR010000379.1:0-19882 GCA_050742335.1 Vicinamibacterales bacterium | reverse complement strand
CTCCACAGCAGTTGTTGGTGACCTGCATCCCGTCGACGTTGAGCTGCACGGTCCCCAGCGTCCCCGGTAAGCCGCCGGGATCGATGTGGTTCGAGCGGGAGCCGGGCGCCAGCATCGCCAGATCCAGGAAGTTCCGCCCGTTCACCGGAAGCTCCGACATCTGTCGCGAATCGATGTTCCCGCCCAATTGAGAGGAGGAGACGTTGACGAGCGGCGCTTCGCCGGTCACCGTCACCGTCTCCGCCACCGCCGAGGGCCTCAACTCGAGGTTGACGACGAGCTGCTGGCCGACCAGAACTTCCACCCCGGTCCGTTCCAGGGTCGCGAAGCCGGACAACTCAGCGAAGATCCGATACGCGCCGATGCGCACGGGAATGCGAAACGCCCCGCGGGCATCGGTGAACGTCTCGAACTGGGTCCCCGTCGCCTCGTGCACCGCTCGCACGGCGACTCCGGGGAGCACGCCCGACGTGGAATCGGTTACGGTGCCGCCGAGCGTCGCTTCCTGAGCAAGCCCGACGCCGGGCAGGACCAGGATCGCCACAACAGCCAACGCCAACGAGGCCGTGCGTCCCATCAGTAATCTCCTCTTCTGCAAGGGTTCAACGCCTACTCGCGAACGAATGAGCACCGACGACAATATCCACCAACCTCACCAGGGCAGGCCGAAGGCGACGTACACGGCTTTGTTCCCCTCGCAGATGGCGCTTTCCCACTGCTCCTCCGGCTTGTTGCGCCCCATCTGCACGTGCAGCTTCCACGGCTGGGTGAAGACCTTCGGATCGTCGATGGTGGCCACATAGTCGATGCGGTCGGGACCCGTGAACGTCCATCGCTCGGTCACCCGCATGGCGTCGCTGTGGAAGCTGCCGACAATGTCGAACCACGTCTTGTCGTTGTGATTGGTCACGTCGACCACGAGCGTATTGCCCTCCCACCGCCCGCGGGAATCGCCCATCCACAGCTTGAGTGTCTCGCCTATATGCGGACGTCCATCGAGATAGATGACGCGATAGTGGTGTCCGAACTCGTGAAGGATCACGATGTAGTTCGGAAACTGAAGTACTCGCATGTTCCCCTGGTAGTTCATACGCGGCACACCCTCCTCGAAGCACCGCGAGACAGGGTCGAGGTATTCGGGTCGTGACGGCTTCTTGTGCTGGTCGTAGTGGAACTGCGCCTGTTTTGCTGCCCACGGCTGGTACGGAATCAATCCGTTGGGCGGATCGATCACGGGCCGCCCTTTTTGCGGATTTTGTCCGCCGATTCTGGTGTGCTCCTCGCGATCGACGAAGCCGGCCTGAATGCTGTAGGTCGTGATGTCGCTTCGCTGGCTCCAGTAGCCCTGGATGTCGGGCTGACCATCCCGTGTCCGCGGCGGATCCCACGGCTTTTCACCGGACGTTGACGTCTGCCCGTCCACGTACTGGGGCGCCATCAGCGTTCCAGCGACGACCACCGCCCTAACTGAACCGAACCATCGATGTGCCACGCGACCCCCTTTTTTCCGAGTGATGCGCGTTACCTACCTGCGCCACGTCCGGAACAAACCGTCCTCATGAAGCCGCCTCTAGCGATTCGGCGCGATCTTATCGCCGGGCCTCGTCCCTACCGCGACGCCATCAAACGCGTAGCACGAGTGTTCCAGCAGCTGAACGTTCGGTTCCTTGCGACGGTATAGGAGCATGCTCATCTTCCAGGGACGCGTGAACACCTTTGGATCGGTGACCGTCACCTCATAGGTGATCGTGTCGCCGTCGACGAAGGTGTAGCGTTCCGTCAGCTGCATCTCCTCGCTGTGGAAGTTCCCAGCCCGATCGAACCACGTGTCGGCATTGAAATGCCTCGCGCTGACAACCAGGGTGTCTCCCTCCCACCGTCCCCGTGAATCGCCCATCCACCACTCGATGGGCCCCGCCGGGTGCGTGCTCCCGTCCAGGTAGATGTGGCGAATCGCGTGCACGTACTCGTACAGCATCGCGATGTAGGTGGGCGTCTGGACAATCTGGAAAGGAAACGGCATGTAGGTGATGCGCGGCACGCCGGGCAGGTAACAATTCCTTTCGGGGTCGGCCGTCAGTCGACTCTTGTAGTTCTCCTCCTTCTTGGCCCGAGCCCACGGCTGGTATGGAATCTCGTTGCCCTCGACCACTCCCCGGCTCGCAGGGATTCCAAGCCAGGGTGCGCCATGCGGACCAGGCGCGGCGTTCTGATCCTGGATGTTCCAGGCCGCGCCGTTCATCACCTGCCAGATGCCCGACAAGTCGGGCCGGCCATCCGGGCCCCGCACGATCGCCTGGCCACCTCCGCCCTGGGCGTCAGCCGAAGCTGACGCGAGCGAGACGACCGTTGCGACCGTGACGATTGCCCACCGAACAAGCCGACCTGTCATTGAGGTCCCCCGGGCGCCGCCGCTCGAAGAAGAAACGGTAGGCGTGCACACGAACACTGGCACGCCCTTCGGCGCGAATGTGGCCGAATCCTAGAGGGACACCGCCGCCTTGTCAAGCTGAGGTCCGGTAGGTTGTCGTAGCGCCAGTGCGGGATTTTCAAGCGGCCATGCGGGCCGATCGAAACTCCTCGAGCAATCTGGGTACGTTGCCGGCCACCGAATGAAGCGTGGGCGTCCAGCCGATCGCCTTCGCGCGCGGGCTGCGGACGATCTGATTGAGCGCGAGCGCGTCGGCGTAGGGCCCCATTTTCGCGCGGGCCTCCTCGATGGGCACGTGCCGGACGTCCGGCTGCATCCTGGCATGCCGCGCGACCGCTTCCACGATGTCGGCGACCCGTTCGTCCGCCTCATCATTGGCGTGGTAGATACCCGACGCCTCGGGACGAGTGGCGACCCTGACGTACAGATCGGCCAAGTCACGGTCGTACACACAGGCCCAGCGATTTCGTCCGTCCCCGACGACACGGAGCAGCCCGTTGGCAGCATCCTTCAGCAAATCGCCGATGATGCCACGCGCGCCGCCATACACGATGCCTGGCCGCACGACGGCGGTGCGCAGCACGCGTCCGCGCCCCGCATCGAGCACGAGCTGCTCGTGATCGGGGAGCCACGCCACGAGCGGCGTGGGACGCACCGGCGCGTCCTCTCCGGCCGCGCCGGCCGTATTCCCCAGCACCCACATACCCGAGGTGTACACGAAACTCACAGCCTGCCCTTTGGCGGCATGCCGAATGGCCGCACCGAGCAGTGACTCGATCGCCTGCCGATCGACGTCAGGTCCCCGTTTCCATGGCTCGAGTGCGGTATGAATAATGCTGTCGCATGCTTCAACGGCCGCAATGTAGTACTTCGGAAGCGACAAGTCGCCCACGATGGCGTGTACGCCGCGCAGGCTCAGGCGTTCGGCTTTTTCCGGATCGCGAACGAGGGCCGTCACGGTGTGGCCACCCCGCAGCAGCGCGTCGAGGACCGCCGATCCGACGTACCCCGTCGCCCCCGTCAGAAAGATGCGCATTGTGAGGCCCACATTGTAGTCGGTCTGGTCCCTCGCGTTGTAAACATCTCGGTGAAGGGCCCAACTCGTCCAGAGGCGCGAGATAATCCAAAGCGTGACGCGCGACACGCTGATTGATTTCTTCCGCGACCTGTCGACGCGGCCCGACGAATTCCTCGTGTACGACGACGGGTATCGGCGAAAGAGCTATACCTACCGGCAGGTCGCGTGCGCCGCGCGGGGATTTGCGGCGCGACTCGCCGCAGCGGAGCGGCGCAAGGGCGACAAAGTCGTCTTCTGGGGCGAGAACCGGCCCGAATGGATTGCCTGCTACTGGGGATGTCTGATCGCCGGCATCATCGTGGTGCCGATCGACTATCGGTCGTCGCCTGAATTTGTCGCAAGAGTCCGCCGCCTCGTCGACGCGCGCGTCATTCTGCTCGGCGACGACGTTCCGGAGCTCACCGCCGACGCGGATCCCGACAGCGCACGCCAATGGCGTTTCGCCGATTTTGACTGGCGCGCCGATGCGCCGATGCCCGGCGTGGCCATTTCGCGCGATGACATCATCCAGATCGTCTTCACGTCGGGCGCAACAGCCGAACCGAAAGGGGTTGTGATCCGTCACCGCAACGTGCTGGCCAACATCGTCCCGGTCGAGCGCGAAGTCATCAAGTACCGCAAGTACGGACGTCCGTTTCACCCAATCCGGTTCCTGAACCTCCTGCCGCTCAGCCATATGTTCGGCCAGGCCATGGCCACCAACATTCCGCCGATGATCGGCGGAACGGTCATCTTTACCCGCAGCTTCAACCCGCACGACATCATCCGGCTCATTCGCTCGCGGCATGTATCCGTGCTCGTGTGCGTACCGAAAATCCTCGATGTTTTGCGAGAGCACGTCACACGCGCGATCCCGGAATCGGCCGACGCGCCGGCAGCCGGCACGTCAATTCCGGGTCGCTGGTGGACATACCGGCGCGTGCATGCCGCATTCGGCATGAAGTTCTGGGCGTTTGTCGTCGGCGCCGCGCCGCTCGCTCCCGAACTCGAAGAGTTCTGGCGTCGCATGGGTTTCGTCGTGCTCCAAGGCTACGGACTCACCGAAACCGCGCCGATCGTGACGCTGAATCATCCGTTCAAGGCGCGCCGGCCAGGCTCGGTCGGTGAACCGATCGCCGGCGTCGAGGTGCGGATTGCCGGCGACGGCGAGATTCTCGTGCGCGGAGAGAACGTGACCAGCGGCTATTACGGCTCGGAATCGGGGGCCGGCGGCCCCAATTCGTTGATCGACGCCGAAGGGTGGCTGCACACCGGTGATATCGGCGAGCGCGACACGGAGGGGCGTCTGTTCATCAAAGGGCGGAAGAAGGAAATGATCGTGACGCCCGAGGGGCTGAACGTGTTCCCCGAGGACGTCGAACGCACCCTGAACGAGCTGTCGGGAGTACGGGATTCCGCCGTCGTCGGTGTGTCGCGGGGTGGCGAAGAGCGCGTCCACGCGGTCGTCGTGCTGGAGCCGGGCGCCGACGTCAACCAGATCGTGCGCCAGGCCAACGCATCGCTTCCGGATCACCAGCGCATCCGCGGCGCGTCCGTCTGGCCCCAGGGTGAACTGCCCCGCACGGAAGGCACACGCAAGCTGCGGCGGGCGACGATCCGCGAGTGGGTCGCCTCGGGTGAGACGCCGTTGGCGTCGCCCGGCGGCGACACGCTCGACGCGCTCATCGGCCGCTACGCGCACGGCCGCGACATCGCCGGCGCCACGACGCTCGAGGAGCTCGGCTTGAGTTCGCTCGAGCGCGTCGAGTTGATGGTCGCCCTCGAAGATCGATTCCAGACGACCGTTGACGAAGAGCGCTTTGCCGAAGCCCGCAGCCTCGACGACCTGAGGCGGCTCGTGTCGTCCGAGGCTGCGCCCGAGGAAGCGCAGCACGCGATCGACTTCCCCGCGTGGAATCGATCGTGGCCGGTTCGCCTGATCCGGCGCCTGTCACTGGGGACCTGGATTCTGCCGCTCGCACGCGCGGTCGCCTACGCGCGAGTCGAAGGTCTCGAGCACCTGAGGACGATTGACGGCCCGGTCGTCTTCGCCGCCAACCACTTGAGCCACATGGATGTGCCGGTCATCCTCGCCGCGATGCCCGGACGCTGGCGCGCACGCGTGGCGCCCGCCATGCTCAAGGAGTTCTTCAAGGCGCACTTCTACCCGGAGGAATACAGTTGGCGGCAGCGGTTCACCAACTCGCTCAACTATTACCTGGCGTGCTTCTACTTCAACGGGTTCCCGATTCCTCAGCGCGAGGCCGGCACGCGCCACACGTTGCGCTACATGGGCGACCTGGTGAGCGACGGCTGGTCGATTCTCATCTTTCCAGAGGGTGTGCGTGGGGAGACCGGAGTCATCAGGCCTTTTCGCGGCGGGATCGGGATGATGGCGTCGCGTCTCGGCGTGCCTGTCGTGCCGGTGCGTCTGGATGGGGTGGATCGCATCCTCCATCAGACACGCAGGATGGTGAGGCCAGGCACCGTGCGCGTGGCGTTCGGTGCGCCGCTGCATCTGCAGGGCGACGATTACGCGGCGCTCGCGCGACAGGTGGAAGAGCAAGTGCGATCGCTCGCTCCAAACAACAGGATCCGTTGACGTTGCGCCACGACAGGGCCTGTGGCACACTCATTGCTAGAATTGCGTGAAAGGATGAGCTATTGAGCAAGGACGATCTCATTGATATGCAGGGGACGGTCGTGGCGGTGCATTCCGGCGGGTTGTACCGTGTCCAGTGCGATGCGGGTCATGAAGTGCTCGCCCAGTTGAGCGGTCGGATGCGCCGCTTTCGCATCAAGGTCGTGCCGGGCGATCGAGTGACGGTCGGCGTTTCCCCCTACGATCCGGTCCGAGGCATCATCACCTTCCGCGCACGGTAAGTCAGCGAGTCTTGAAACCCAGTTCAGCGCAGTCAGCACACAAGCCGGTCAGCCGCGGTGGTCCGCGCCGCCGCGCACGACGTTCGTCCACACGCCCGCATCCGATGGAGCGTTATGTCCCGCCGCGCGAGACGACGGCGCTGCCGTACGAGCCGGTTCCCTTCGATCCCGCCCCGCTGGCCTTCGAGCAGTTCGGCCTCGATCATCGCCTTCTGAGCGGTATCAAGGATCTCGGATGGCGGGACACACGACCCGTGCAGAGCGGTGTCATCCCGCTCGCGCTGGAGGGTCTCGACGTCATCGCGTGCGCCGAAACAGGCACGGGAAAGACGGCGGCGTTCCTCATTCCGATACTGCAGCGGTTTCTGCGCGATGGGCCCGCCCGCCCCTCGGCCACGAGGACACTCGTCCTCGCGCCCACGCGTGAACTGGCCGTCCAGATCGAAGACCAGGTGCAGGGACTGACCTACCACACGACGATTTCGAGTGTGGCCGTCTACGGCGGTGTCCCCATGGATCCGCAGGAGCGTGCGCTGCGTGCCGGCGTCGATATTGTCGTGGCGACGCCTGGGCGCCTCATGGACCACATGCGACATGAGGCGACGAATCTGACCGGCATCGAGGTGCTCGTGCTGGACGAAGCCGACCGCATGCTCGACATGGGATTCTGGCCCGACGTGCAGCGCATCCTGGCGGCGCTCCCGTCAGCGCGTCAAACGCTCCTGTTCTCGGCGACGATACCACGCGAGGTGATGACGCTGGCGCGCGAGTTCCTGCATCAGCCGAAGCTTGTGCAGGTCGGGCGGCATGGCGGACCGGCCCAGACGATTTCTCACGCCATCCGGACCGTGGCGAAGGCAGACAAGGTCGAGTGGCTCGCGCGGTGGCTGCGCCACGATGCCGAAGGACCCGTGTTGGTGTTCTGCCGGACGAAGGTCGGTGCCGATCGCGTGGCGTCCAGGCTGTGCGGGATGGGCATACGGGCTGCCGTCGTCCATGCCGATCGGACGCAGCAGCAGCGGATGGCGGCGGTGGAGGGGTTCCGGGCCGGCACGTATCCGGTGCTGGTCGCAACCGACGTGGCCGCCAGAGGGCTCGACATCGACGGCATCGCCCACGTCGTGAACTTCGAGGTGCCCGACACGCCGGAAGCGTACGTGCATCGAGTCGGCCGGACCGGCCGCTCCGATTCAACGGGAAGCGCGCTCACGCTCGTGGCTCCCGAAGAACTGCGCGCGCTCCGCGCGCTGGAGAAAGCCGTTGGGGTCCAACTTCAATAACGACACGCCCGCGCCGTCGAGCGCTCCGCAGGCCGCGGCGCCCGCGCCCGCGGAGGCGAGCAGCCCGGCGCCGGCGATCTCCGACAGCCCGGAGTCTGCGGCGCTGGTGCGGTTTCGTTCGTGCCGGTGGATGCAGCCTGCCGAAGACGGCAACGCGGCCTTCTGCACGCATCGCGAGGTCAAGCCGTACGCGGGAACGGCGGGATTCGATGCCGATGCGTGGTGCCCGGAGTGCCAGTACTACAAGCTGCGCCGTGCGCCGAAGAAGCGGACGGAAGACAATTACAGTTATTGACGAATTTACGGATTTACGGATTTACGGATCTACGGATTTGACGGGTTGACGGATTTGACTGACGGACTGAAATTCGTCAATTCGTAAATTCGTAAATCCGTCAATCTGTAGATTCGTCAATCGGAGAATTCCCTCGCGAGATCCACCCACTCCCCCCTCGGCGCCAACTGCTGATACGCCCGCCAGTGGGCGCGCGCCTCACGCGACTGGCCGCTCTTTTCCAGCGTCACCGCCAGATAGAAATGGGCGTCCGCGTACGTTGAATTCAGCCTGAGCGCGTCGCGGTAGCAGGCCTGGGCTTCGGCGTAGCGTCCGAGGTCGTGAAAGATGTTGCCGAGGTTGAAATGCGCTTCGAAGACGTCGGGCTCGAGCGCAATGGCCCGCTCGTACAGCGCCTGCGCTTCGGCGATCTCATCGCGCGCGTAGTGGATGTTCGCGAGATTGATGAGCGCGGGCACGAGGTACGGATCGAGCTCGAGCGCACGACGGTACGCCCCGGAGGCGTTGTCGAAATTCGCAGGGTCGCCGCTGTCGAGCCCCGATCCGGTTAGGAAATACCCCTCCGCGTCTGCGGAAGACCCGCGTGGCACCGGCACCGGTTCCATGAACGCCGCCAGTGGCGGCGGCTCACGCCGCCTGAGCTGCAGCACCTTGGCGGGCTGTGCCTCGATTCGGAAGTCGAGGCTCAGTTGCCCCGACCGTGACGCGAGCAGACTACGGAGCACCGCACGGAACGTGGCGCCATCCGCGAGCGCCTCATCGGCCTGACGAATGGTCGCGAGGTCGGCGAACGAGAACAACTCCTCCCCGTTCGCGCGGCGCTCGGGCCGGATGAGCCCCCACTTCTGCATGTAGCGCAGGTGGTCCTCGCGCAGATGCGCGCACCGATCGATCAGTTGCCGTCGGGAGGCGAATGCGGAGCCCGTGGTCGTCACGCCGCGTTCACTATAATCTAGTGGTACGTCTCGTCGAAATGACTCTGGGCCGCACCGTTCTCGCGGCCCGCAGTTCGCGCTCGAAGGCTTGTTGTGACCCAGACTCAATCAGTTCGACCGGTCCACTAAGATGGGGGGGCCGCGACGATCCTCGCCGGCGCTCGTGCTGGCCGGCGACGTCGGCGGCACCAAGACGCTCGTCGGCCTCTTCGAGCGCGACGATCGGCGGCCGCGGGCCCTCACAGTCATCGAGTATCACACCGCCGCGTTCAGCCGCTTCACCGACATTCTCGAGGCGTTCGTGCGCGACCTCGGGCGCGCCTGCGACATCGACGCCGCGACCGTCGGCGTGGCAGGTCCCGTTGTCGATGGCCGCGCCCGGTTGACGAACATCCCATGGAACGTCACGGAGGACGAGCTTACGGCCTTCTTCGGAACGAGGCGCGCGCGGCTGGTCAACGACGTGGAGGCGATGGCGAGCAGCGCCGAGGTCCTGACGCCAGACGAGGTCGTGCCGCTCCAGGACGGCGTCATGCACGCGGAGGGCAACGCCGTAGTCATCGCGGCCGGCACGGGCCTCGGTCAGGCCTACCTGCACCGCGTCGACGGCCGGCTGCGGCCGCTCGCGTCGGAAGGCGGCCACGCAGACTTCGCGCCGCGAACCGACCGCGAAATCGAACTGTTGCAGATGCTTCGGGCCGAGCATGGTGGCCGCGTGGAGGTTGAGCAGGTGGTGAGCGGGCCCGGTTTGCTCAATATTCACCGCCTCGCACACGGCCGAACGATGTGCCCCGAGATCCCGGAGGGCACACCTGAAGGGCGGGCAGCGGCGATCTCGCAAGCGGCCTTGGCGGCGAGGTGCCGTGGGTGTGTGGAGACGCTGTCGCTGTTCGTGAGCGCCTACGGCGCCGAGGCCGGAAATCTGGCCCTTCGCGGCGTCGCCACCTCAGGCGTCTATGTGGGCGGCGGGATTGCCCCGAAGATCCTGCCTGCGCTCCGGGATGGGCGTTTCATGGAGGCGTTTCGCGCCAAGGGCCGTATGTCAGCACTGGTCGCGCAAATGCCGGTCAAGGTGATCCTGACTCCGGAGGCGGGCCTTCTGGGCGCCGCGGTGTGTGCGCAGCAACTGTTGAACGACTGACGCATGTTTCGCCTCCACAGGCCACAGAGACACGGAGACACGGAGCCTTGATCCATTTGGAATCTGAGTAGTGGCAATCTTCGCACTACAAATCTTCATGGCCCCAAGATGCCGCGAAGAAATCCTCTTGTTTGACTCCGTGTCTCCGTGACTCCGTGGCCCGTCGGAAGTGAAACGCACTAGCGGTTCATCCGCTCGAGCGCCAGCACTCCGGACCGCATCGCCAGCCACGACGTCGCCACGCTCAGCGCGACGGCCGACACGAAGCTGGCCACCATCAACGCCTCCCGCACTGAAGACAGGCGGATGCCGCGCAAGCGACTGAAGAGCCACATCGACGACGGCCAGCCGAGGAGCACGATCATGATGATGACGTAGAGCACGGCCAGCACCATGAACGCCACGCCGCCGTACGATCCGGCTGCCTGCGTAGGATCGACGCCGAATCGCGGATAGCGGGCCCCGAGGCCCACTGCCAACCCGACGAGCGCAACCGTCATGAAGGCCACGGCCACAGCCGCAATCACCTTCAGCACGGGATCGACGCCCATCAACTCGTTGGCGGCGATCGTCAGCCCTTCGATGAATACCAGCAGTGGGATGAGGCCGGTCCAGAACTTCGACCAGAGAAAGTCGCGGAGCGAAATCGGCGACGTACGGACGATCCAGAACGCCGCGCCCTCGGTGGAGACCGCGGGAAATACGAAGCGCACCGCGACAGTCGCCACGACGAAGCCGGCCATCGCCAGATTCACCAGCGCGTAGACATTTTTCAGGAAGCCGCTCATGTAGGGGATGCGCTCGAGGTCCAGCGTCCGGAAGTTGTACAAATAGAGGAGCACGAGCGCGAACAACGGCAGCAGCTGCAGCCACTGACTCACGTCCCTGAGAAACACCTTCATATCTTTCACGAAGAGCTGACGCCGCACGTCCGACAGCGGCAGCGCGTGCGCCACCGCGTCGATCGCGCGCAGCTGACTCACTCGCGCCCTGGCCGCCTCCTGCGACCGGCTGTACCCCGCAAAGTGCCAGCGGCGGGCGGCGGCGCCGAGCAGCACGGTCGACGCGAGCGCCGTCGTCCAGAGGGCGGCTCCGTGCAGCAGGTCCCGACCGCCCTGCAGCTCGGCGAAGAGCGACTCCCCCGCCCAGAACGACGGGAGGAGCGGCATGAGCGGCGACTGCAGGTTCGCAAAGAAGTCGGCGATGTCGGGCAGCGATTCGACACGCAACAGCCGCTCTGGCTGGATGAAGCGGAGGATGAGCACCAGCGCCACGGCAAAGAGCAGGCTCACCAGCATCAGGACGTCGCGCGCGCGTCGCGCCGGCAGGACGTTCACGAGCAGCAGCGTGGTCCCCGCGCCCATCGCGACTGGGATCGCCGCAAACGGCACGATCGTCAGCACGGCTGACACGTAGAACGTGAGCGGGGCGCACCGCGCGGCGCCCACGCCAAGCAGCACCGGCGTCAGAAACATGGTGACCATCCACGACGCCTGCCCCACCGTGCGGATGAACCGGGCCAGAAACAACCGGCCTTGCGGTATCGGAGCGGCGAGCAGGAGGCGCAAATCCTCGGACAGAAAGAATGTCGACAGTGACGCCACGACGCCGCTGAACGCGAGGAAGCCGAGGAAGGTCAGAAACAGCCACGACAGCCCGAGGCGCAGCAGGTAGTCGCCGAACTCCTCGAAGGCCGCCAGCTGCGTCGTCAGCCAGTACGCGCCACCGAAGAGCGCGCCGCACACCACCAGGCCGATGCCGCCGAAAAAGCCCGTTCGCAGCAGATCGCCACGCTCCCTCCTGCGTGCGCGATTGCGCACCGACCACAGCTGCGGCATCAGGAGAAGCGTGAACGGCTCGTTCGTCATACGACCTCGTCGATCTCCTGCAGGCCGCTGCCGCCGGTGAGCTTCAGGAAGATCGACGTGAGCTGGTCCTGCTCTCCGCCCGCGAGACGACGCACGTCGTCGACCGTGCCCTGCGCGATGAGCCGCCCCCGATTGATGATGCTGATTCTGTGGCTCATCTCCTCGGCAACTTCGAGCGTGTGCGTGCTCATGAGAATGGCGACGCCGCCCGCGCTCATGCGCCGGAAGACGTCTTTGATCAACCGCGCGCCGCGGGGATCGAGTCCGACCATCGGTTCATCCACGACGACGGCGCGTGGTCGATGCAGAAACGCCGCGCTCATGACCAGACGCTGCTTCATCCCATGCGAGAAACTCTCCACGAGCTCGTCTTCCCACCGCCGCAACTCGAAGAGGTCGAGCATCTCGCGCACCCGGCCGCCGATGCCCGTGCCGTCGATCCCGTATAAGCCGCCGTGGAACCGGAGAAACTCGGCGGCCGTGAGCTTTTCGTACAGGTAGGGACGGTCCGGTATGAACCCGAGGGAAGACTTGGCGGCTTCCGGCTCCCTCGCCATGTCGTGGCCATTGACGATGACGCGGCCGGAAGTTGGTTGCAGCAGGCCGGCGATCATCTTGATCGTCGTGGTCTTCCCGGCGCCATTCGGTCCGAGAAAGCCGTGTATTTCGCCCGGCTCAACTTCGAGGTCGACCCCATCGACAGCCGTAAACGCGCCGTATTTCTTGACGAGGCCGGCGATCGCGATCATCGGCCGCTGCACCGGCACGCACCGGCCGATCGGAGCGGAAGTGCGTCTGTCGAAAGGGGCGGCAGCTGCGCCGGCTCGCGTCCAACGAGAATCGGCGTGGAACGTGGGTCGAGCTCCAAATCGATGACGGTCATCCGGAG
Source organism: Vicinamibacterales bacterium (assembly GCA_050742335.1). GTDB lineage: Bacteria > Acidobacteriota > Vicinamibacteria > Vicinamibacterales > UBA2999 > DATCJA01. Next base: position 7,103 of record JBOGIR010000379.1, on the reverse strand, counting down.
GCGGCCGATCAACGGGAGGATGGTCGCCTGCTGCTCGAGACCGCCGCGCACCAGTCGCAGGTGCGTCCCATCGGCCGGAAACTGATTGAGGGTTGGATCAACCGGCAACCACAGGCCCAGACCGTTGCCCTCGTCCACGTAGACTTCGGGCCACGCGTGGTAGTAGAAGGCTCCCTGCGCGCCTCGCACGTACACGAGACCGACGGCCACGCGCGCCGGAATACCGGCGGCGCGAGCCATCGCCACGTACAGAGCCGTGTGTTCGTTGCAATCGCCGACTTTCGTTCGCAGGACCTCGAGCGCCGACGGGAGGCTCACGGTCGGTTTCTTGTCGAGCAGCGCGTTGACGTACCGTGTAAGGCGTTCGGCCTTGTCCCGGGCGTGGGTCGCGCCGCGCACGGCCAGGTCGGCTTCGGCGACGATTTCAGGCGCGTCGCTTTCGATGAGCCGCTCCGGTGTCAGAAACCGCTGCGCGTCTGGATCGGCCGGGCCCGGTTGCAGCGTCCGCGGATCGCGGATCTCGATAACGGCCCCGTCGACCGTCTGCCCGACGCCGTCGAGGTCGGCGCCTGGCAGTTCGGCACCTTCGAGGCGAAGCCGCAATCGACGTACATCGCGCGGTTCATCGATTCGCTGATGCATCACGGGCACGACCGCTGACATCCGCAGCAGGTCCTGCTGCACCCGGCCCGGAATAGCGAGACCCTGTGCCTGCTCCGGTGATTCGCGCACCATCATGAGCCCCAGCGGACTTTCCTCACGGACCACATCGCCCGTATCCGTGACCCACGACGTCGTCTGCAGGCCCTGATACGCCATCTCGACGCGAAAGGCTGGAATCACGCCGTCGCGCGTGCGGACAACTTCGCGGTTGCCAACGCGAACGTCGACAGGGGCGCTTCTCATCGTCGCCGGATCGAAGATCGTCCAGCGATGACGCGTTCCGGCCGCGATGCCGCGGCTTGCCAGCATTCGCCAGAGATTGAGGCTCATCACGGGCGGCTCGGTCAGCTCACGTTCCTCCGTCCGCGTGACCCCCGCAGACGTGATGGCGACGGCGAGCCGGTGAGCACCGCCCAGAAGCGAGCCAGGAGGATCGACGGCGCCACGCACGTGGATCGGCCCGGTGCCGGGATCCAGCGAGAACAAGAACGATCGCAGCTCGAAGTTCCCATCCACGAACGCCGTCGTGCGGATCGTCGTGGTCGACGTCGACCCCAGAAGCGTCATCTGCAGGCGGGCGTCTTCCTGCAGCTCGAACCCGTCTGGCGTACGCACCGTCTGACTGACGGTGAAGCCCAGTTTTTCGCCGCGGTAATAGACGCCTCGCCAGGTCGCCGTCGGCCCGTAACGGGCGAGGTCAGTCGCCAGGTTGGCGGATGAGGCCTGCACGTACGATCGGTGGACCAGGAGCGACATGCAGGCGACCCACGACACGATGACGAGGAGCGAGGCGGGCCGCGTGACGGTTCGGGGGATCGGGCGTATCAGCTTCATGAAAGCGGTGGGGCGTCCGATCCTCTATCGGCCCAGGGACAGGCGGTCTGCAGGCGAGGGCGGGGCTTGCCGGCGCGGTGTGGTGCCGGCGCAACTCGCGGCCAGTCAAGAGCTTACCTTGACTTGCCTTGATGCGGCGCAGTACGCTGAGGCGTTTCAGCCGCGTACGTGTTGATCACGCTCAACGGCGAACCATACGAACTTGACGGGCCGCTACCGGTCGCCGACCTGCTGACGAGGCTGTCGATTGATCCGCGCCGGGTGGCTGTCGAGCACAACTTCGCGATCCTCAAGCGGCAGTTGTTCGCCGTGACGCTCGTCAACGAGGGCGATCGCATTGAAATCGTCAATTTCGTCGGCGGAGGTTGAATGTCTACCTCTACAGGCCACAGAGACACAGAGACACAGAGACACAGAGACACCGAGACGGGCCGTATCGGCTTGCCGCTGTGACTCTGTGGCTCTGTGGCCCGGTGACGCGAGAGATGCTCAATCCTTGGTGAAATCGCATGAACGACATGCCACTGGTCATTGCCGGTCGCACATTCACATCGAGATTGATTGTCGGCACCGGGAAGTATCCCTCTCACGCGGTGATGGCGCAGGCCCACGCCGCCTCGGGCGCCGAGATGGTGACGGTCGCCGTGAGGCGGGTCAACATTACCGATCGCTCGCGCGAGTCGCTCTTCGACTACATCGACACGGATCGCATCTTCGTGCTTCCCAACACGGCGGCCTGCTACAACGCTGACGAAGCGATCCGAACGGCCCATCTGGCACGCGAAGCCGGACTGTCGAACTGGATCAAGCTGGAGGTAATCGGCGACGAGCGTACACTCTTCCCGGACACCGAAGGACTCATCGAAGCCACGCGCGTCCTGGTCCGAGACGACTTCGTCGTGCTTCCGTATACGAATGACGACCCGATCGTGTGCCGGAAGCTCGAGGACGCGGGCGCGGCGGCGGTCATGCCGCTCGGTGCGCCGATCGGCTCGGGTCTCGGCATTCAGAACGCGAACAATATCCGCATCATTCGGGAGTTCGTACGGGTACCGGTGATCGTGGACGCGGGCGTGGGCACGGCGTCCGATGCGGTCGTGGCGATGGAGCTCGGCGCCGACGGCGTGCTGATGAACACGGCGATCGCCGCGGCGCAGGAACCGGTCGCCATGGCCGAGGCCATGAAGCACGCCGTGATCGCCGGGCGCCTGGCGTATCTCGCCGGCCGGATTCCCAAAAAGATGTACGCAACCGCCAGCAGTCCGGTCGAAGGAGTGATCGGACGCTGACGCAATGACCGATCAGTTGCCGCCGAGTCCGGCGCCGATCCCTGCTCCCGATCGCCATCAGATCGAACGTCTCAACGAACTGTACGACCTCACGGCGCCTGGTTCGCGCGAGGGCTGGCGTGGACGCCTCATCGACCGGATTCAGCGCATGCTCTCCCCTCTGCGTTCGCGGCAGCGCGCATTCAACGCCGTGCTCGTGGATCACATCAACCGGAACGATCTGGTCGGCATCGAAGCCCATCGGGCGAGCGCGCACATCATCGAGTGGATGCAGTTCGCGCTCGAGGAGCTCCGACGCCACCAGCAGGCGCTCGCGGCCTGGGAGCGCCGGAGCAGCGCCGCGGTGGCGTCGCTTGCCGCCACGCACGAGGAGCTGCGGACGGCGATCGGCGTGCTCCAGCAGGCGACGCAGACGCTGAAGCGCGAGGTCCTGCAGATCGGTGAAGCGGGCGCTCCCGGGTTGGCGGTCTCGACGGCAACCGCTGCGGCTGTGTCGAGTGCCACCCGGCTGGATGGCCTCGACAGCCACAAGTACGTCGGCTTCGAAGATCGCTTCCGCGGCTCACAGGAAGACATCAGCCGGCGTGTCGCCAACTACCTGCCCATCTTCCGGGACGCACAGGACGTGCTGGATGTCGGGTGCGGGCGCGGCGAGTTCCTCACGCTCCTCCGCGGGTCCGGCATCGGCGCCCGGGGCATCGACATCAACGCGGCAATGGTCGACGTGTGTCGTCAACAGGGCCTCGACGTCGTCGAGGCGGATGTGCTGACGTATCTCGAGTCGCAACCAGACGGCTCACTCGGCGGGTTGTTTGCGGCACAGGTGGTTGAACATCTCGAGCCGCGGTATCTGAACGCGCTCCTCGACACCGCGTTCGACAAGCTGCGGCCCGGCGCCCCCATCGTGCTCGAAACCATCAACCCGGCCTGCTGGTTTGCCTTCTTCGAAAGCTACCTCCGTGACATCACGCACGTGCGGCCGCTTCATCCTGACACGTTGAAGTTCCTGCTGATCGCAAGCGGCTTCCAGCAGGTCGACATCCGGTACCGCTCGCCATTTCCGGAGCACGACAAGCTCCAGCCGATTGCCCCACATCCCTCGCTGGGCGATGCGGTCGAGACGCTGAACGCCAACGTCGAGCGGCTCAACGGCCTGCTCTTCACCTGGCTCGACTACGCGGCGATCGGGCGACGCGCGTGAGGGTGGCCGGGAGGGCGCTGCGAGTCCTCGCCGGCGCGGTGCTCGCCTGGTGCGTGGCCCTGGCCGTCCTGGCGCCGGAAGTACCGCGACTGGCTGGCGCCGCGGCCGCCGCCATCGCCGCCGCAACACTCTGGAACCCGGGCGCGGGACTGATTCTCACTGCGGCGCTGACGCCGGCGGGGACGCTGTTTGCTGCAGCGCCGGCGCGTGCGGCCGAAATCTTCGCCTGGGCTTTTCTCGCCGCATGGCTGCTGGCCATCCGTAGCAAAGGTCCCGGCCGGGCCACAGAGGCACAGAGGCACAGAGAAGGCCTTGGGGACTTTCGCCACGACCTGCTAGGCGTCTGGCGGCCGATATCCCGCGCTCCGCTGCCGCGCACCGTCATGATTCCGGCTGCCCTCTACGGCGCCGCCCTCCTGGCGTCGTGGCTGATGCTGTCACTGGGTCCCGCGGCGGGAGTGTCTCCTCTTGCGCTGCCGCAATTCCTGCTGCATTCGATCCCGCTCGACCATCTGATCTTCTCGAGCCCCGAGCCCGAGACATGGACGCTCCTTCAGACGACAACGGGCGTCGCCATGCTGCTGGCATCGATGGCCACGATCGCGACGGACGCACGGTTGGACCGCTATACGGCCCCGAACGCGGATTTTGAACTCGTTGCAAACCCGTATAGCGGTCCTCGGCGCGCGGAGCGCGCCAAGAAGATACTGCCCAACCAGCCAAGGGCAATCTTCACGGGGATATCATCAATGGCAAGCCCTTGGCTGGTTCGTGCCCTCGCATGGGCGCTCGTCCTCTCCATCGGTGTGCTGGCGGCGGCAACCCTCGTCGACGTGGTGATGCAGTGGTCTGAGGTGAACTACGAAGGGTGGTTCATCCTGCGGTATGTCCGCGGCGAGCGTTTCAGTCTGCACCTGGCAGACCTCAATGCCGCCGGATCGCTTTACGTGCTGGCCGGGACCATTGCAGCGGCTTTCGTCGTGCTCGATCCTCGCCGTCGCGGAATCGCCATCGTCGTCCTCCTCGTGATCGTTCCGGCCCTCTGGCTGACCGGGTCACGGACGTCACTTGTCGCCATGGGAGCCGGCCTCCTGATCCTGGGCATGGCCCAGCGAGGCCGCCTGATGACGCGTCCCCAACTGGCCGCCGCCGGCGTACTCATGTCGTTGCTCGTGATTGCCGGCGCGGCCACCGTGGATTGGCAGTCGGATGTGCCCGGGAGCGCGGCGAGATCGGCGAGTCTGCGGTCGCAGTTCATGCAGACCAGCGGGCGCATGTTCGCGTCCGCGCCTGTCTTTGGAGTGGGCATCGGTCGGTACTTCGATCGATCCGCGGAATTCATGCCCGCGGATGTGCGCGCCCTCTACGGCAACGAGAACGCGCACAACTATTTCGCTCAGCAGTTCGCCGAACTGGGCGTCGTCGGCGGCGCGCTGTTTCTCTGGCTGGCGGGTGCACTGGTCGCGACCGGTTGGTCTGTCGTAAGAACATCCGGCGGGGACGCCGCTCCGGTCGGCGTGTTCGCCGCCGTCGGCGCCTACCTGTTGACGTGCCTGACGGGGCACCCGTTGCTCGTACCCGAGGCGACGCTTCCGTTCTGGGTGGCCGCCGGCGCGCTGACCGGCCGCGTCGATCGTGGCGAACGGCGGTGGACCACGGCGCGGCACATGCTCGCTGCTGTTGCAGGCCTCGTGCTGGCAGCAGGAGTGGCGCGCGAAGCCGTCGTGTATGCGCGTGCCACGGTGGCGCCGCCCGAGTACGGGTTCCACGGGCAGGAGACCGCCGCGGACGGCAGCGCCTTTCGGTGGATGACGCGGCACGGGGTCACCTACGTTTCCAACGACATGGGGTTCGTGCGGCTGCGTCTTCACGCACCGGATCTTCAGATGACACGGCCGCTGGTCATCGAAACGGCGATTGCGGGCGTGGTGGTGGATCGGCGTGAAATCCCGCTCGGCCGGTGGGTGAGCTACGACATCCCAAGCCGCCGGTCCCCGACCGCCTTCTTTCGACGCGTCGATCTCCGGGCGAATCAGTGGTGGATACAGGACGTGCCCCTCGGCACGCGGCAGGCTCGCCGCCCGATCACGGTGATGGTTGCGGAGATCCGGTGGATACCGCTCGACAACAGTGCGCGCTAGAGGCGATAGATATGGCGCGCGTCGAGGCCCTTCAGCGCATTGCGCGTGTCGACGATGAGCGAGAATCGTTCGACGATACGCTGGTAGTCGAACACCTTGTGATTGGTGCAGATGACCGCGCAGTCGATCCCGTCTGCCGCATCGTCTTCACACACCGAGGACAGCGTGATGCTGCCGTGCTGCAGTCGCGGCACGTAGGGGTCCGTGTAGCTGAGCAGGGCGCCGCGCCGGTGCAGCAGTTCCAGGACATCGAGCGCCGGCGACTCGCGCATGTCGCTCACGTCTTTCTTGTAGGCCACCCCGAACAGACGAATCCTCGAGCCGTTGATGGCTTTCTTCACGGCGTTCAGCGCTTCGCCGATGCGCTCGACGACGTAGGAGGGCATCGACCCGTTGACATGACCCGCGAGCTCGATGAAGCGACACTCGAACCCATTCTGGCGGGCCTTCCACGACAGATAGAACGGATCGATGGGGATGCAGTGACCGCCCAGGCCGGGACCGGGATAGAACGGCATGAACCCGAACGGCTTGGTGCTGGCCGCGTCGATGACCTCCCACACGTCGATGTTCATGCGGTGGGACATCAGCGCAATCTCATTGACCAGGCCGATGTTGACCGCGCGAAACGTATTCTCGAGGAGCTTGACCATTTCCGCGACCTGCGTGGAGCTGACCGGGATGACCGTGTCGATGATCGACCCGTACAGATCGCTGGCCAGGTCGGTGCTCGCCGCGTTGACGCCGCCGACAACCTTCGGAATCGTTCGAGTGCTGTACGTCTGATTGCCCGGATCGACGCGCTCGGGTGAGAACGCCAGATAGAAATCGACCCCCGTCCTCAATCCCTTTTCCTCGAGCGCGGGCTGCACGACCTCGTCCGTCGTTCCCGGATACGTCGTCGACTCGAGGATGATCAACTGGCCTCGCCTGAGGTGCGCCTTCACCGCGTCCACGGCCTGGACGACGTAGGAC
>JBOGIR010000378.1:0-10620 GCA_050742335.1 Vicinamibacterales bacterium | reverse complement strand
TGGTACTCGTGCCCACCTTCAACGATCCCAACGATCGCGTCGCCCTCGGCACGCTGGCCGACCTGATGCCATCCCACAAGGTGGTCGGCATTCACGCGGTAGATCTGGTATGGGGCCTCGGCACGATTCACTGTCTCACCCAGCAGGAACCCGCCGCGGGCTCTCCCCTTGATATCCACCCAGAGCCCTCGGCGGGTTAGCAGTGTCTCGTGGCGCGCTCCGCGCCTGCCAGCCCATGGTGAAAATGACCAAGGCGCCCCAGAGACGCAGAGACACAGAGTTTCTCAAGGCGTTTTCTCTGTGCCTCTGTGCCTCTGTGGCCCGGTTAGGACTTGTGCCGGGACTGCTCGGACAGTGCGGCCCACCTCACGGACGAACAGCCAGCGAGAGGCTGACGGCTCGTCCGGGCATCGCGACGCCGACGATCTCCTGATAGGTGGCGTCGCCGAGATTCGTCCCCTCGACGCGCACCTCGTACGTCCGGAATCGACGGCTGACGCGAACGTCGAGCAGTGCGTAGTCCGCTGTGCCCGTCGATCGCGTCCGGTGCTTGTATTCGAGGCGAGGCGCGATCTGGACACCGCCCGGGAGGGCGATTGACGCGCCCACCGCCACCGCATGCGGCGCGTAGTCCAGGACGTACTTCGACAACTGCGTGACGGCGGCTGCCTGCACGTCCAGACCCGTGTAACCACCCTGAACGAACGAGCCATCGCGAAAGGTCTTCCTGGCCGAGATCTCAGCTCCGACCGTATCGACATCACGAATGTTGTACGTGCGCCAGCGCTCCGCGGTCGTCGGCCTGAGCCAGTCGATCACGTCGTGATCGAGCCGGCCGAAGAGGGTGGTGCTGACCATCCAGCCGCCTGACAGAAACAGATCGGCGCCCCCTTCGCCCGCCCAGGCAGTTTCCGGCCCGACGTCCGCTCGCGCCCAGTTCGCCGGGTCGGAGTAGAAGCGTTCCGTGTAAGTCGGCACGCGGAAGGCCCGCCCGGTGGATGCGCGAAGGCGAACGGCCGGAACGGGCCAATAGCCGATACCGAGCGCAGGACTCCACGCGGTGCCAAACTCTGTGTAGCGATCGACGCGCACGCTGGCGTCGACCTGCGTGCTCTCGCTCACTGCGTGGCGCCACTCGCCAAATGCACTGGCCCGCCTCGTCACGTGATTGCCAAGATTGCTCGAGCGCACCCAGTCGGTGCCACCCTCGGCGCCTGCGGTGACAGAGGCCCGGTTTCCAACGCCGCGCGACGCCCGTACGACCCCGAGCACCGAATGAGTACGATGCCGATTCTCCGCGATGCCGGGCCTTCGCACGTCGAACAGAAAATGGTCGCCATGCGTGCGGTACGACAGATTCCCGCCGAGCTGCCATCCCGCCCAGACACCCAGGTTCTGATCGGTGGCCAGCAGCGTCTGATTCGTCCACTCGTGCGACGGCGCGTTGCCGTAGAAGCCGTTGGCGCCGAAATCCTTCCACAGATAGGAGGCCAGCACGCTCCCGCGGCGGCCGATCGACGTGCGCGAGCTGACGCCCGCCATGGCGAAGCCGCGCTCGACCATGAAGCCGGACGACCGATCGACCGATGCGGCCAGCGTCTGCCGCACCTCGCCGCGCGCGAACCCGGCCTGCCCCCGCCCGGCCACAAGACCGAAGCTGCCTGCCTGAACCACGCCGGAGGCTGGCGCGGCGTCACGCCGGGTAATCACGTTGATGGTGCCGCCGAACGCGTCGGCGCCGAACAGCGACGACCCGGGGCCGTGCAGCACCTCGATCCGCTCGACCGCGTCGAGCGGCACCGGAATATCCCCGTTGTGATGGCCGGTCTGGGCGTCGTTCAGCCGAACGCCATCGACGAGCACGAGCATCTGACCGAACGTGGCGCCGCGAATGGCAAAGTCCGTTTGCGCGCCGCGGTCGCCGCGTGCGCGCACGTCGACCGAGCTTGTCAGCCGCAGCACGTCGGCGACGCTGTTGACGGGCAGGCGGTCGATCTGATCGCGGGTGATCACCGTCAGCGTCCGCGTGACCGTGCCGAGCTCGACCGGCACCGCGGCCGCGGTGACGACGATGTCCTGACGAAACCCTTGCGCCGCGGCCGGACCCGCCACGATCGCGACCACCAACGTCGCCGAGAGAATTGCTTTGCGCATGATCACGCGTCACGGGCCACAGAGGCACAGAGGCACAGAGAAGACATCTGCCGTTCACCCTCGAAACCGGCTCGGGCGACGCCGAGCCGCGGACACGGAACATCGAACCGCGAAGCCGAGAACCGAACGTGAACACGAACCGCCGCCTTCGCGCTCTGCGCTACGGCGAGCCTCGCCGTAGCCTTGGGGGAGGCGGGAGCACCGAGCACTGAGAAGCGTGAACGACTGATTCACGTTAGTAGTGTCCGGCTTCCGCCTTCGCGTGAAGCTTCGGCGGACCACCATAGCCTTGGCGAAGGTGGTTAGCCGGACCGTCGCAGTTCCGGCTCTTCAGCCGGACCGGTCGTGTCAGCCGGTGATTTTACCTCCAGCGGATGAGAACCACGCCAGCGCCGAGCAGCACGACTCCGACGACCCGCGTCGCCGATAGCCGCTGCACCGGCACGCCCAACCAGCCGTAGTGGTCGATGAGGAGCGAGGTGCCGAGCTGTCCCAGAATGCCTGCTGCCGACAGGAGCGCCGCACCGAGGCGATGCGTCAGCAGGATTGCAAGGAGCACGTACATGGCGCCCCCCAGACCGCCAAGCCAGACCCAGCGCGGCGCGCTCCAGACGGCCTGGGCCGGAAGTGGCATGCCGCCCATCAGCATGGCCACACCGAGCACCACCAGTCCGGCCACCATCGATACGGCAAAGGATATGTTCGATGCCCATAGCGCGCTGCCGGTCACAACGCCAAGATGCGCGTTGATGGCAATCTGTGCCGCGACCGCAGCGCCAGCCACAACCATGGACAGAATGTAGAGGTTGGTCATTGGCCCAGATGATCGCATGGCCACTCAATGTGCTCGCGGATTTCTGGCAGCGGGATTGATCGGTGGTTGTCTTGTTGCGGCCCAACCGCCGCTGTGCACGGTCACGATGGGCCTCTCCCGCCTGACGGGTGTCGGGGAAGCGAGCGGCGTGGCCGTCAGCCGCCGAACGCCCGGCATCATCTGGTCGCACAACGATTCAGGCCGGCCGAGCCTGTTTGCCTTCGATGAGTCCGGAAACCCCAAGGGACGCGTCCAGGTGACCGGCGCGTCCGTCAGAGATTGGGAGGACATCGCAGCCGGCCCGTGCCGCGAGGGATCGTGTCTGTACGTCGCGGACATCGGCGACAACAACCGCGCGCGGCGCCAGATCACGATCTATCGTGTGCCCGAGCCTCGTGCCGGCGACGCGGCGACCGAGCCCGCGGAGACATGGACCCTGGCCTATCCGGACGGCGCTCATGACGCGGAGGCGCTCTTAGTGACGCCCGCCGGGCAGTTGTTTCTCGTATCGAAGGAGGCCGCCCGTACAACTGCCCTCTACCGCGTTCCGGCGCCCGCCGCCGGCAGCGTCGGACGGCTGCAATACGTCACGCGATTGCCGCTCGAGCGCGTGACCGGGGCAACTGCCTCGCCGGACGGCAACTGGGTCGCGCTTCGGACAAGCAATGAACTGCTGTTCTATCGCACCGAGGAGCTGGTGGCCGGCAGGGAAACGCAGCCGCGGCGGTTCGACCTCGAACCGCTCGGGGAGCGCCAGGGCGAGGGGGTCGCGTTCGGTCCCGATGGTCTCGTCTATCTCGTCGGCGAAGGCGGCGGCAGAAGCGGTACGCTTGCGACGATCCGGTGCTCGCTCCGCTGACGTTTGAATCACTGACCGCTGCGTTCCTGGTCGCGTTGGCCCTGGCATCGCCGGCAACCCAGGCGTCGTCCCGCCGCCGTGCGCAGGTGGCCCTTCTCTGTGCGGCGGCTGCAATCGGCGTCGTATTCGCCAGCCAGGCGGGGCCGGATCTGCGGGGCTGGCTTGGGCACGGGTATCTCGTCGCGGGCTACTGGATTCCGGCGCTCCTCGCTCCTTCACGCGTTCACGCAGGACACTTCCAGTCGTGGCTCGTACGCACCGACGAACGCTGCCGCAGGGTACTGATCGGACCTCCAGCCTGGGCGACACCTGTCCTCGAGTTGTCGTATCTCCTCTGTTACGTCCTCGTCCCGACGGCGTTCGTACTGGTCTGGGCGAATGGCACAATCGCCGATGTCGACCGGTTCTGGACGGCTGTGCTGCTGTCGGGATTCGTGTGCTACGGCACGCTGCCGTGGCTCGTCAGCAGGCCTCCGCGCGTGCTGGACGAGCTCGCCATCCCACGCAGCCGTCTTCGCTCCGCGAACGAATTCGTCCTCAGGCGTATGAGTCACGGGCTGAACACGTTTCCAAGCGGACACGTTGCGGTCTCGCTCGCGGCGGCGCTCGAGGTGTCGGACGTGTGGCGGGCACCCGGTATCGCGTTGACCGTCGTTGCCGCAATGATCGCCGCAGGTGCCGTGATCGGCCGGTATCACTACGTCGTGGACGTGCTGCTCGGTGCGGCGATCGGCATCACGATATCGAGGCTCGTCTGAGTCGCCGGTCGTCCCAACCAGAGATACAGCGCAGGCACGACGAATAGATTCAGAAGCGTCGACGTGAACAGTCCTCCGAGGATGACCACAGCGAGCGGGTGCTCGATTTCGTAGCCGGGACGCGTACCGCTCAGCGCAATCGGCACCAGAGCAAGGCCCGTGGCAAGGGCCGTCATGAGAATTGGCGCCAGCCGTTCCTCCGCTCCGCGAAGCACCAGCTCACGGCTGAACGACATGCCTTCGTGCAGCTCCAGATGCCGGTAATGGCTGATGAGCATGATCCCGTTGCGGGCGGCGATCCCGACCACGGTGACCAGGCCGACCAACGAACCAAGCGACAGTACACCACTCGTCAGGAATGCCGCGACGATGGCGCCGACGAGTGCGAACGGCAGCGTGAAGAAGACCAGTCCGGCCACACGGAGCGCGCCGAAATCCACCAGGAGGATCAGGAAGATGCCAAGGAGCGCCGCTCCGCCGTACAGCATCAAGCGGTTCGTTGACGCCTGGCGTTCGGCGTATTCGCCCAGCAGCTCGGCAAAGTACCCGCGGTCGAACGTGACCTGCGCCAGCGCCGTCTCCACATCCTGGGCCACGGCGCCGAGGTCGCGGTCACGGACGTTGAACGTGACGTCGATCCGGCGCGACCCGTCCTCCCTCGTAATCTCGTTCGGGACGGCGGTCACGACGACGTCAGCGACGCTCGCGAGAGGCACCATCGCACCACTCTGCGTCGACACCTGGAGACTGCGGATCACGTCGAGATTACGGCGCACGTCGGGCTCGCCCCAGACAACGACGTCGAAGAGCTGCTGGTCGTCGGTGATCTCGCCGACCTTGGTGCCTTGCACGAGGGTGGCCGCCGGCCGGCGAACCTCGCCGGGCGTCAGTCCGAAGATGGCCGCACGTTCGGGCCGAAACCGCACCTCGACCTGCGGTATCAATATTTGCGCCTGCACCTTCAAGTCGACGACTCCGTCGATGCCCGCAATGGCGGCGCTGACGTCCTGCGCCTGCGCCTGCAGTCGCGCGAGATCTGCTCCGTACACTCGCACGACAACGGTAGCACTCGCGCCCGTGAGTACTTCCTTGATGCGCTCGCGAAGGTACGTGAGAAGGTCGCGGTACAGCCCGGGGTACCCATCGACTATGCTCTGAATCGTGGCCACGGTCGCCTCGTAGTCGACGTCGGGCTCGAGACTGATCCACAGCTCTGTAAAGTTGGGCCCCACGACTTCGTCGGCCACTTCGGCGCGTCCGATGTGCGCCCCATGGTTGCGCACACCGGGCACGTCGAGAAGCTCCCTGGCCGCGCGCTCGGTGATGCGCTGCATCGCCTCCAGTGACGTTCCGGGTTTTTCCACCCAGTGCATCAGAAAGTCGTACTCGCGAAAATTCGGCAGGAACTCTTCACCGAGAAGCGGCACGAGGCCGGCTGTGAGCGCGAACATCGCCGCCAACGCGCCGAGCGCCGCCTTCGGACGATCGACGCACGCGGGCAGAACCTGCCGGTACCGCGCCTTGAGCCACGCCACGACGCGCGCATCGCCGCGCTCGGTCCGATGGCGAAGCAAGAGAAGGCAGAGCGCGGGCGTCACCGTCAGCGCGACCCCAAGCGAGGCGAGAATCGCGAGCACGTACGACAGCGCCAGCGGCCGGAAGAACGCACCCGTGAGTCCGGGCAACATGAACACGGGCAGAAAGACCAGCATGACGATCAGCGTGCCGTACACCACCGCGCTTCGGACCTCGAGCGAGGCCTCCAACACCACGACCGCGGCGGGGCGCGGACTTCCTTGCTGCCGGTTGAGCCGCAACCGCCGCACCACGTTCTCGACGCCGATAATGGCGTCGTCGACGACCTCGCCGAGCGCGATGACGAGTCCGGCCATGACCATGGTGTCCAATGTTCCGCCGCGGTAGTGCAGCAGCAGGCCGGCCGCGAGGAGCGACAGCGGAATCGCAATGCTGCTGATCAACGCTGTGCGCCAGTCCCCGAGGAAGAGGAGCAGCACGAGGACGACCAGCACGCAGCCGACCAGCAGCGCCCGATTGAGATTCTGCAGCGACATCTCGATGAACGTCGCCGGGCGGAAGATCGTCGGATCGACAGTGACGTCGCGGAGCCCGGGGGCCAGATCGGCCAGCACGGACTCGATGTCGCGCGTCACCTGGAGCGTATTGGCGCCAAGCTGCTTCTCGACGATCAGGAGCAGCCCGGGACGGTCGTTGATCACCGCGTCGCCGATGGCTGGAGGCGCGCCCTCGACGACGGTGGCCACATCGCCGATGCGCAGCGCCGACCCATTGCGCCATGCGACAACGATCGACTCGAGGTCGCGGGTCGACTGGACGGCCGGCGCATGGGTAATGGCGAGCCGCTGGTTCGGTGTATCGAGGAATCCGCCGGTCTGAAGCGACACGCCGTCGCCGGCCGCGCGCAGCACGTCGTCTATGGACAGCTCATGCGCGCGCAACCGGTCGGGATTCACCAGTACCTGGAGCTGGCGATCGCGTTGGCCCCAGATGGCCACGTTGGCCACACCGCGCACGGCCATGAGGCGCGGCCGAATGGTCCATCTGGTGAGGGTGGTGAGCTCGATTTGCGACAGCCGGTCCGATGACAGCCCAATCTTCATGACGCGGCTCAGTGACGACAGCGGGGAGAGCATCACCGGCGGATGCGCGACCTCCGGCAACTGGGCGGACGCGCGCGACACCCGTTCCTGCACGAGCTGCCGCGCGGTCATCAGATCGCTGCCGGGCTCCAGGATCAGCACCACCGAAGAGAGGCCGAGCACAGAACGCGATCGCAGCGTCGCGAGATTCGGGATGCCCGTCAGCGCCGCCTCGAGCGGCACGGTGACGAGCGCTTCGACGTCGCTGCTCGAGAGGCCGGGCGCCTCGGTCTGAACTTCGACGATTGGCGGCGCGAACTCCGGGAAGACGTCGAGCGGTGTCGTGCGCAGGGTGCGCCACGACGCGGCCATGAGCACCACCGTGACGATGACCACGACGACGGCGTGCCTGAGCGAAATGGAAACGAGCCACTGCATCATGACTGGTCTGCCGCCGGCGAGCCGTTACTTGCCCACACCGAATTCGACCCCGAACAGTTCTGCGGTCCCGACCGTCACCACCCTGGTCCCCTGGATCAACCCGCGCGCGACGATCGCCCGATTGCCGACATGTCTCGCGATTTCGACTCGGCGCCTGGCAAAGACGTTGCTGCCGAGATCCTCGTACACCCACGTGGATCCGTGCACGTCGTACACGATGGCGGACTCGGGCACGGCGAGTCCGTCTGCGGCGGACAGCAGCGGGATCTCGACCGACACCCGCTCGCCAGGCTGAAACGTCGCCCCGGCGGCGGCGAGCTCGAAGAACAGATCGACGGAAGCCGCCGACGCGTCCGCCTTCGGAGGCGCTGTCACTCGTCGTGCCGGTCGCGAGGGACCGCCCTGCCGCAGGCTGGCGACCCCTACAGGCCGTGACGAGTCGAGGCGTCCGAGGTCGCCCGCATACACGGGAACCCGCACCCACAGCGTATCCATTTGCGCGATTTCGAACAGCGGTGCTGATGCCGCGACCGTTTGACCGGCGGCTACGTGCACCGTCTGCAGTATTCCCTCCAACGGCGCAGCGACTGTAATCTCGCCCTGCGTCCCGATGGGATTTCGAGACGCGATTTGGAGGCGCTCGCGCGACGCGTCGAGCGAGGCGGCCGCGACGGCGTACTGCGCGCGCGCCTCTTCGACGGCGCGCTGGCTCGTCGCGCCATCCTTCAGCAGCAGCTCCAGGCGATCGAGTCGTTGCCGGGCCGCCACTTCCTGAGCCTGGGCCTCCGCCACGGCGCGCTGTGCCTCGACGCGCTGGTCACGCTCACCCGCGACGAGCGGTATGAGTCGAAACATCGGCGCTCCTCGGCCCACACGCGCGCCTGGCTGGATGTCGGCGACCGCAACCAGGGTGCCCGCGACCGGAGCCGACACCGCCACTGACCGGCCCTCAGGGACCACGACCTCGCCTCCGAACGTCCGCACTTCCGAAACGCGCTCGACTCTTGCTTCGGCTGTCTGTACGCCGAGCCTGTTCACGGCTTCCTGTGTCAGCGTCACCGTGGTCAGCTCGGCTTCGGTGCGAGGCTGCTGCACCGTTGCGGGCGCTGGCTTCGCCGCAGGCGCCGCCTGCTCGCGGGAACAGCTCGCTGCCGCTCCCGCCACCGCAAGCATGAAGCCGAAGGACACCAGGCGCATGGCTTCAGACACTAGCACAGGCCCGTCCGACCGAGCGGTCGAGCGCGATAGCCGCGCGATCGAGATCCAGCTCCACCTCGAGCTGCCGAAGGCGCGCCTGAACGAGCCGCCGGTTCACGTCGAGGATCGTCAACAGCGCGACTTCGCCTGCTTTGTATGCGCTCTCGGCCTGACGTTGCTCGACTTCAAGCGACGGTACGATCTCTTTCGTCCAGATCTCGCGTACCTGCTGCGCCTGCGCAAGCCTGACTGCCGCCGATCGAACCTCCGCGGCCACTTGCGCGCGCACCGCCAGATACATGCGACCGGCACGATCGAGCTCGGCCGCCGCGCGATCGCGGAAGCCTTGGTTACGCGAGAAGACTGGAATGTCGCTGGTGAATCCGGGCCCCATTTCGACGCCCGCCACGCCCTGGGGTCCGTTGGTGTCGAGCAACGCGATGAAATTGGCGATTCGCGTTCGCTCCCACGACAGCCGTTGGCCGGCCGCTTCGACCGCAATTTCGGCGGCGCGGACGTCCGGACGCGAGGAAACGGCGTCCTCCACCAACGCCTCGGGCGACTCGCACGGCGCCGCCGCAGCCACAGCGCCTGAGATCAACTTCACCTGCGCGGGCGGTGTGTCGACACCCATGCGCGCGATCAACGTGAGGGCAGCCAGTTCGCGCGCGTGCTGCAATGCCCGCAGCTCGGCATCGACTTGGGCGGCGTCGCTTCGTGCGGTCCGGGCCTCGAGCTCGCTGATATCACCTGCCCGTAGCCTGGCATCCGCGATGCCGGCGATGCGCCGCGTCAATTCGGCGTTTGCGGCAGCGAGCGTCACGCGACGTTCGCCCGCCACTGCTTCGGCGAATCCAGTGCGGACATCGGCCACAAGGGTAAGCCCCTCATACACCAGACGCTCACCCACGGCGCGCGCATTCGACATTGCGGCCGCTACACGCCGGGGACGCTCCCACAGCACATTCACGGGAAGCTGCAGCGTCCACTCGAGCTGCTTCGGCCCGATCGGAAAGAGAAGCGAGAGGATCGGGTTGCGCAAGAGTCGCGCCTCAACGAGATCGGCCCGGGCCAGTCCGAGATCGGTCAGGCTTGCCTCGAAGGCAGGACTGTTCCAGAGGGCGACCGCAACGGCATCCTCACGCGTCAGCGCCGCGAGGGTCACGCCGGGGGGCAATGCCCCTTCTGGCTCGTCGCGCAGATCCTTCCCCGTTCGAGCCCGCAGCTCCTCTCCAACATCGGCGCGTCCTGGCACCGTGCCGGTTGTGGCACACGCCGACACGCATGCCGCGATGGTTATCGTGAGGCAGATTGTTCTCATATCCGGAAATATATACGGCGCGGCGGAAAGTTCGTTTAAACCGGAGTCTCCGGGGTCAGCGGTGGGCGGGGCGGCGGTGGAATCGACCGACACCGAGGAGAAATGCGGCTCCCATCGCGAAGATGGACGCCGAGAAACTGAGTAGAGCGCCCATCTTGGTCTCGTCGAGCAGCTCACCCGGCGGAAACGCCGCCGTGGCGAAGAACAGCGCCACGGTGAAGCCGATGCCCGCAATGATGCCGAGGACGGTCATGTCCCGCCAGGTGACGCCGACAGGCTTGTGCAGTCCCGCGGCGACGCAGACAACGGTGGACAGCACGATCCCGATCGGCTTCCCCAGCAGGATCGCGGCGAGCACGATCCACGTCCCTGGTCCCGTACCTGCAACCGGCACACCGGCGTTGACCAGTCCGAAGAAGAACAGGATCACGTGAACGGGCAGCTTCCACCAGTGCTCG
>JBOGIR010000377.1:0-5620 GCA_050742335.1 Vicinamibacterales bacterium | reverse complement strand
CTACTGCCTACTGCTTGCCGCTTACCGCCCAGGGTCCAGGTCTCGCATCACGACCATCAGGACCTGTCTCACAACGCGCGCGTCGCGCTCGGAAATCGTGCCGCCAGGCACGTGCCCCTCGTCGCCGGTCACGTCGCGGTAGCGGCGCGCGACGGCAGGCAGGCGCGCACAGCCGCCCCCGATGAGGCCCTCCCGTTGCGCCGCCTCGATGCGCGCGTCGAAAGACAGGTCCGCAACGTGCAGTCCCTTGTGATCGAGCGCGTCTGTGAGGAGCGCGTCGAGGACGCTGCACGAGGCGATGAAGGCCGTCTCGATGTCGCCGGCCTCCAGCGCTCGCGTGCCGTCCGCGAATGCCTGGGCGACGATCGGTCGAAGCGGCAGGTTGTGCACGAAGTCGAAGCGGCGCGGGACGGGGGCCGCCGCCGCAGCGGCCGGGAAGTTGTCGCTGCTCGAGAGCGACGCGCGAGCCTGCGCGAGCACATCGAGAATCCGATCGACGATCTCCGAGGCGCTCGCCTCCACCACCACGGCGCCGCCGGTCGCACGCACGAGAAACGCGTTGCTGTAGGCCCGGGCGAGCCAGTGGGCCTTGCTGCCCCCGGACATCTGATTGATCGCCGCTGCGCAGTCGCGCTGCCACGCCCGGATGACATCGACTACCAATGCGCCTTTGATCTGGCACCCGCGTCGCACCAGATCGTCGATCAGGTCGAGCGCGGCGTCACGATGGGCGCGGACCGCGTCCTCCATTGGACCGCTACGCGGCGCTGGACGACAATCCTGTGCCCTGTCCCGACGGGAAGGATGTCAAGAGCGCAGCTCCTGGCTGGCGGTGAGACGCAGCAGATCCGCGATCTGATCGATGTGCGCGCGCATCGCGCTCGCTGCCGCGTCGGCATCCCGCTTTCGCAGCGCCGCGACGACCGCTTCGTGTCCCTGCATGGATCGGCTCGGCCGTCCCTCCTGCTTCAACGCGAGCTTGCGCGATTCCACGAGCAGATCGTTCAGCGTGGCCATGATGCTGACCACGACCCGATTGCGCGTGGCGCGCGCGAGCACTTCGTGAAACGCCGTGTCCTCGACGATGGCCGACTGGCGCGTCTTGAGCTTCCTGCGCTGCGCATCGAGAATGCGCTGCAGGTCGGCGAGGTCCTCGTCGGTGACGCGTGAGGCTGCCACGCGCGCGACCGCGGGCTCGAACATGCGCCGCACGTCCAGCAGCTCGTCCTCCAGATCGTGGCGGTAGCTCAGGATGGACGCCAGCGGCGCGACGAGCCGGTCGACGTCGAGCTCCTGGGGAAACGTGCCCTGGCCGTGACGCGTGACGAGCAGCCCGATCGTCTCCAGCACACGGAGCGCGTCGCGGATGGACCCTCGGCTCACGCCGAACCGCTCGGCGAGCTGGCGTTCGGCAGGCAGCGGGCGGCCCGCCGGGAAAGTGCCGTCGAGAATCAGCAGCCGGATCCGATCGGCGACTTGTTCGGCCACCCGCGTCTTCTTGATCGGCTCAATCCGGCCGGCGCCGGGACGGCCGGCCAACGTGCGCCGCGAGGTCGGGGCACTGCCCGACCCGACCGGCCAGCGCTGGCTGGACGGTCCGCTCTGGCGGACCGCCCCGCTCTTGACACGAGGGCGGGCGGATGTCAGACTTCCCCTTCCAACTGGTTCGACCACTGGGCCAGTCTAGCACGGGTCCCCAGCGCAGGCTATGGGTGAAATCATCCGGTTTACCGTCGCCGGCTCTCCGCAGGCCGTCTCCCGCGCCATCGAGGAGTACGCCCGCGGCGAGGGGCGCGTCACCGCCATCGTCGTGCCGTGGGAGAGTGACACCGCCACGCTGAGCATGGCCGTGACTGCGGTCAAGAAGGACGGATGGGCCATCGAGCACACCAACCTGGGCACCATCCGGCTGACCGATGCGGGCCAGGAGCGGACCGCCCTGGCCATTACGGCCGAACCGCCGGATCATCCCGAGCAACAGCAGCTCGCTACGGTCTTCGACCGCTTCGTCCGGCAGGTCCAGAGCCGGTTTCACGTCGAGGCATGACCACTCCATCCGGCGATCACCGGACGTCCGAACCGCTCCCGGCGGCGCTGGCAGCCACCGCGACGCTTCGCGTCGCCGAGGCGAGGGTCGAGGACATCGGTCATGCCGTGGCACGGGTCGCACCGGCCGACCTGGTGCGCATCGGCGCCCATCCGGGCGACGTGCTGAAGATCACCGGCGGCACGAGCGCCGTCGCACGCGCTGAGATCTCCGACGATGACCATGGGGGCGTGATTCAGATCGACGGCACGACGCGCAGCAATTGCGGCGCAGGACTGCAGGAACAGGTCTCGGTGGCGCCCATCGAGGCCGCGCAGGCCGTGGCCGTCCGCTTCTCTCCGCTGTGGGCCGGCGCCGCGCCGGCGATCGTCGCGCCGGAGCGGATGCTGCAGGATCTGGAGGGCGTGCCGGTTGTCGCGGGCTGCGCGGTGCGCGTGCCGACGTTTGCCAAGGCGCTGAACTTCCAGGTCGTGCGCACCATTCCGTCCGGTGTGGTGGTGATCGGAAAACGGACGGACATTCGAGTCGTTGAAGGCGAGCAGACGGCAGCGCGCGCGCCAGCCGTGTCCTACGAGGACATTGGCGGGTTGGAGCGCGAGGTGGCCCGCGTCCGCGAGATCGTCGAGCTGCCCCTCAAGCACGCGCGGATCTTCGAACGGCTCGGCATCCTCGCGCCCAAGGGCGTGCTGCTGTACGGCCCACCCGGGACGGGGAAGACGCTGCTCGCCCGTGCCGTCGCCGCCGAGAGCCGCGTGCACTTCATCCACCTCAACGGCCCGGAGATCATGCGGAAGTTCTACGGCGAGAGCGAAGGCAAGCTCCGCGAGGTCTTCGAGGAAGCGGCGCGACGTGCTCCGGCCATCCTCTTCATCGACGAAATCGACGCCGTGGCGCCAAAGCGCGCCGAAGTCTCCGGCGAGGTCGAGAAGCGTGTCGTGGCGCAGTTGCTCAGCCTCATGGACGGCTTCGTCTCGCGTGGACAGGTCATCGTCATGGGCGCCACGAACATTCCGGAGGTGCTGGATCCGGCGCTCAGGCGGCCCGGACGCTTCGATCGGGAGATCGAGATTGGAGTCCCGAACACGCAGGCCCGGCTTCAGATTCTCAAGATCCATTCGCGCGCCATGCCGCTCGGCCCCGACGTCGACCTTCCGGAGGTCGCCGAGCATTCCCACGGCTTCGTCGGCGCCGATCTCGAGGCGTTGTGCCAGGAAGTCGGCATGATCGCGCTGCGCCGCTTTCTCTCATCGGCCTGGCAGACGCCGGGTGTCAGCATTGACGAGTCGGCCGACCTGGCGACGCTGCAGGTCACCCGAGACGACTTCCTCACCGGGTTGAAGGAGGTCGAGCCGAGCGCAACGCGCGAATTCTTCATCGAGAAAAGCCCTTCCACGTTTGCCTCTCTCGGAGGCCTGGACGAGGTGAAACGGCTGCTCGACGCCGTGGTCGAGCACGCGCACATGCACGACGACGTGTACGAGCAGGTCGGACTGACGCCGCCGCGCGGCATTCTGCTCGTCGGACCGTCGGGGACGGGCAAGACCGCCATGGCGCGGGCGCTCTCGGGCGAGAAGCAGATTCCGCTCATTGCCATCGATGGCCCTCAGCTGTACTCGAAGTGGCTCGGGGAGTCCGAGAAGGCGCTGCGCGAGGTCTTCAAGAAGGCCAGACGGACGGCGCCCTGTTTGTTGTTTTTCGATACGATCGACGCGATTGCGCCGCGGCTGGGCGCCGAGCATTTCGCCGCCGACGTCTATCAGCGCATCCTCGGCCAGCTGCTGCGCGAGATCGACAACCTCCGCGACGTGAAGGGCGTGATTCTGCTGGCCGCCACCAACCGGCCGGAACGCGTGGAACCGGCCCTCTTGCGGAGCGGACGTTTCGACTATATCGTTCGCTTTGCAAGACCGGACGCGGCCGACCGCGCGGCAATCGTACGGCTCTGCTGCCGGCGGGTCCCGCTGGCGCCGGACGTCGACGTCGCGGATCTCGCCGGCCGCGCCGAGGGATTCACGGGGGCCGACCTCGAGACCCTGTGCAAGAAGGCGACGCTGCTGGCGATTGCCGATTCCCAGCGCGGCGCCCGTGGCGGCCCGTTCGTCGTGCACCAGCGGGATTTCCTCACGATTCTGGAAAGCGGACCTTCAATCGAGACTGCATCATGAGTTACACCGAGCTCACCGTCTGGACCCGCGGCATCATCATGGACAAGGAAGGCCGCGACATCGTCAATTCGGTCGCCGCGGCCGGACGCCTCGAGGGCAAGTTCGCGCAGGCGATGGAGAACTACGTCGACAACCCCGATCGCACCAACGCGCCAACCCGGAAGTACTGCCGGCTCAGCGAGAGTGAGATCGAGAACGCTCTCACCTACGAGAACGAGCAGCCCAACATCGTCGTGCTCGTCGAACAGACGATGGTCAAGGGGTGGGACTACCTGCGCGGGATGCCGCCGGGCGGGACGCTGGTGATCAACACCCACTACTCGCCGGAGTACATGATCCGCTTCGTGCCCGGGCCCGAGCGGCTCGCGCAGCTCGTGTGTATCGACGCGGCGAAGCTGGCCGACCACAAGTGGCTCTACTACCGCCTGGGCGAGCTCGGTCTCGACCGCCTGTCGACGGAAGGCGCCGCCGAGCGCAGCAAGGCGATTGCGCCCGACATCGCCGCGCCGCTGATTGCCGCGGTGGTCAAGACCACGGGCATCGTCAAGATGGCAACCATCGAGCCGATGATCGCGAACAAGGCGGCGTTCCACGCCGCGCTCGATCAGATCCAGGTCCTGCCGCTGACACCGGTGGCGGCCTGACGAAAGTCAAACGTTAAACGTCAAAGGTCAAAAGTACTCATGTCGACCAAAGGCACACTCATTCCCGACTGGCTCGCGGTCCCGTTTGCCGGCATCACGCCGGCGCCGTCCCAGGAGAAGGGTCAGGACCTGTTCCCGACCGGCAACTGGCGCGCCATCCGGCCCGTGTATCGCGACAAGATGCCGCCCTGCAACAACGCGTGCGGCACCAACGAGAAGATCCAGGGCTATCTCGACCTGGTGAAGCGCGGCAAGTATCTCGACGCCTACGCGCTCATCAAGGAGGACATGCCGTTTCCGTCGGTCACCGGCCGCGTGTGCTATCACCCCTGCGAGCAGGCATGCAACCGCGGCAAGTATGACGAGGCGATTTCCATCCGCGCGGTCGAGCGGTTTCTCGGCGACCTCGGGCAGGCGCTGCCGCGCGATGTGGTGAAGGCCGGCCCGCCCAAAGGGAAGAAAGTCGCGGTTGTCGGCTCGGGCCCGGCCGGACACAGCGCCGCGTACCAGCTTGCGCGCCTTGGCTACGAGGTCACGATTCTTGAAAAGTCGCCGAGGGCCGGCGGTCTCAACCGGGGCGGCATTCCCGACTGGGTACTGCCGCAGGACGTGCTCGATCGCGAGGTCGAGCGCCTCGTGGAGCTGGGCATCACGATCAAGACGAACACCGAGGTTGGAAAAGACGTCACGTGGGACGAGTTGAAGAGCAATTACGACGCCTGCGTCCTGGCCGTCGGTCTCACCGAGCCCAACAGCGTGCGTGC
>JBOGIR010000376.1:0-5769 GCA_050742335.1 Vicinamibacterales bacterium | reverse complement strand
CCTCCATAGGGCTTCATCATCATCAACACAACCGATCCCCGATGCTTGGTCAGAAGCCGGGTCTGCGGAGCACGCTGGCCGTCCACCCCGACGCGGCAGGGTCTCAGTTACTGTGGATTGTTCGAGGCTGGATCAAGTCGCATCAGTCCGGTGATCACTTGGGTAGGGTAGCGAACGTGTCGGTCACGCTTCTCACGTTCTCGGCCTTCGACTCTGCTGAGGCCACCCTGAGCGACGCCGAAGGGCGCTTCTCCGTTCGTGTTCAGGTTCGGCGCAGACCCGAACCTCCATCGGATCAGGCGAACCTCGAACCGAACGTGAACACGAACCGAGAACGAAGAACCTAGAAGTGTGAACGACGATGGAGCTATCAGAAGCCGGGTCGCAGAAGCACGCTGGCCGTCCACCCTCTGTCGGCCCGGTCGAACACGCGCGCTCCGGTGACCTCGAAGACGAAGCCCTTGACGTTGACCCGCGCGCCAGCGCCCACGCTGCGGAACCGATCGCGCTCGGCCGGCGATCCTGGGTGGGGCGTCCACAGGAAGCCCGCGTCGACGAACGCCAGCGCTTCAATCGGCAGGCTGCCGTAGGACAGGTCGCCGGAGAACAAGCCGACGACCGGTGCCCTCAGCTCGACGTTGAGCAGCGCCAGACGGCTTCCGGTGAGCTCGTCGAGCAGCGAGCAGGTGGTGGCCGAACGCCCGCATTCGTCCGCGGCGAATGTACTGATGTTGTAGCCGCGGACGCGCGTCTGGAGCGTCGCGACGAGCGGCGTCAGGCGCGTGTCGCCCGCGTCCGGCCCGTACCGGCCGACGTGCTCGGCGCGCACCGCGATCGTGACAGGCCGGATCGGCATGAAGTAGCGGCGCGCGTCGACGTGCACGTCGGCAAACACCAGCCCGCCGACGGCCGGCTCGACTCCAAGCCGAAGCCGCTGGCCGACCACAGGACTGGTCGGACCGGAGATCGCCGTGTCGTGGACGAACGCGGCATCGGTCTCGGCGACGAGAATCGGCCGGCCGGCCCTCAGTTCCTCGAGCGATCGACTGAGCGTCTTGCGCTCCACGACATCGATGACTCGCGTGATCGACTGCCACTGCAACCCTGTTCGGCGGACACCTGCTCCGAACTCGAGACGCTGCGTCCGGTTGATGTCGTACCGGGCGGCGAATTTTCCCCACTGATGCATGTACAGAAGATGGCGCGTCTCGCGGGTGATCAGTTCCTGGGCGCGCGCCATCGCCAGGCGCGCGCCGACAAATCGGGTGGGAACGATTCCGGCCGCAACGCCCCAGTCCCAGCGTCCCGTCCGATTGGTGTAGGCGACTTGCAGCGCCAGGTCATCGACGTCGGTGCCAAGTCGAACCACCGTCTGCACCTGCCGGTCACGGAGCATGTCGGCAAACGACACTCCGAAAGACGCATGCACGGCGCTGCCGAAGTCGGCGCCCGTGCCCGCGCCGATGAATGGCGGCGCGATCGACTCGAGGCGAAGCCGATTGCTGTACTTCGTCACCGCGAAATCTGCCGTCTGTGGGAGGCCGAACCGCGAATCGACGAGAAGCTGCGTGAGCGCTCCTGCCGGGTCGGAGGCTTCAGGCGTCGAGCCGGCGACATCCACAACCGGCGCCGACAGCGCCGCGCGCTCGTCAAGGGTTTCGATCTCGTAACGCCCGTCGCGGTACACGCTGAAGGCGAGCGTCCCGGCGCGCGATGCCACGGCGAGCGCCGGGCTGGTTGACGTGATCCCGGTGACGCCGCCGGGAACGTCGGTCACCTGGTGTAGGGTGCTGGACGCGAGGTCAACCCGATAGACATTGCTGGTGGCGTCGCGATCGCTGATGAAGTACACCGCGCCGCCGTCGGGCGCCCACTGCGGGCTGACCTGCTTGGCGGTCGACCCATCCATGAGCAGCGGACGAATGACGCCGGAGCCGACATCGAGCAGGCCGATGCGCAACGCGCCGAACGAGAGATCGTCGATTCGACTCGTGAACCGATCGGTTGTCAGGGCGATCGCTCGTCCATCGGGCGACCAGGCCGGATGGAGATCGGCGTACACATCGGCTGTCAGCTGTTCCACCCTGCCCGTGGCCATCGAGTACAGGAACAGGTCGGACAATCCGCCTTTCAAGCCTGAGAACACAAGCCGCTGGCCGTCGGGCGACCAGCTGGGATTGTAGATTTCATCGACGGCATCGAGCGGGATCTCCGTCCGGTCGTTCGGCCGCGAGACATCCACGATCACGAGCACCGGACGGCCGCCACTGAGCGCCGCCATCGCAAAATGACTGCCCGTGGCGTCCCACGCACCCGATGAACGGATGTACTGCAGGCTGTCGAAGTGCGGATCGGAGACCGTACTCACCATCTTCCGGATCACGGTTCCCGTGGCGGCGTTGACCAGAAAGAGATCGAGCGACAGGCGGTCGCGTTCCGACATGAACATCAGGTGACGGCCGTCCGGACTCAAGGCCGGTGCGACGTGCAGCCGGGCGCCGTCGCGGGCAAAGGTGGCGAGCCGTGTCGGCGAGATCCAACGGGCATCGCGGGTCACGTCGGGAAGGTCAACCGACGCGTGCCACTCGCGGGTCAACTGCTCGCGGTCGACACCAAGGACATTTTCCAGCCGTTCGATCGCCCCGCGCACTTTCGTACGCAGCACGCGAGCCAGCACGTCGTCGCCGTAACGGGCGGCGAGGTACGTCCACAATGCGTGCCCGTATCGGTAGGGAAAGTACTGCGGCCGGTTCAGCTCCTCGAGCGAGGGCAGGCGCCCGTGCGCCGACGCGTCCCGCAGCCACATTGCGGTCTGCGAGTCCTCCGACCCGAGCGACAGATACTCGGCCATGCCTTCGATGAACCAGCCGGGCAGGCTGAAGGCGTCGCGCCCGGCTCGCTTGACGATGTCGATCTGGAAGGCATGCGCGATTTCGTGGCCGAGCACGTGATCGGTGGCGCCGAGCCCGGCCGCAAACGGCATCACAATCCGTGCCTTGTTGCGTTCGGTGAGGCCGCCGGTCCCTTCGCCGGGCACGGCCGGCGTGACGTTCGTCTGCGCAAAATGAGGATGGCTCGCATACAGCACGAGTGGCTGGCGGCGAACGAACGAGTGCTCGAGAAGGTTCGAGAAGCGCGCGTACCAGCGCTCGGCCATGCGCGCCACATGACGCGTCGCCTCTTCTTCCTGCGCGTAGTAATAGATGTCGAAGTGTTCGGTCTGAATGACGCGGAAATCGAACTGGTCGTAGCGGACCTTATTGCGTCCGAAGTGCTGCGCGCTCGCGGTCGTTGCCGTCGCGAGGAGGGTTGCAAGAGACACGAAGACCACCGCGCACCGGAACATAGGGCACCCTTACAGTTGAGAGTGGGATAGCGCACTCTACCACGTTTGGGGCGGCGTTAGACCGTGATGCGCCGTGGTCCAGCATGCTGCTGAGCTCCGTCACGGTCTAGGCGCGGCGCGGTCAAGGCTGGTAGGCCACCGAGAACGCGGTGGCACCGTCTGCGAGTCCTTTCGCGACATCCACGCTGAACGCGCCGGAAATCCCGGCGACAGCCAGACGCACGCCTAGTCCGACGTCAACATCGCCACGCGGCGGTCCGTCGCGGCGGCCGCCCGTCCGCGCCACGTCTCCGAACATAGCGGCCGCCGCGCTCACCGGGCCGACGAGCGGCCACCACCGTTGCCACTCGAGACTTGCCTGTCCCAGCGCTCGGCCAAGCCGGTCGATACGAAGCCGCCCCTTGTCCAGCAGCGGGTGCGCTCGCAGAAACGCCGAGCGGGCGTGACCCGTGTCACCGGCCCACCAGAGGTCGAGAGGCGTCAGATCGGTTGCAAGCTGGAGATTCGCTGACCCGAGCATGACGACACCTCGCCGCGTCGTGGTCGAGCGCGCGCGGATGCCGGCGTCAACGGTTGCAAACCCGTCTGTCCCCGGCCAACTGGCCACCCCGAACGCAGCGTCGAGCCGGTCGTCGAGCGACGCGAACTGCACGCGCCCCCCGACGCGGGCGCGAGCCGCTTCCGGAGCCCACGCGTCGAGACCGGCGGTCACCGTCCAGCGCAGGTGGCCGGTCAACCAGTCGGACACTCCGACATCAGCCCCCACACGGTCGGCGGCCGGCAGCTCCGGCGCGGTGAACGGTTGCCGTTCCGAGAACGCGTCGATGCTCCAGACGCCGCCCCACGGTGCGGGCGCACGAACACCAGCGCCCACGCGCATCCTGCCCGGCCAGAACCGCCACGCGGCAGAAACTTCTTCGCCACCGCCGGACAGTGCGCCGGTCGCCACGCGCAGCTCCCGCATCGTGGCGGCGACGAGCCCGGCTGCGGCCAGTGACAGCCGCCCGGTCGGTACCAGCGGCCGTTCCGCAACGACCGCGCGCAGCTCGGCCAGGCCCTTGGGCACCGGCAGGTAGTCAAGTCGAGTCGACGTCGCTGACGGCAGCGAAGCCAGCCGCCGCCGCGCCCTCACGAAGCGGCCCGCGGTAAGGACCTCGCCAGCCGGCGCACCGACGAGTTGCTCGACCACACGATGACGCGTGTGCGTCAACCCCTCGACTCGCACAAGATCCAGGAGCGGCTCGCCGGCACGGTTCCAGGCCAACAACGCTCCGAGACGATCGTTCTGGACGAACCGGCTCGTGGCAAGCACCCTCCACGCGTACGCGTCCTGACCGTCGGTGGCGACGGCTGTTGACGCCAGGTCTTCCGCCTCCACCCACCGCTTCTGGAGCACGCGAAGGCCGGCCAGCTCCCGCGCGGCCGAGGGGCAGCCGACAGCCGCCGCGAGGATCCGCTCTGCCGCGTCCAGTTCGTTGGACTGCGCGTGGCGCACACCCTGAGCGACAGCCTGTTCGCAGCCACTCGCCTGGATCGACAGCGGCGGCAGCGACGCCGCTGGCAAGGCCTCGGCGGTGCCGCCTTTGGGATCTGTGGGCGCTTCAGCCGACGTCTTGCCCGGGACGACCACGGCCATCCACCGGCGTGCGGCTCGCCATCGGCGCTCGAACTCGCGTGTCGACATCACGACGAACGGACCGCGCGCCGGGTCGTGGAAGACGACGCCACGGTCGTGCCATGCGACGGGAACGATGTAGTGAAAGGTCGAGGGGCGGTCTTCGATAAGCGTCAGCACCGGACGCCCGCGCGACAGTTCGCGGCGGAGGGTGGCTGCATCGCCGTCGAGGCTGTTGGCGGTCCACCCACGACGTCGCAGTTCGTCGATCAGGGCATCGGTGCGAATCCCTGCGGCGCTGCGGTCGATCAGGTGCGAAAAGGTCTCGGCGGCAATTCCCCGTTCACCCCAGTAGCGAAGCACCATCGCAGCCGCCGCACCACCGCACAACAGCTCGGACTGCGAGATGAAAGGAACATCGAGAAGCGCAAGCGGCTGGCGGCTTTCGCCTTGTGCAGCAAGGTCGAGTGTCTGCGCCGCGATGAACGCGCCGCAGCACAGGACGAAGGCCCGCATCAGATTCAGTCGACGGCGACGATAATCAGAATGATCACCAGCAGAGCAATGATGATCAACGTCGTCGAGATGGTCACGCGCGACTGGCCGCCGGCGAGCGCCTGCTCGGCCTGGCGCGCCTGCGCGGCAAGCTCTGTCACTTGTGACTCGTCGAGCGACCCGGCCGCACGTTCCACACGACGCAGG
The DNA here is from genome assembly GCA_050742335.1 of Vicinamibacterales bacterium. Lineage (GTDB taxonomy): Bacteria > Acidobacteriota > Vicinamibacteria > Vicinamibacterales > UBA2999 > DATCJA01. The sequence goes on along the minus strand of JBOGIR010000376.1, from coordinate 106 downwards.
TCGATGCCGGCGTCGCCGGCGATCGCTTGCACCTCCGGACGTGCAAGCAGGCGCACTATGGTTTCGCGATCCGCCGCGCCCGAGGCGACGTGCTCCTGCACTGCGT
>JBOGIR010000375.1:0-26759 GCA_050742335.1 Vicinamibacterales bacterium | reverse complement strand
AGCCGGAGCTGGCACCGTGGCCGCTGGTGGCTGTGCGGGCGCCGCTGGGGTGGGCGGGGCCTGCGTCGGCGGCTGCGCGCCGGGCCGGGGGAACGGCTGCGGCGTCTGCCCTAGCGCAGCGGCGACCATCACAGCCGAGGCGGTACTCGCCAGGATCCACACGCGCGCCATACGACCATTATAGGAGTCATCACCCGACATCCAACCCGTCCGTGCGTGAGTCCTGCACACCGCGCGCGCCCGCCGCTCGTGAACCGCTGTCTGCAAGTACGTGCACCGGGAATACTTGCAACGTGCGGGCAGTGGCAGGTGCCAGAACGGGTGCTGGCTCGCATCTTGCCACTCGGAAGGGTAAGAGACTCGAGGAGGTCCTTTTCAGGACACGAGTCCAGGAGGCGGCGACGCGGTGGAAGACTTCGACATTGCGCCGAGCAAGATCGGCGAGTCAGCGCAACGCGTAGTTGACCGCGCGATGGAGGAAACCCGGCGACGCGATCACGCGCTGTTGACCAATGAGCACATCTTCCTGGCCTTCGCGCAAGTGGAGTGGGACACATTCGCACAGGTGATGCGCGATCTGGAGTTGAACCCGCACGAGATCCTGCAGGCGCTCGAAGAACAGCTGCACGCGGTACCGACATCAACCGGGCGCGAACTGCGCGTGGCGCCGACCACCAAACTCGTCTTCAAGCTCGCGTTCCACCAGGCCAGTCGCGCCGGACGACAGAGCATCGAGTCGTCGGATCTGTTCTCGGCGATCTTCGAAGAAAGTCAGGGCGGCGCCGTGTCCATCATCCGGAGGCACGGCGTCGAGCCCGAAGTGATCGTGACGCGGGTTGCGACCCGGATACGCGACAACGAGCTGCGCGAGGAGCGTCTGCGCAAACGGTTCGAGTTGCCGCCGTTTCTCAAGCATTTCGCGACGAACCTCAACCTGCTCGCCCGGCAGGACCGGCTGCCGCCCGTGTACGGGCGCGACCGCGAAATCCAGCAGGTACTGGAGATCCTCTGTCACCGGGAGCGCTCGAATTCCGTGATGCTCATCGGTGAGCCGGGAGTCGGCAAGACGGCGATCGTCGAAGGACTGGCGCGCCGCATCGAGTTCGAGCCGGACAGCGTGCCCGTGCGCCTGCGCGATTGCCAGGTGATCAACCTGCAGATGAACACGATGGTGGCGGGCACGATGCTTCGTGGCATGTTCGAGGATCGTATTCAGAACGTCATTCGGGAGATCAAGGAGCGGCCCAATCTCATCCTGTTCGTCGACGAGGCGCACACCATGGTGGGTGCCGGGTCCGCCCTGGGCGCCCCTTCGGACGCGGCCAATGTCTTCAAGTCGGTGCTCGCCCGCGGTGAAGTCCGGATGATCGGCGCGACCACCTCGAGCGAGTACAAGGAATACATCCAGGAAGACGAGGCGCTGGCGCGGCGTTTCCGCACCGTGCTGGTCGCGGAGCCGAGCGTCGAGGAGACGCGCCGCATCCTCTACAACCTCCGCCCGCGGCTGGAGCGGAACTATTCGGTGCGCCTCATGGACGAGGCTCTCGAGACGGCGCTGGAGATGTCGGAGCGGTACCAGCGGCACCTGCACCTCCCTGACAAGGTGATCGGCTGGCTCGATACGGCCTCGGTGCGTGCTGAAATCGATCGCCGGTGGGAGGTTGGCGCCAAGAACGTGATCGAGGTCATTTCCGACGCCTCGCAGATTCCGAAGGACATGGTGTTTCGTGACGTGAGCGATCGGTTCAGGCAGATCGAAGAGCGGCTCGGACGCCGGGTCATCGGGCAGCGGAAGGCCGTGGCCGCGCTGGCCAAGCGCCTCGTGCTGAACAAGGGCCCGCTCAAGGACGGCTTCGACCGTCCCGACGGTGTGCTGATGTTCCTCGGGCCCACCGGGGTCGGAAAAACCGAGCTGGCGAAGGCCGTGGCCGAGTTCCTGTTCGGCGACGAGAAGAAGATGATCCGCATCGACATGTCCGAGTACCAGGACGGCGGCGTGTCGGTCGACAAGCTCATTGGCATGCCGCGCGGCATCGTCGGCAGCGAGCGCGGCGGCATCCTCACGAATCAGCTCAGGGACAATCCGTGCTGTGTCGTGCTGTTCGACGAGGTCGAGAAGGCGAGCCCCAGCCTGCTCAACTTGTTCCTGCAGGCATTTGACGAGGGGTGGCTCACGGACGGCCGCGGCAAGCGGGTGTACCTGTCCGACGCGATCATCATCATGACGTCGAATGCCGGCTCGGAACACTTTCGGAAACTGAGCACGCCCATGGGATTCCGCTCGGGACAGATCCCGATCGATCAGGTGCAGTCGGAGGTCAACCGGGAGCTCGAACGGCGCTTCCCGCCGGAGTTCCGCAACCGCGTCGACCAGGTGGTGCTGTTCCAGCCCTTGACGAAGGACGAAGTGCGGAAGATCGCGCTCAAGTACCTGGAGCAGATCACCGCCACGCTGGGACGGTCGAACAAGTCGCTCACCGTGGAACCCGCGGCGCTCGAAAAACTGGTGACCGAAGGGTACAGCCTGGCGTACGGCGCGCGGTTCCTGAAGCGGGTCATCGACGAACGCATCAAGCTTCCGCTCAGCCAGCAGTGGAAGGAAACCAATACCTTCCGTGCCACCGTGCGCGACGATCAGATTGTGATCGAGGTGGTCGGGCCGCGACTGGTGGCGTCCGTAGACCCGGATGCGATCGCCGTCTGAACGTACTTCTTCCTCAGCAGGCTGACGACGTGCTGGACTTCCTTGCGGTAGGGCGAGGGGGCGTACTTGCCGGCGTACAGCGTGGCGTAGCCATCGGCGAGGTGTGGGAACTCCTGCGCCAGCCAGCGCATGAAGTGGTCACGCGTGCCGCCCTCCAGGAACATCACGTTGCACCCTACGAAGCTTGCGCCATGATCGGCAATCGCCTTCACCGTGCGTTCCAGCAGCGCCGGCTTCGAGGTGATGCCCGGGACGATCGGGTTCATCAGCACGCCGGTGCGGATGCCGGCATCGACGAGCTCGCGCACCGCCCGAAGGCGCTGCAGCGGCGGCGCCGTGCCCGGTTCCAGCAGCCGCCATGCGCGCTCGTCCACGGTGGGGACGCTGACGTACACGCTGCAGCCGGCACCTGCCGAGAGATCTGACAGGACATCCTTGTCGCGCACGATCATCGGCCCTTTGGTGACGAGCCCCACGGGATTGTGGAAGTCGCGCAGTACTTCGAGAGAGCGGCGCGTCAGCCGGTAGTGTCCTTCAATGGGTTGGTAGCAATCGGTCGCGGTCCCCACCGCCACGTACTTGCCGGCCCAGGACGCACGCCGCAGTTCCCGTCGGAGCACTTCGACGAAGTTGGTCTTGACGAAAATGATCGACGAGAATTCGTCGTCTGCGCCGAGCTCGAACTGGGTATGGTACCGCCGTGCGTAGCAGTAGTGGCAGCCGTGCGTGCAACCGCGGTAGGGATTGAGCGTCCACTCGAACGGCATCCCCTTGACCCGGTTGAGCGCGGAGCGGCACTGAACCTCTTGATACCGCGCCGCGTCGGCGCGGCACTGGGCTTCGGTCAGGGCGTCGGGGCCACCCGCTCTGACGAGCGCGGCAATCTGGCGTGTGGTCGGGGCGTTGCTGCCGAGATCGAACAGGAGTGGGGCGGTTTCCATGGCGAATTGCGGCTGAAAAACGAATAGATTCGCTAAATATTCGCCTATGCTATCACACCTCCCGCCAAGTCTCAGCGTTCTGACGAGACACGCGCAGTGCGTCGCCAGTAGTCGAGCAGATCGTCAATCATCCGGTCGAACGGGATGAGCGGTACCCACCCGGTTGCGCGGCGAAGACGTGTGGCATCTCCGACGATCACGGGCGTGTCTAGCGGGCGCAGCCGCTCGGAGTCGATGCGAATCTCCACCGGCACGTGCGAGCGTTGGACGAGCGCATCGAGGACGGCGCGTATCGAACGGCCGATCCCTGACGCGACGTTATAGACCGTTCCCGGCACGCCGCGCTCCATCAGCAGCACATAACCCCGCACCGTGTCGCGGACGTCGGTGAGATCCCGCTCGGCATCGAGGTTTCCCACCTTGATCACCGGGTCGAGCGCGCCATGCTCGATTAACGCAATCTGGCGCGCCATGCCTGGAGCCGCGAAATCCGGCCGCTGCCGCGGCCCGGTGTGGTTGAACGGGCGCGCCACAATCACGCCGAGGCCGCTGTCCGCGGCCTCCCTCAGGACCAGCTGTTCCTGCGCCAGCTTGGTGACGGCGTACGGGCTGTTCGGCGCAAGACGGTCGTCTTCGCGCAGCGGCGAGAGGGAAGGGGCGTACACGGTGGCGGATCCCGTCACGAGGACCCGGGCCTCCACCCGCGCCCTGCGAAGCGCGTCGAGCAGATAGTGCGTGGCTAGAGCGTTGTTGGCCAGCGGCTGTGCGGTGTCCTGCCAGGACGCCCCGACGTGCGACGCTCCGGCACAGTGATAGACGGCCGCCGGCCGTACGGCCTGTACTTCCCGCCGCACGCGGTCGCGATCGAGCAGATCGATGCTCGTCCAGCGGGCGAGACGTGCGACGTCGGACGGCGGTGCCGATCGCGCCCAGGCGACGATGTCGCACGAGCCGGCGAGCTGTTCCACGACATGGCTGCCGGCGAAGCCCGCGGCGCCGGTCACGAGTACAGGGCGATCAACCATCGCTGTTCTGCGTTCCGGGTTCTACGTTCTCGGTTCGTGTTCGAAGTTCGCGTTCTGGAACCCCGAACACGAACCCAGCACCCAGAACGCAGAACTAGAGTCATCCGCTCCGTCCGTACTGGGTTTCGTAATAGGAGCGGAAGGCGGGGTCGGCTTCCTTGATCGGCCTCCACCACCACTCATTGCGCCGGTACCAGTCGACCGTGTCGTGAAGCCCGGTCTCGAACGGTATGCGCGGGGTCCATCCGAGCGTCCGCAGCTTCGTCGTGTCGAGACAGTATCGGCGATCGTGGCCTGGCCTGTCCGCGACGGGCGTGATCAATGCCGGCGTCTTGCCCACGTGCGCGAGAATCCGGTGGGTGAGGTCTATGTTTGCGACCTCGTTGCCGCCTCCGATGTTGTACACCTCGCCGCTCTCGCCCTTGTCGATGAGGAGGTCGAGCGCGCGGCAGTGATCGTCCACGTGCACCCAGTCGCGGACGTGGCTGCCGTCTCCGTACAGCGGCACCGGAATGTCGTCGAGCGCGTTGGTGACGAAGAGTGGGATCACCTTTTCCGGAAACTGATACGGTCCGTAGTTGTTCGACGCACGCGTGACGATGACGGGCACGTTGTGGGTGGCCCAGTAGCTGTAGGCGAGACGATCGGCGCCGGCCTTGCTCGCCGCATACGGATTGCGCGGTCTGAGCTCATCGGTCTCGCGACTGGCGCCGGTGGCGACACTTCCATAGACCTCGTCGGTGGAAATCTGCACGAAGCGGCGGAGCCGCGGCGCGCGTCGGGCGGCCTCGAGCAGCACGAACGTCCCCTCGACATCGGTCCGGATGAACTCGCCTGCTGCGCGAATCGAGCGATCGACGTGCGTTTCGGCGGCGAAGTGCACCACCAGCTCGGAACGCTCGACCAGAGGCCCGCTCACTGATTGGTCCAGGATGTCGCCGTGTACGAACGTGTGGCGCGAGTGGTCGATGACGTCGTGAAGGTTTTCTCGCCGGCCCGCATAGGTCAGCTTGTCGAGCGTCGTCACGCGCCAGTCGGCGTGCCGCGTCAATGCGTAGCGGACGAAGTTGCTGCCGATGAACCCGGCGCCGCCCGTGACCAGGACGTCAACCATCCTTGCGCGACCAGTCGTACGGGAGCGTGTCGTGGGGAGCCAGGCGGTATTCGTCCGGCTCGGCGTAATGGTAAGGCTCCGTCGGCACGTTGACTACGAGCGCCGTTTCCGGACCGATGCATTTCCAACCGTGGTACACGAGCTTCGGAACTTGTACCAGCGTCGGATTCTGCGTGCCGACGAAGAATTCGTTGATGGCGCCGTTGGTGGAAGAGTCGGGACGTGTGTCGACGAGCACCAGCTTCACCATACCGGCGATGCAGGCGAAATTGTCGACCTGCTCTCTGTGGTAGTGCCACGCCTTGACGACGCCGGGATAGGTGGCGGAGATGTAGACCTGGCCGAACTTCGCGAACAGCTCCTTGTCGTCCGCACGGAGAATCTCGAGCAGCCATCCCCGCTCGTCCGGAAGCAGGCGCAGGGCTTTCGTCTTCACCCCCTCGATACGGGGGGACTTCACGACCGTTGCCGTGTATGCCGGCGGGTTCGTCATGGGGTCACCACCTGATGCCGACTTCCGAATTGTCGCCCAGCATGAACCGATAGGCGCTCGGCTTCACGGGGATGCGGTAAATCCGAACGTTCCTGCCAATCAGACTGTCGATGATGCGGTTGGCCAGGTCGCGCACGCACGCCCCTTCGAGGACGATGCTGTGTTCGATCTCCGAATCGCGAATCTCCACGTCGTTCATGATCGAGGTGAATGGACCGACGTAGGCGTGGACGATGCGCGCGCCGCGCCCGATGATCGCGGGCCCTCGGATCATCGATCGCTCGATGACCGCGCCCTCCTCGATGACCACCTTGCCCTCCACGCGGCTCTCGTCGTCGACCGCCCCGTCAATGCGGCGCTCCAGCGTGTCCAGAATCAGCCGGTTGGCCTCGAGGATGTCTTCGAGCTTGCCCGTGTCCTTCCACCAGCCCTCGACGATGTGCGGGCGCACGGTGAGGCCGCGGTCGATCAGGTCCTGGATCGCGTCGGTGATCTCGAGCTCGTTCCTGAAGCTTGGCTCGATGCGGTTCACCGACTCGAAGATCTCAGGGCCAAACATGTAGACGCCGACGAGCGCCAGATCGCCAATCGGCTCCTTCGGTTTTTCAACCAGCCTCACCACGTTGCCGTTCCGCAGTTCGGCGACGCCGAACATCTGGGGGTCGGGGACGCGCGCCAGCAGGATCTGCGCGGCGGGCTTTTCGCGCGCAAATTCGTCGACGAAGTGCGTGATGCCCTTGTTGAGCAGGTTGTCGCCCAGGTACATCACGAACGCGTCGTTTCCGATGAACGGCTGGCTGATTTTGACCGCATGCGCGAGGCCGCGCGGAGCGTCCTGCTCGATGTACTCGACGCGAACGCCCCACCTCGAGCCGTCGCCGACGGCGGCCCGGATTTCGGCCTGCGTATCGCCCACCACGATGCCGATCTCGCGGATGCCGGCGTCGGCGATCGCCTCGATGCCGTAGAAGAGCACGGGTTTGTTGGCGACCGGTACCAGCTGCTTGGCACTGGTGTAGGTGAGCGGCCGCAGGCGCGTGCCCTTCCCGCCGCTCAGAATCAGGCCCTTCACTCACGAACCTGTCAGGCCGCCGAACGCGCCAAGAAAGTTCGAAAAATTCCCGATGCCCGCCAGCACGAACGACACGTTGAACCTGCTGTCCGAAGGGATGGGAAAGTCCGATCGCGACTGCGGAAACTTGAACTTCTGGTACTCGGCCTGAATGCCGCAGCACTGCGCCAGATACGAGATGCCAACGCGCTGGTTGAGGATGCCGGCCCGACCGATGTCCCAGGTGAGCGAATAGGCGCCGCTGGCGCGCCCCTGCAGGAACGCCAGCGAGTTCGACCATGTCAACGAGCTCTCCGGCTTCACCATTCCCCCCCGGCGCTGACGGCTGTAGTTCACCGTCGTGGTATTGACGCCGAACTGTGCCGTTCCTCCGGTCGTAATGACGTGCAGCCCCTCGCCATGCACGTCGTACTCGAGCCGTGTAGTCGATTCCAACGCCGTCGAGGGGGTCACCTTGACGTTGACCGCGATGTCCGAGAGATCCACGGACCTCGGCCTGAGCCCGGTGCTCACGTACTGGGTGTCGTTCAGGCTCGAGCGCCCGGTGACGTAGTACGTCTGCTGCACGCCCACCATGAGGAACTGGACCGTTGAACCAGCCGAACCATCCGAGGTACGCGCCCGGTAGAGGAGGCGGTTGTTCACGCCGTAGGTGAGCCGTGTGGTGCCACCGAGCACGACATCGCTGGAGTCGACGAGTGTCGGAACCTGCGATGCGTTGGCGATGGAGGGGACGTGCTCCAGCGCAAAGGTCGGCTCGATGAGATGCTTCATTCGCTCGCTGAACCCACTGTCGGGCGTATCCCAGATCTTCGAGAGCACCGGGCCGACAATATCCGATCGCAGCAGGAGAAATCGCCGTGTCAGCGGATCCGCCGTCACGCGACCGCTGGCATCGGCGCTGCGCGTGTAGTAGGTCGTGCGATACGACAGGCTGGTGTTCAGGGTGAGAAAGCTCAGGCGGGAGAGCGCCGCGCGCACCATCGGCGCCATGTCGAGCCGGCCCAGGCTCTTGTCGTTCACGACCTTGCCGCTGATGATCTGCCGGAATGGCAGATAGCTGAAGTCGTTGGAGAGCGACCCGTAGACAGGCCCGAACATCCGGGTCGGGGCAATCGCGGCGGTGAGCCGCGGCGTGCTCCCGTACAGTTGCGACGTGTCGCTCGCCGTGAACGTCTCGGTGCGCTGAAACAGCGCGCCCGTCGTCAGGGCGCCCCACGTCCCGGACAAGCCGCCCTCAATCGTCCGTGTCGCGTTGGACGCCTGATACAGGTTCTGCTGGTACAGCTGCTGTGTGACCATGCTGGTCGTGTAGTCGATCCGCTGGTGCAGACGTATCGATGTCCCGAACATCTGATTGCCGGAGCCGCCGAACTGCAATGACGTCTGCGCCGGCAGTCGCGTCACCTGTCCGCCCTGCCTGAACTCCGCCTGGTGCTGGTCGAGCCGATAGACGCGGAAGTTCCCATAGGAGCCCTGGCCGGCCACGTAGCGGTACTCGGCACCGGCGCCCTGGCCCACGTTCGTGAACCAATCGTGGAAGAACGTGGCGTCCTGACTCTGACCGATCGCCCAGAAGAACGCATTACTGAGCGCCTGGCCGCGCAGCGTGGAGGTGCCGTATGTGGGAAGCAGGAAGCCGGTGGCGCGGTCCTCCTCCTTGATCGGGTAGTAGAGCAGCGGCAGATACATCACCGGCACGCCCTTCACCCGCAACACCGTATTTCGCGCGATCGCGTAATCGTCCAGTGTGAGGACGACCGAGTTGCTCGTCACCTCCCAGCGCGGTGTCGGCTGGACGCAGGTGGTAAAGCCCCCACGCGTCAAGCGGTACTTGCGCTGCTCGAGTTTCTCGATCGTCTCGCCGTAGAAGTAGACCTCCGGCTCCTGGTTGCCAAACTGCGCCCGATCGACTTCGTCGCCGAGCGACATGATTCCCGACGCGACGTAGAACGTGCCGGTGCCCTTCGCCACGTTGAACTCGACGCGTTCGGCGGCGATACGCCCCTCCGGATTCGTGAAGACGACGTTGCCGCTTGCGACGAGGCGGAGCTCGGGATCCGTGTACAGGTCAACGGCATCCGCAAAGAAGCTCATTTGCGGACATTCAATCTGCACCTGGCCGATGAGACGAAGATGGTTCGCCGAGGCCTGTTCGAACTGCCACTGCGTCGAACGCGTGCACGTGCCGAAGAACGGGTCGGTTGCCGCGCCGCTGCCAGGCGGCGGTGCCTGCGCCAGAACCGGCGCCGCGCACGCGCAGACAACACAACAGAGAAGAATCCGCGAAAGCCCCATGGACTCCAAGGGAAATTACCGCAGGATAGCACGGCGTCGCAGACGGTCGCGAACAGCGCCAATCAGAAAGATCGAGCCGGTCACGCACACGCTGCGCGTCGTCGAGAGCGCCTGCTCGACCGCGGTGGCGGGATCGGGTTCGGCGCGGACGGCGGACGCTCCTCGAGCTGCGATGCGGGTGGCGAGCTCGCGCGCGGGGATGGCGCGGGGAGTGCTGGCTGCCGTGGCGATGAACGATGAGACGACCGGCAGCAGGGCGTCGACGATGCCGGCGACGTCCTTGTCGCGCATCATCCCGACGACGACCACCGGCCGCTCCGGGTGCCACCGTTCGAGATAGGCGGCGAGCGCGCGCGCGCCGTCGACGTTGTGTGCGGCGTCGAGGAGCACGTGCGCTGCGCCTGGCATCTGAATCAGCTCGAGCCGGCCGGGCCACCTGACCTCGGCGAGTCCGCGTTCGATGGCGTCACGCGACACGTGGAGCCCGGCGTAGCGGCGCGCCGCTTCGAGGAGGCGCACGGCGACGAGTGCGTTGTCGACCTGATGCTCGCCGCGCAGGCCGAGCGTCAGGGGGCCATACCGGTCGTCCGGCGTGTCGAGGGCGACGATCGTCCGTCCCTCGCTGACATCGCGGTCCATGTGCGTGCCCGCCGACGCATCGATCAGCGGAGCGCGCCGATCGGCCGCGGCGGCGGCCACCACCTGGCGCGCCTGATCCGGAAGCGCACCGATCACCACCGGCATTCCCGGCTTGATGATGCCGGCCTTTTCGAACGCGATGGCTTCGAGCGTCTCGCCGAGCAGGTCCTGGTGATCGAACCCAATCGAGGTAATGGCACCGGCCGATGCCGGCACGACGTTGGTGGAGTCGAACCGGCCGCCGAGGCCGACCTCCACCACGGCCACCTCGACGCGGGCGCGCCGGAACAGCTCGAACGCGATGGCCGTCGTGGCCTCGAAGAACGTCGGGTGAGCGGCCAGTTCGCCGGCGACCCGGAGCCGGTCGGCGCAGTCGAGCACGTGGTGTGCAGCGTCTTCGAGGGCATGGGCGGCAACGGGGTCGCTCCCAATCACGAACCGTTCGGCAAGCTCGACCAGGTGCGGCGATACATAGCGTGCCGCCCGGATGCCGCCGGCAACGAGCGCGGCATGGACCATCGCCGTGACGGACCCTTTTCCGTTCGTGCCGGCGATGTGCAGCGACGTGAAGGAGCGCTCGGGATGCCCGAGCGCCGCGCAGAGGCGGGAGATATTCTCGAGACCGAGCTTGATCCCGAACGTCTCGAGCGCAAAGAGACGGTCGAGCAACTCAGCGCTGTTCCGTGTCGGCGGCAGCCGCAACCGCCATCGGCCGCGGTTCGGGCGGCACGGGCTCGGCGCCCATGAACCGCAGCACGCGCGCGAGCACGGCCTTCATCTCGCGGCGGTCGACCACGAGGTCGAGCATGCCGTGCTCGAGCAGGAATTCGCTGCGTTGAAATCCCTCGGGCAGCTTCTGTCTGATCGTCTGCTCGATGACCCGGGGGCCGGCGAAGCCAATCAGCGCCCTGGGCTCCGCGAGGTTGAGATCGCCCAGCATCGCGAAACTTGCGGTCACGCCTCCCGTCGTCGGATCGGTCAGCACCGAGATGAAGGGCACACCAGCCCTGTCCAGCCGCGCGAGCGCCGCGCAGATCTTGGCCATCTGCATGAGCGACAGCACCCCCTCCATCATGCGTGCCCCGCCGGAGCACGACACGATGATCAACGGGTGCCGCTGCGCGAGCGCCGTTTCGACCGCGCGCGTGATCTTCTCGCCGACGACTACACCCATGCTGCCGCCGATGAAGGCGTACTCCATGGCGGCCACGACCACCTCGATGCCGTCGAGCCGGCCGGTGGCCACGATGACCGCATCTTTCAGGCTGGTGGCCGCCTTCGTGGCACGCAGACGGTCCCGGTAGGCTTTCGTATCCGTGAAGCGCAGCGGGTCCGTCGAGCTGAGTTGCGCATGCTGTTCGGTCCAGACGCCCTCGTCAAAGAAGACACGCAGCCGATCCGTCGCGCTGATCCGGAAATGATGCGCGCACTTCGGACAGACGTGCAGATTGCTTTCGAGGTCCTTGTTGTACAGGACTTGCGCGCAGCCCGGACACTTGACCCAGAGCCCTTCTGGCACACGGCTCGGCTTTTCGGCCGTCGCAGACTCCATGCGCTTCCGAGCCTTCTTGAACCAGGCCATGGGGGGAGATTACCGCAATTCAACGCGGAAACGATCACGAGCCACGCCCCTCGACGTTGCTCGGGGCGTCCTGAGCGGCAGCCGAAGGACGGAGACACAGAGACACGGCGAAGCATTGTCAAGTCCTGGGTACGTAGTACCGCGTGCCGCGGTTCATCGTCCGCATCTGCCGCAGCAGATCCTCAATCGCCGTGTCACTCGCGGCGAGGTCGACCTGCGAAGTCTCGACCACCAGGAGCGGCGTGGCGGAATAGTGGAAGAAGAAGTGCTGATACGCCTCATTGAGCTCGCGAATGTACGACGGCTCGGGTGCCGGGGTGTCGGTCGCGCCGTCTTTGTCCCGCTCGCGCACGCGTCGCACCAGCACATCGCTCGGCGCCTGCAGGTAGACGACCAGGTCGGGCGAGGGGACGTCGCGCGCGAGCAGGTCGTACAGGCGCTGATAAATGAAGAGCTCGTTGTCGTCGAGGTTCAGGTAGGCGAAGATCTTGTCTCTGTCGAAGAGGTAGTCTGCCACCGTCATCTGCGCGAAGAGGTCGCCCTGCCGCAGCGTCAGTTGCTGGCGGTGACGATTCAGCAGATAGAAGAGCTGCGCCTGCAGCGCTGCCCCGGGACGGCCCGAGTAGAAGTCGGACAGGAACGGGTTCTCCATCTCTTCCAGCACGAGCGCAGCATCGAGTCTTGCCGCGAGACGTTCGGCCAGCGACGTCTTGCCCGCACCGATAGGTCCTTCAATCGCGATGTACTGGAATGACATGTCCACAGCCGAGCCGAAGACGCCGGTGGCTGCATGCTATCATCCGGACGAGCATGCACGAGGCACACGACACACGGCACACGGCACACGGCACGAACAGGGTATGCGGTGATGATGACGTGAGCCTTCTGATTTGTGCCGTGAGCCTTGTGATCGTTGTTGCGTCCTGCGCGACGATCCCGCCACCGCCGCCAACTCCTTCTCCGGCTCCAGAACCGCCGGTCGTCACGTGGGAGGAAAAACTCGGCTGGATGATACGACTCGAGGATCAGCGCATTCTTCGCGACCCCAATCCTCCGCCTCCGGTCGTTCTCGTGCCGGCCACGCGCACCGAGCCGGCCATCGTGGCGCCTCCACCGCCGTCGGATCTGTTCCGTCTCCTCGGAGACGGCGAAGCGCGCGTCCGGCGCCGCGCCGCGCTCGCACTCGGCCGCGTTGGCCTGCGCGACGCGGTGGAACCCCTGACGAGGGTGCTGGCTGCCGACGCGGAGGCCGAAGTGCGTCAGATGGCGGCCTTCGCGCTGGGCCTGATCGGCGAACGGACGGCGCGTGCCGCGCTGCTGGCGGCGCTTGCCGATCCGGATCTGCTGGTGCAGGGGCGGGCCGCCGAGGCGCTCGGCGCGCTCGGCGATCGCGCCGACGCGACCGCCGTCAGCGACATGGTGCAACGGCACGTACGCGCCGGCGCCCTGGCGTCGATTCCGCCGGACGACCTGACCTACCCGCTGGGGCCACCGGTCGAGGCCGCCCGGCTTGGTCTGTACGCGCTCGCGCGTCTCGGTTCATATGACGCGCTCGCGGCCGCGGCGCTCGACGCCAACGGGCAGCCGGTGTCGGCATGGTGGCCGGTGGCGTACGCTCTGCAGCGGCTCGGCGATCCACGCGTCGCCCCGGCGCTCGTGCCGCTCCTGAGCACGCCCGGCCGCCACACGGCTGCCTTTGCCGCGCGCGGGCTCGGCGTGACGAAGGCGAGCGCCGCTGCCGCCGCACTGCGGCAGGTTGTCGAGCTCCGCACGGCGCATCCGGCCGTCGTCATTCAGGCGATTCGGGCAGTGGCGGCCATTGGCGACGCGGGCGCGGCGCCCCTGCTCACCCGGATCGTCTCGGACGCCGAGACGGACCGCACGCTCCGCGTGGAGGCGATGACTGCCCTTGCCGCCGTTGCACGGGCGGACAGTCTGGATCTCATGCTCGACCTGCTCTCGGACCGTTCGCCTGCCATCCGCGGCCTCGCGCTGCGCAGCCTCGCGCGCATCGATCCGGACGGTTTCCTCGTGACGCTGTCCGGCCTGGACACGGACCGCGACTGGACTGTCCGCACCGCCCAGGCGGCCGCGCTCGGATCGTTGCCTTCAGCGCGGGGCGTACCCGGGTTGATGGTGCTCCTCGAAGACCGGGATCCTCGTGTGGTCCCCGCCGTGCTCGCGGCGCTCGTGGCCGCACAGGCGCCTGGCGTCGACAAGGTCCTGATCGAGCGCCTGAAGAGCGACGATTTCGCGCTGCGCGTGGCCGCGGCCAATGGACTTGCCGAATTGAAGGTCGCCTCCGCCGGGCCGGCGCTCGTCGAGGCGTACCGCTCCGCAGCCGGCGACAGTACGTATACGGCGCGCGCGGCGATTCTCAGCGCCCTCAACCAGGCCGATCCGCGCGCGGCCGAACCCCTGTTGCAGGAGGCGCTCACCGATCGTGACTGGGCCGTGCGCGTGCGGGCGGGGACGATCTACCGGGAACGCGGCAGCGTGGACGGTACTGCCGATGCGGCGATGCGTCCGGTGCCCACGCGGCCGATGACCGACGACGAACGGCAGGGGCTGATCAGTCCGAAGTTCTCGCCACACGCGTTCATCGAGACCGATCGCGGCGTCATCGAGCTGGAGCTGGCCATTGTCGACGCCCCGTTGACGGTGGCGAACTTCGTGGCGCTTGCGCGGCGGAACTTCTTCGATGGCATCGCCATCCATCGGGTGGTCGCCGATTTCGTCGTGCAGGACGGCGATCCGCGCGGAGATGGCGAGGGCGGCCCAGGGTACACGATCCGTGATGAGATCAACATGCGCCCGTATCTGCGCGGCACGCTCGGCATGGCGCTCGACTGGAAAGATACCGGCGGCAGCCAGTTCTTCATCACCCACTCGCCGCAGCCGCATCTGGATGGCCGCTATACCGTGTTCGGGCACGTCGTCGAGGGGATGGACGTGGTGGATCGGCTGCTTCCGGGCGACGTGATCCGCCAGGTGCGGATCTGGGACGGAGTCAGCGACTGACCAGCCAGGGGCCGGCCCTTGATATCCCGTGAGGCGCGTACATGAAAAAAGGGGGCGCGCACCGGCACACCCCCTGTGTGGCGAACGGGCGTTATCTCTTCTTCGCCGCCTTCTTCTTTCCGCCCTTAGCCTTCTTCGCCATCGCTCAATCCCCCCTTTCGGTGGTGTGATTGCGAGCCATCCACCCGAACACCCGGCGCACTCTGCCGCCTGGCACGTCGGCCCGGGCATCGGCGGTCTCGCGTCGTGGGCTCTCCCGTGATGCGCGCGATGAGGAGAGCAGCAACTCAGGAACTGTGGGCGAGGAGCAACGTAAAAAAATGGGGTGCTCCATGAGCACCCCCGTAAATTCCTGTGGAAGACTTACCGCTTCTTCGCGGCCTTTTTCTTCCCGCCCTTGGCAGCCTTCTTCGCCATTGTTTTCTCCTCAGATTGTCCTGGCTCATCCTCTGACGGCCAACGTGACCGTCACAACTGGTGGGCTGAGCCATCAACCCTCATACCAGATGTAGATTATGGGTGAGATTTTCTTGATGTCAAGCACAAAAGCGCGCTCGTTGTCAAAAAACGCGCCATGCCCCCACGTCCATTCGCGTTCGCGCTGTCAAGTCGCACCCGTCAAATGGATGTGTCGGATGAAACGCTGCCGAACTTCACCTGGCCGTCGCTCGTCGTGACGTGTGTTCGAGTGCGCGCAGCGCCGCGCGCGCACTTGCCGCGACCCTGAGCGGATCGTTCCGCCCTGCGGCGGCGATCGCCGCGCGGTAGGCCGCGGTTGCTTCCGCGCCGCGGCCGAGGTGCTCGAGCGTCTGGCCGAGCTGAAGGTGGCCGCGCGCCACGGCGCCGAACGGCGCGACTGGCTGCGCGGCGATGACGGCACGCAGGTGTTCCAGTCCCGCTTCGCCTCGAGACAACTGGTCGAGCTGCGAGGCGATGCCGAGCCGCGCGCTTGCTTCCGCCATGCCGGGTTCAGCCACCTGCCCTCGCCGAGCCGCGTCGAGTAGTGCTTCCCAGGTGCGAAGGCTCGCGACGGTGTCGTCGAGATAGAAGTCCTGGATGTCGGCGATGGCTTGGGCAAAGTGCGGATTGTGCGGGTGCCGCGCCCGCAGTTCCCCGAGCAGTCCGAGGGCGCGGGCCGGCTGCTTCTCGTACCAGATATAGACGACGTACAACTGGTATGCCGCCTCGCTTCCCACGAGCTGGCCTGCGTGGCGCGCGCGCAGCATCTCTTCCATCCCCCTGACGCGGTCGCCACCGGGGAGCAGCAGGAACCAGCGGAGCATCTTGAAGACGGTGGGCGCCACATCCGCATAGTAGTGATAGAGCCCGAGCCCGAAGTACGCGTCCGCCATGCCGGGATCCAGTGTCAGTGCACGCTCGAGCGCGTTCCTGATCCGCCGGCCGTCATGTACGGCGGCCAGACGCTCGCCGCGAAGGACCCGCCACTGCACCCTGGCGCCGTACGCGCCGCCAAGATAGAACCAGGCCTCGGCCCGCTGTGGCTCGCGCTCCGTCCAGGCGGCCGTCGCGGCAATCGCGGTTTCGACCTTCGACAGAAATGCCGCGTCACGGGTCATATTCAACGGATCCAGTTGGATATGCCACCACGTGCTCACCGCGTCCAGCACGCGGCAGGCCTCCCGAGGGGCAGGTGGGCACGCTCGGTCCAACAACGCAGGCACGCCCTCGAAGCGACCGTCGAGGATGGCGTCGTACACACGGACGAGCGCGGGCACCGCCGTCAAGCCCCGCTGTGGCATTTCCTGTGCAGCGGAGGCCGGCACCGCAAGTCCCCCGCCGAGCACCGCGCCGACAACACCGCCACTGAACAGCCAGGTTCCCAACCACAGGGGAAATGAGAAGAATCCGCTCGGTGTCTCGTCGATCACGTGATACTGGTGCGAAGTTGCTGCTTTTCCGCGTGCCGTTCGAGCGCCAGCTCGATGAGCCGGTCGAGCAGCGCAGAGTACGGAAGCCCGGACGCCTCCCACAGCTTCGGATACATGCTGATGGTCGTGAACCCGGGAATGGTGTTGACCTCGTTCACGAAGATCTCTTCGGTGGCGCGGGCCATCAGAAAATCGACCCGTGTCATCCCGGCCCCCTCCACTGCGCGGAACGCATCGACCGCCAATCGCTGAATCTCGGCCGTGTGCCTGGCGCCGAGCGGCGCAGGGATGAGCAATTCCGACGCAGCATCCAGGTACTTGGCCTCGTAGTCGTAAAACTCGCGGGACGGGATGATTTCGCCGACCACGGACGCCTGCGGCTCGTCGTTCCCGAGGACCGCGCACTCGATCTCACGCGCGTCCGGCACGGCGGCTTCGATGACGATCTTCCGATCGAACTGGAGGGCGAGCTCCATGGCCACCGCGAATTCCTGATCGCTTCGTGCCTTGGAGATGCCCACGCTCGAACCAAGGTTGGCAGGCTTGACGAAGACGGGGTAGTGAAGCGTGTCCGAAACGCGGCCTGTGATCGCGGGCGCGTCGCGCTCCCACTCGCGCCGCAGCGCCACCAGGTGAGCGACGATTGGCAGTCCCGTGGCGGCGAACAGCGTCTTCATGACCGCCTTGTCCATGCCGGCCGCCGAGCCGAGCACGCCGGCCCCTACATACGCCACGTTGGCCAGCTCGAGGAGGCCCTGCACCGTTCCGTCTTCGCCGTATGGACCATGCAGCACGGGAAACACAACATCGACCCCTGTGGCCGCAACAGCGGCTGACGGCTCGACGATCCGGAGTGCCTCGGTGCGCTGCCCCTCGACGTGGCTCGGGGCAACCTGAGCGACAGTCATCTCTCGACTGGGCTCGGGACGATCCTGAGCTTGTCGAAGAGTCGAAGGTTGTTCTTCGAGAACGGCGGCTGCCGAAAGCGCCTGTGGAATCGTGCCACCAAGCGTCCACCGGCCGCTTTTCTCGATGAGGATGGGGACCGCCTCGTATTTCGCTCGGTCGAGGTGCTTGAAGATGGATGCGGCCGACGCGACCGACACTTCATGCTCGCCGGATCGACCGCCGTAGACGACCCCTACGCGACGTTTTCTCACTTGAGCCTATATCTTAAGGTGTGCCAGCCTTTACCTTCACCCTGCGCAGCACTGACGGCGATGCCCGCCTGGGTGAGCTCCAGACCCCGCACGGCGTCGTCCAGACGCCTGCCTTCATGCCGGTGGGCACGCAAGGGGCGGTCAAGGCGGTCACCTGCCGCGAGCTCGAGGAAGCCGGAGCGGAAATCATTCTTGGCAATACGTATCACCTGCTCGTGCGCCCCGGCGACGAGCTCATCGGCCGCCGCGGCGGTCTGCACCGGTTCATCGGATGGCACCGGCCCATCCTGACCGACAGCGGCGGATTCCAGGTCTACAGCCTGGCGCAACGCCGTGTGATCACGGAGGCAGGCGCGGACTTTCAATCGCCTCTCGACGGCACCCGGTACCTGCTCACGCCCGAGCGCGTCACCGACATCCAGGCTCGTCTGGGGTCGGATGTCGCCATGGTGTTCGATGAATGTGTCGCGTTTCCGGCGACGCGCGACCAGGCCGCTGAGGCGATGACAAGGTCAGTACGCTGGGCCGAGCGATGCCGGCAGCGTCTCCTGGCATTGCGGGCCGGATCGATTGAGGGCGTGTCGGTCTCGAACCCCGGGCAAGCGCAGTTCGGCATCGTCCAAGGTGGTGTCTTCCAGGACCTGCGCGAGGAAAGCGCCGACCGAACCGTGCGCATCGGCTTCGAGGGATACGCGATTGGCGGCCTGAGCGTTGGAGAGCCGGTGGAGCAGATGTACGCGCTGACCGCGCAGACGGCACGGCGACTGCCACACGATCGGCCCCGCTACGTGATGGGCGTCGGGATGCCGGAGGATCTCGTTGAGTGCGTGGCCCGCGGGATTGACATGTTCGACTGCGTGCTCCCGACCCGCAACGCCCGGAACGGGCAGCTGTTCACGAGTCGCGGGCGAATCAATATCAGAAACGCCAGGTACGCCGAGGACGACGACCCGCTGGATCCGGAATGCGGCTGCTATACGTGCCGGCATCATTCCAGAGCGTACCTGCGCCACCTGTACATGGCTGGGGAGATGACCGCGGGTGCCCTTAACACGTTGCACAACCTCAGCTTCTACCTTGACACCATGCGGAGGATCAGAGACGCTATAGCGTTTCGGACCTTTGAGAAGTTCAGGCAGGAGTTCCTTCGCTCGGCTGCGTCTGCCGGAACGCCTTAACGGCGTTCCTTGAGACGCCTGGCGCTCGATTGATGAACGTGAGTGTCCCCGTTCTCGTGGCCATGGGCGCGCCGTCGCCGGGGGGCCCGAGCGCATGGGTGCAGCTGATGCCCTTTGTGCTCGTGCTGGGCATTTTCTATTTCGTCATTCTGTTGCCCATGAAGCGGCGGCAGCAGAAAGTGCAGGCGTTCCTGGCTGCGCTGAAAGTGGGCGACCGGATTGTCACCTCGGGCGGGCTGTTCGGGACGATCACCCGCCTCGGGGATCAATCGGTCCAGGTCCAGGTGGCAAACAACGTGCGCGTTGAGATCTCCCGCAATGCGGTTGTCGGGTATCAAGGGCAGGAGCCTGTCGCGCCGGAGAGTCAGTCGTGAACCAGAATTTGCGCTGGAGAATCATCACCATCGTTGCGGTCATTGCGCTGGCCGTGTGGGCCTTTTATCCGCCCGGCGAGAAGGTCAATCTCGGGCTCGACCTGAAGGGTGGCGTGCACCTGGTGATGCGGGTGCAGACCGACGCGGCCCTGCGGATTGAGACCGAGACGACCGTTGAGCGGCTCCGTGAGAGGCTGAACGCGACCGGCGTGCAGTACACGAAGCTCGAGGTGACGAGCCCCACCGAGTTCATCGTCGAGGGGATTCAGAACGATCAGGGGTTCAGGCAGGCCGCCGTCGAAGTGGATACGGTGTTCAGCCGGTCGCCCGGAGCGGGGCGCTACACGTACACGATGCGGCCGAACGTCGCGGTGCAGCTCCGCGAGGAAACGGTCACGCAGGCGCTCCAAACGATCGAACGGCGCGTCAACGAGCTGGGAGTGGCTGAGCCGATCGTGGCACGACAGGGGGCCGTCAATCAGATTCTGGTGCAGCTGCCCGGTGTCACCGACGTCCAGCGCGCGAAGGAGATCATCCGATCGACGGCGCTGCTCGAGCTGAAGATCGTCGAGATGGGACCGTTTCCCAGCCAGGAAGCGGCGACGCAGGCCTACAACAACGCGCTGCCCCCGGACCTCGTGATTGTGCCGGGGTCCGAGGATGTGGCGGCTACCGGGGGCGGTACACCGACCACCGTGTACTACGTGGTGCGGCGCGTTCCGCCGATCACCGGGAGGGATCTCCGGAACGCGCGGCCGTCGATCGACCAGAACAATCTACCGGCGGTTGGATTCTCTCTGAGCCAGGACGGGGCCCTCCGCTTCGGCCAGTTGACGCAGCAGAACATCAACCGCCAGCTGGCAATCATCCTCGACAACCGGGTCGTGTCCGCGCCGGTGATTCAGTCGCGCATCACCGACGAGGGGCAGATCACGGGCAGCTTCACGCAGCAGGAAGCGGGCGACCTCTCGCTGGTGCTTCGCAGCGGCGCGCTGCCGGCGCCGATGGACTTTCTCGAGGAGCGCACGGTCGGGCCGTCGCTTGGCGCCGAATCGATCCGGGCGGGTGTCACGGCATCGATCGGCGGCCTCCTGCTGGTCGTGCTGTTCATGCTGGCGTACTACAAGCTCGCCGGCCTCAACGCCTTGACCTCGATTGTGGTGAACCTGGCCATTCTGCTCGGGATGATGGCCTACCTCGACGCGACGATGACGCTGCCGGGCTTTGCGGGATTCCTCCTGACGATTGGCATGGGCGTCGATTCCAACGTCCTGATCTTCGAACGCATCAAGGAGGAGCTGGCGACGGCCAAGGGCGTCAGGGCCGCCGTCAACGCCGGGTTCGACCGCGTCTGGATGACCATCATCGACACCCATGTGGCCTCGCTGATTGGCGCGCTGCTCCTGTTGAACTTCGGCACAGGGCCGATCCGCGGCTTTGCCCTCACGTTGATCATCGGTCTCGCCTCGAACGTCTTCACGGCCGTCTTCGTCTCGCGGACGATGTTCGAGCTGATCCTGTCGCGCCGCACGCAGGCGCAGGCATTGAGCATCTAAGGCATATGCAGCTGTTCAAGACTCCGAATTTCGATTTCATCCGGTGGCGGTGGCACGCGATCGCGCTGTCGCTGGTCGTGATCCTCGCCGGTGCTGCGATGATGGGGACGCAGGGCCTGCCCCTCGGCATCGACTTTTCGGGCGGCACCATCGTTGTCGTCACGTTCGATCAGGCCGTCACCGAGGATCAGGTCCGACGGGCGGTCGACAGCCTGCCCGGCGACAAGGTCGTCCAGCAGTATGGCGAGCCCGCGGATGGCCAGTGGCTGGTCCGGCTTCCCCAGATCCAGACTGCCGAACAGGGCGCCAGCCTGGAACAGGGGTCGCAGCAGATCGTGCAGCTCCTCCAGAAGGCCGGATTGCCCAGTTTCGAGGTGATCAGCACGGAGCTCGTCGGGCCCGTCATCGGCGCCGACCTGCAGCGGCGGGGCATCTACGCCACGCTGACGTCCATCATCGCCATTACGCTGTACATCGCATTCCGCTTCCGGTTTTCCTTCGCGGTCGGCGCGATTGCCGCCACGTTCCACGACATCTTCGTGACGCTGGCGTTCCTGATGTTCTTCGGGTACGAGCTGTCGCTCAACGTGGTTGCCGCCATCCTGACGATCACCGGCTATTCGGTGAACGACACGATTGTCGTCTTCGATCGTGTCCGTGAGAACCTGCGGTCGATGCGGCGCGATTCGCTGGAGCAGGTGGTCAATCGGAGCGTCAACCAGACGTTGGCGCGAACCGTCATCACGGCGGGTACCACGTTTCTGGCGGTGCTGTCGCTGTATCTGTTCGGCGGCGAGGTGCTCCGCGGCTTTGCGTTCACGATGCTCGTCGGCATCATCAGCGGCACGTATTCCACGGTATTCATCGCCTCGGCCATCGCGATCATCCTGAGCCAGCGGCGGCGTGCGGCAACGGCGGTGAGTACGGCGCCCGGGCGGCCCGAGGCGCGGCCGGGGCGGAAGACGCGCGGCGCGCGAGCGTCTTAGGAGTTCACAGTAGGCAGTAGGCAGGAGGCAGTGACTCGATAGTATCGCTGCGCGCTTGCCGCTCACCGGACTTACTGCCTACCGCCTACTGCTTACTGCCTACTACTTCGTGACCTACCTGACCGCCGCGCTGCTCGGGGTACTCCAGGGTCTTACCGAGTTCCTGCCTGTCTCGTCGACGGCGCACCTGCTCGTGGCGGGGCGGCTGCTCGGCTACGACGATCCGGCGTTTACGGTGATGATCCAGCTCGGGTCGGTCCTCGCCATCATGTGGCTCTATCGCGCCAGGATCCTCGCGGTCATTCGGGGGCTGCCGTTCGAGCGCGACGCGCAACGCTTCGCCGCCATGATTCTGGTGGCGTTCATGCCGGCGGTGATTGCTGGGGCCGTCGGCGCCGACTTCGTGCAGGACGTGCTGTATGAGAGCGTCCGCGTGATGGCCGTCGCCTTCATCGCCGGCGGCATCGTCATGCTGCTGGTGGAGCGATTCCGGCCCGTGCCTGCAGTGCTCGACGCCGGACAGACTCCGGTCTGGCGTGCGCTCGGCGTGGGATTGTGTCAGGTGCTCTCCCTGGTTCCAGGCGTCTCGCGGTCGGGCGCCACGATTGTGGGTGGCATGTTGATGCGGCTCGACCGGGCGGCGGCGGCGGAGTTCTCGTTTTTTCTCGCGATGCCCACGATGGTAGCGGCCTTCGTCTACGAGTGGCTGGAGGTGGGCGAATCCCTGGCGCCGCAGCGTGCCGGCGAGATCACGGTTGGCTTCGTCGCGGCGTTCGTGGCCGCGGCCCTCGTGGTCCGGCCGTTCCTGTCGTTTGTCAGGCGGTCGGGGTTTGCGCCGTTTGCCTGGTACCGCATCGCGTGCGGGATCGGCCTTCTGGTGGCGTTTCCGGCAGGATAGCGGCCGATGCAGTGGCTGCGGCGCAGGTTCATCGCCGGCTTCTTCGTCACCGTTCCGTTGGTGATCAGCGTTGCGGCGTTGGTGTGGATATTCGGTATCATTGATGGTTTCACCGCACCTCTCGCAACCCGGGCCTTGGGGCGGGAGGTGCCGGGACTCGGCATCCTCATCACGCTGCTTGTGGTGCTCGCGGTCGGCGCGCTCGCGACCAACGTGATCGGCCGTCGCGTACTGGCGCGGGGTGAGGAATGGCTGATGCGCGTGCCGGTGTTCCGGACGATTTACGCGCCCGTGAAGCAGATCGTGGTGGCGTTTTCGCCCGACAACGAGTACGGGTTCAAGCGCGTCGTCATGGTCGAGGATCCCCGTCGCGGCATCGCGCTCGGCTTCCTCACGAAGGAGTTCACGATCGATCGCGGCCGCGGGGCGGAGGTGCTCGTCGCAGTATACGTGCCCACCAACCACTTGTACCTCGGGGACGTGGTCGTGTATCCGCGGAGCAGCGTTTGGTTTCCGGAAGTCACGGTCGAAGAAGGCATCCGTATCTTTCTGACGGGAGGCATGTCGTTTCCCGACCGCGTGCACGGGAAGACGAGCGAGCGAGAGGAGTAGTCCACTGATGAATGCGTCGTGCAAACGAGGGGTAAGGGTCGCAGCCGCCGTGGCGCTGCTCATGGCCGTCTGTGTCGCGCCCGCCCTGGCGGGGCAGCCGGAGGCGCTCGTCCCCGGGGCGCAGGCGGAGCAGGCCGCGCGCACGGGAGGCGGCGAAGCGGCCCTGGTGCTGCCGGCCCTGGATCTGGTGGACGTCGGCGGCTACAACGGCCGCACGCTCCTCATGATCGGGCTCGGCGTTTCGCTGCTCGGGATGATGTTCGGGCTCGTGATCCTGAGACAGCTCGAGAACCTCCCCGTGCACCGGTCGATGCGCGAGATTTCCGAGCTGATTTACGAAACGTGCAAGACGTATCTGATCCAACAGGGCAAGTTCCTCGCCGTGCTCGAAGTGTTCATTGCCGTCATCATCGTCCTCTATTTCGGCCTGCTCTCGGGGATGGACGCCCTGCGCGTCGTCATCATCCTGCTGTTCAGCGTCGTCGGCATCCTTGGCAGCTACGGCGTGGCGTGGTTCGGCATTCGCGTGAACACCTATGCCAACTCCCGCACGGCGTTTGCCAGCCTCGCCGGTAGACCCTATCTCGTGCACGAGATTCCGCTCAGGTCCGGGATGAGCGTCGGCATGCTGCTCATCAGCGTCGAGCTGCTCATCATGCTGTTCATCCTGCTCTACATCCCGGGCGACTACGCGGGGCCGTGCTTCATCGGGTTCGCGATTGGTGAATCGCTCGGCGCGGCGGCGCTGCGCATTGCCGGCGGCATCTTCACCAAGATCGCGGACATCGGGTCGGACCTGATGAAGATCGTCTTCAACATCAAGGAGGACGACGCGCGGAATCCTGGCGTCATTGCCGACTGCACGGGTGACAACGCGGGCGATTCGGTGGGGCCGAGCGCCGACGGCTTCGAGACGTATGGCGTGACTGGCGTGGCGCTGATTGTGTTCATCATGACGGCGGTGCCGCAGGCCGCCACGCAGGTGCAGCTCCTGGTGTGGATCTTCGTCATGCGCATCATGATGATCATCGCCAGCGGCGGGTCGTACCTGCTCAACCACGCCCTTGCGCAAGCGCGCTACGCCAACGCCACCCGGATGAATTTCGAGGCACCGCTGACGCAGCTCGTCTGGCTGACATCCATTATCTCGGTCGTGCTGACCTACATCGTCTCGAGACTGCTGATCGGCGATCTGGGCGACGGTACGCTCTGGTGGAAGCTGTCGACGATCATCACCTGTGGCACGCTGGCCGGCGCGATCATTCCCGAGTTGGTAAAGGTGTTCACGTCAGTAGAGTCGAGCCACGTCAAGGAGGTGGTGACCTCCTCACGCGAGGGCGGCGCGTCGCTCAACATTCTCTCTGGATTCGTGGCCGGCAACTTCAGCGCCTTCTGGATCGGCTTGAGCATCGTGGCGCTGATGACGATTGCGTACTTCGTCAGCGCGACGAGCACTTCGATGTCTGATCTGATGCTCGCGCCGGCAGTGTTTGCCTTCGGGTTGGTCGCCTTCGGCTTCCTCGGCATGGGGCCAGTGACGATCGCGGTCGACTCCTACGGGCCCGTTACCGACAACGCGCAGTCGGTCTACGAGCTGTCGGTGATTGAGGGCATCCCGGGCATCCAGCAGGAGCTGAAGCGGGACTTCAACATCGATGTCAAGTTCGAGCAGGCGAAGGCGATGCTCGAGGAAAACGACGGCGCCGGCAACACCTTCAAGGCCACGGCGAAACCGGTGCTCATCGGGACCGCCGTCGTGGGCGCGACGACGATGATCTTCTCGACGATCGTGCTGCTCACCGAGGGTCTGACGCAGAATACAGAGCTCCTGTCGCTGCTGCACCCGCCGTTCCTCCTCGGTCTCATCACCGGCGGTTCGGTGATCTACTGGTTCACCGGCGCTTCCACGCAGGCCGTGACGACCGGTGCCTACCGTGCCGTCGAATTCATCAAGGCGAACATCCGGCTCGACAGCACCGAGAGGGCGTCGGTGGCCGACAGCAAGAAGGTGGTGGAGATCTGCACGCAGTACGCGCAGCGCGGCATGTTCAACATCTTCCTCACCGTCTTTTTCGCGACGCTCGCCTTTGCGTTCGTGGAGCCGTATTTTTTCGTCGGTTACCTGATTTCGATCGCGCTGTTCGGGCTGTATCAGGCCGTGTTCATGGCAAACGCGGGCGGCGCGTGGGACAATGCCAAGAAGATCGTCGAAACCGAGCTGAAGATGAAGAACACGCCGCTCCACGCGGCGACGGTTGTCGGCGACACCGTAGGCGACCCGTTCAAGGACACCTCGTCGGTGGCCTTGAACCCCGTGATCAAGTTCACCACGCTGTTCGGGCTCCTGGCGGTCGAGCTCGCCGTCGAGCTGTCGGCCGACATGGGCACCGGCGTGACCCATGTGCTGGCGGCGGTCTTCCTGGCGGTCTCGCTGGTGTTCGTGCACCGGTCGTTCTACGGCATGCGGATTCGAACGGCCGAGTAAGCCGAGTCAAGGGGTCCCGCCGAGGGGCGTGTTCGGGGGGGTGTTTTTGCCCTTGCGCTTTGCGGAAACCGGGTTAGAATCCCCGATCTGCTGGGTCGGTATTCCCGGAGCACTTTGGCAGATCGCGGTGTCTAAGCATAACGGCGATATTCGGCAGCCTTTGGGTTGAGCGGTGGGGCGGGCCCCAAGCGGGTTTGCCTGCGACGCGGAAGGATTCGGGCCGCAAGGAGGAGGGAACACCGGTGCCACGCGTAGAAAAGATGTTCGGGGACATTGTCGAACCGTCCATCAAGATTGGGACGAAACAGTGGTACACGGTTCCACTGTCGGTGGCGGTCCATGTGGCGGTCGTGCTGTCGGTCGTCATCATTCCGCTCATGGCGTACGACGTCCTTCCGACGCCGCCGTCGATGATGAGTGCCTTTGTGGTTGCGCCGCCGCCCCCGCCGCCCCCGCCCCCGCCGCCTCCACCGCCCGAAGCCGCACCTCCGAAGCCGGTCGTTGAAGTGAACCCGGCCGCGGCGCCTGTCGAAGAACCGAAGGAGATTGCGCCCGAGCCTCCGCCCCCCACCGATTTCGATCGTGGTCCCGCCGTGACCGGCGGTGTCCCCGGTGGTGTCGTCGGCGGCATCGTCGGTGGCCTGCCCGAGGCGCCGCCCCCGCCGCCCCCCCCCCCGCCGCCGGCGCCGGTGCGCGTAGGCGGCTCGATCAAGCCGCCGGTCAAGACCAAGG
>JBOGIR010000374.1:0-12967 GCA_050742335.1 Vicinamibacterales bacterium | reverse complement strand
TCACACAGCCATCGGCCCGGAGTGTGAGGTGGTGCTCCTCGGGAGCGTCGCGTCGGGCAAGTACGTCGATCTGCTGGTGCCGATTTTCGGGCGGCAGCTTCTGTTTCCGCATCTCTTCGTCGGCCGCGGCGATATGAGCCGCGGCGGACTGATGCTTCGATCGGTTGCAGCCGGTCTCGAGCTGGATTACGTGCCGCTCGAAGGGGCAGTGCGCCACGGGCCACGTCCCCCGAGGCTGGAGCCAGCGCCAACCACGAAGGACGGAACCACGAAGGGCACGAAGGTTACGAAGAGCACGAAGGCTACGAAAATCACGAATTGAGAAAAAATGGTTCGTGCCCTTCTCGATCTTCGTGTTCTCCGTGGTTAGCTCATGCCGCGTCCATCCGTTCAGGTTCCGGCGGATATCGACAACGCCACACTGAGCGTCGCGGGGCGCGAGGTGCGGCTCACGAACCTTCGGAAGGTGTTCTGGCCGGAGCTCGGCATCACGAAGGGCGCGCTGATCCAGTATTACGCCGACGTCGCGTCCGTCCTGCTCCCGCACATCCGCGATCGCGCGATGGTGATGAAGCGCTATCCCCATGGGGCGGCGGGCGCCTTCTTCTTCATGAAGCGCGCGCCGGCGCCCAGGCCCGACTGGATTCGCACCTGCCAGATCAGGCACGCATCGGGAAACGTCATCGACTTTCCGGTGATCGACGACCTGCCCTCGCTGCTCTGGATCATCAATCTCGGTTGCATCGACCTGAATCAGTGGTATGCCACGTGCGACGACATCGACCGTCCGGACTACGTGCACTTCGACCTCGATCCCGGAAAGGGTGCTTCCTTCGATCAGGTCCGTCAGTGCGCGTTGACAGTACGGGACGCGCTCGAGGCGCTCGGCATGCACCCGCTCGTGAAAACGAGCGGCTCGAAGGGGATGCACCTGTACGTGCCCATCGTTCGTGGTCCAGTGCAGAAGGCGGTCTGGACGTTTGCGAAGGCGCTCGCAGTGGAACTGGCTTCCCGGCATCCCTCGTTGATGACTTCCACGTACCGTGTCGCGAACCGCCCGGCGGCGCGCGTGCTCGTCGACTACAACCAGAACAGGTGGGGCAGCACGCTCGCCAGCGTGTACTCCGTGCGCCCGACACCGCTTGCCACGGTGTCGACGCCGCTCACGTGGGAAGAGGTGGCTGGCGGTGCACGTACGGAGGACTTCCGTATCGATAACGTGCCGGTGCGGGTCGCCGAGCGCGGCGATCTGTGGAAGCCCCTGCTGGCAGCGCGCGGACGAACCAGGCTGGAGGGGTTCATGGGGGACGGGGGCTAGGGATCAGGGGAGAGGGGGAAGGGATCAGGGATCAGGCCCAAGGCCTAAAGATGAAAGACCTACACCGGAGTTCGGCTGTGTTGATGATGATGAAGCCCTATGGAGGTCAGGCCGACACGGATCGCCTGACCGCGCGAGAAGGCTGAGGGAATCCGCCAGCTCAGGGAGCTGGCGTGCTGCGGCCGCTCAAGCCCTCGCAGCGCGGTCCGGCCACCGGCCAGCCTCCGCCAAGGCTTCGGCGGCCCGCCGTAGCTTTAGCGAAGGCGGGAATCGGGATTCATCATCATCGACACAACCGAGCTCCGGAGAGCTCCGGGCTTAGCTTAGAGAAGGATTAGCGAGACCAAGAGACCAAAGACTGACCAGATGTACGCGTCCGACTTCGATTTCGACCTTCCAGATACGCAGATCGCGCAAGAACCTCCCGCGACACGCGGTGCATCGCGCTTGCTCCTGATGCATCGCGACAGCGGGACCGTCGAGCACTCCCAGTTCACGCGTCTCGGCGAGTACCTCCGGGCGGGCGACCTCCTCGTCCTCAACAATACGAAGGTGTTTCCCGCCCGGCTGCTTGGCCACCGCGTGCCGAGCGGAGGCGCGGTCGAATGCCTGCTCACGCATCAACTCCCGGATCCCGGATCCCCGATCCCCGATCCCGAATCCCCGACAGCGCAGACATGGGAAGCCCTGATGCACCCTGGACAGAAACTCAACGTCGGCGCGCGCGTCGTCTTCGAGCGCAACGATGTGCGGCTTCATGGTGAGGTGCTCGGCCGGCACTTTCATGGCCGGCGCACGATACGGTTGTGGTTGGAGGAGCACGTCGATCTCGACAACGCCATCGACCGGATCGGGCACGTCCCGTTGCCGCCCTACATCAAGCGCGACGATCGGCCCTCGGACCGCGATCGGTATCAGACCGTGTACGCACGCGATCGCGGCTCGGTGGCCGCCCCCACGGCCGGTCTGCATTTCACGCCCGAGCTGCTTGAAGCGCTCGCCGCCCGCGGGGTCGAGCGAACCGAGGTCACGCTGCACGTCGGGTACGGCACGTTCAAGCCGATTCGCGTCGCCCGCATCGAGGAGCACGTCGTCGACCTGGAGAGCTTTGTCGTGTCCTCCGACGCGGCGGCTGCACTGACGCGCGCCCGGCGCGAGCGACGCCGCATCATCGCGGTGGGGACGACGACGGTCCGGGTGCTGGAATCACTGGAGGTGGGGGGAGGGAGTGGGGAGCAGGGGGAAGGGGGAAGGGGGATCTCCGGATCCCGGATCCTGGATCGAATAGATGCGCAGCGCGGGGACACGAGCCTGTTCATTCGTCCGGGACACCAGTTCCGTCTGGTCGACGGCCTGATTACGAACTTTCATTTGCCCCGATCGTCGCTGCTCGTGCTCGTGGCGGCGTTCGCGGGACGCGAGCGACTCCTTGCCGCATATCACGAGGCGATCGCACACGAGTACAGGTTCTACAGCTACGGGGATGCCATGCTCATACTGTGATGCTGACAGCCCTTTCATCTTGCCGCCGTCCCGATTACCGTAAGCCCATGCCATTTCCGTACGAAGAGTTTGATCTCTCGGGCGTCCGCACGTATCCGCTGGCGTCGCGGGCGAGCAAGGCGCGCGTGGCCGACTTTGCGCGTTCCGTCGAGCGCGGCGGCAGCTTCAAGGCATGGTTCGATTCGCTGCCTGCCATCCTCGGCGCCGCCGATCTCAGGCGGGTCGTGCGAGCGATCGCGGACGCGCGTGCCGGCGGCCGCGGGATCCTCTGGGGTCTTGGCGCGCATGTCATCAAGACCGGCGTGTCGTCCGTGTTGATCGACCTGATGCGGCGCGGGTACGTCTCGGCGGTCGCACTCAACGGCGCGGGCATCATCCACGATTTCGAGATCGCGCTCTCGGGCGCAACCTCTGAGGACGTGGACGAATCGCTTGGTCCAGGGCGATTCGGCATGGCCGAAGAGACCGCCGTGCTCCTCAACGACGCCATCCGGCGCGGCGCCGAGCGCGGCCAGGGTCTCGGTCGGGCCGTGGCGGCTTTCCTCTCCGAGCGCAACCCTGCATTCGGAGAGCACAGCATCGCCATCGCCGCTCATCGTCTGGGCATTCCGATCACCGTGCACGTGGCGATCGGCACTGACATCATCCACATGCATCCCGCCGCATCCGGTGCGGCCATCGGGGACACGAGCCTGCGCGACTTCCGCTATTTCACGTCGTGCGTCGCGCGGCTGAACGGCGGCGTGTATCTCAACTGCGGATCGGCGGTGATCCTGCCGGAGGTGTTCCTGAAGGCTGTGGCGCTGGCGCGCAACCAGGGCAGCGCCCTGGACGGCCTGACGACGGTGAATATCGATTTCCTGCGGATGTACCGTCCCCAGACGAACGTCGTCACACGTCCTGTGGCGGGGACTCATGGCATCGGGATTTCACTGGTCGGCCATCATGAGGTCCTGATCCCGCTGCTGGCGGCGGCCATCATCGAACAGGGACCCGAAACCTGAAGGTGTCGTTCACGCTTCTGATGTGCCGGGCCACGTCAGGTACCACGAGTGCGGTATATCAGTAGTATGAAGGTGAAGACATCAATCACCCTTTCCGAGGACTGCTCCCTGACCCCTGTTAAGATTGAAGTTTCCCGCCGGAGTAGCTCAGCCGGTTAGAGCACGCGTCTCATAAGCGCGGGGTCGGCGGTTCGAGTCCGCCCTCCGGCACCAGACTTCGCTCGCCTGGCACACGAGCGAGCTTCGTCTGGCAGGCCAACGACGAAGCGAGCGCTGCGACTCGCGAAGTCTGTCCACCGTAGCTCCGAAGGAGCGAAGGTGGACACCGATTGTGTGGAAGCAGCCAGACGCACGACGAGCTGAGCCCCTGCGTGGGGCCCCCGCGGCGCACGCTTGCGCCGTGGGGTACCTTTTGCGTAGCGACATGCCCCGCCTCGCCACATCGAGCCTCCACCAGCAGATCCGCCGCACGATCCGCCGCTACGGCCTCCTGCCGCCCGGCTCGCGCGTGCTGGTGGGGCTCTCTGGCGGGTCCGACTCCGTCGCGTTGACCCGACTGCTCCTCGATCTCGCAGCGAACGGTGAATTCGTGCTCACAGGTGTCGCGCACTTCAATCATCGACTGCGTGCGTCTGCCGATCGCGACGAAACGTTCTGCCGTCAGTTTGCCGAGCGCCTCGCGCTGCCGATTGTCACCGAGAGCGCCGACGTCGCCGCGTATGCCGGCGAGCACAGCCTTTCCACGGAAGACGCCGCCCGGCGCCTCCGCTACAGCTTTCTGAAGCGCACCGCCACTGCGCTGGGCGCCGATCGCATTGCAGTAGGCCATACGCAGGACGACCAGGCCGAAACCTTTCTGCTCAAGCTGATGCGTGGCGCCGGACTCACGGGACTCGGAGGCATCTACCCGCGCCGCGACAATGTCGTTCGCCCGCTCCTCGACGTCACGCGCGCGGACCTGCGCGCCTATCTCGAGGGAGTGGGCGAGCAGTGGATGGAGGACGAGAGCAACCAGGACGTCAGCAATCCGCGCAACCGCGTCCGTCACCGGGTGCTCCCCGAACTGGACCGGGCGGCGGGCGCATCGACCCGTCCCGCCATTGCACGGGCGGCGGCCCTCATTCGGGAGGACGGGCAGTGGCTCGACGAGCTGGGCCTGGCTCGCTTTCGCGCGGTGGCCTTGGAGACCGATTCGGTCATCGAGCTCGACGTGCCGGCCCTGGCCGACACGCCGCCGCCGGTGCTGCGACGGGTCCTCCTGGAGGCCATGAGACGGAAAGCGGGTGGGCGCGAAATCGGCCTGGACCACGTCGAGGCGGTTCTGGGGCTGCTGGGCGCGTCCCAGGGCGGAATCGACGTGCCGGGGTGTCGGGTGGAACTTCGCGGCGGAAAGCTGGTCTTACTACAGCAGGGGACGCTGTAAGGTGATACTCTTGAATCCGATACCCCTAGCGAGGCTCCGCCTCGGACCGCCGAGCGTGTGGCTCCGCCTCGCTAGGAACAGTGGCTGCTTGCCCGCACGTCGTGCGGGCGAGACGTCTTGAAGGGCAAGACGTCTAGGGGACGTGACGTGAACTCTACCTTGAAGAGTCTGGTGTTCTGGATGGCCCTCGTGGTCATCGGCGTCCTCGTGTGGAACTTCTCGACGAAGTTCCAGACCAGCGCTAAGCCGTTGAGTTTTACGGAGTTCATGGCATCGGTCGACGCCGGGCAGGTCGATCGCGTCACCATCACCGGCAACGAGATTATTGGCGTCAACAAGGCCAACGAGAATTTCCGCACCTACGCCCCGCCGCAGTACGAGGGGTTGGCGAATCGTCTGCTCGAGCGGAACGTCATCGTGTCTGCGCGCGAGCCTGCGGCCAGTCCGTGGGCCGCCCTCCTGTACTCCTGGGCGCCGATCCTGCTGATGATCGGCTTCTGGATCTTCTTCATGCGCCAGATGCAGAGCGGCGGCAACAAAGCGCTCTCGTTCGGCAAGAGCAAGGCCAAGCTGTCGTCCAGCGCCCAGAAAAAGGTGACCTTCAAGGATGTCGCCGGCGTGGACGAAGCGAAGGAGGAGCTGCAGGAGATCATCGAGTTCCTTCGCGAGCCGCAGAAGTTCCAGAAGCTCGGTGGCCGCATCCCGAAGGGCGTGCTGCTCATGGGGCCGCCCGGCACCGGCAAGACGCTCATGGCGCGCGCCGTGGCCGGCGAGACCAACGTGCCGTTCTTCTCGATCAGCGGCTCGGACTTCGTGGAGATGTTCGTTGGCGTCGGCGCCTCGCGCGTGCGGGATCTCTTCGAGCAGGGCAAGAAGAACGCGCCGTGCATCGTGTTCATCGACGAAATCGACGCCGTCGGCCGTCATCGTGGCGCGGGTCTTGGCGGCGGCCACGACGAGCGCGAGCAGACGCTCAACCAGCTGCTCGTCGAGATGGACGGCTTCGAGTCGAACGAAGGCGTCATTCTCGTCGCGGCCACCAACCGCCCCGACGTGCTCGACCCGGCGCTGCTCCGTCCCGGGCGCTTCGATCGCCGCATCGTGGTCAACCGGCCGGACGTGAAGGGACGCGAGGGCATTCTCGGCGTTCACACCAAGAAGATTCCGATGTCCGATGATGTGGACGTGGCCGTGCTGGCGCGTGGCTCCTCCGGCTTCTCCGGCGCCGACCTCGCCAATCTGGTCAATGAGGCGGCGCTCAACGCCGCGCGTTACAACCAGAAGGTCGTCCGCATGCTCGACTTCGAGTTTGCGAAGGACAAGGTCCTCATGGGGGCCGAGCGCCGGTCGATGATCATCAGCGAGCACGAGAAACGTGTGACGGCGATCCACGAGGCCGGACACGCCCTGCTCGCGGTCTTGCTGCCGCACGCCGATCCCATCCACAAGGTGACGATCATTCCGCGCGGCATGGCGCTCGGTCTCACGCAACAGCTGCCGATCGACGAAAAGCACAACTACGCGCGCGAGTATCTCGAGGATCAGATCGCGATTCTGCTCGGCGGCCGCATCGCCGAGGAGGTCACGATTGGCAGCATCACGACCGGCGCCGGCAACGACCTCGAGCGCGCCACCGAGCTGTCGCGGCGGATGGTGTGCGAATGGGGCATGAGCGACGCGATGGGGCCGCTCACCTTCGGCAAGAAGGAAGAGCAGATCTTCCTCGGCCGGGAGATCGCCCAACATCAGGACTACAGTGAGGACACGGCGCTTCAAATCGATCAGGAAGTGAAGCGGTTCGTCACCAACAATTACACGCGCGCCCAGAACATCCTGCTCGAGCACAAGCAGAAGCTGTTCGACCTCGCCGACGCGCTGCTGGCTCGCGAGACGCTGGACGCCGAGCAGGTGAACCGCATCGCCTCAGGCCTGCCCCTGGACGACGCCACGGCGGCTGTCGTGCCCGCGCGCGAGCCGAAGGTGGCCAGAGAGAAGGAACGGCCCGCGATCGTACCGCCGCTCCAACCCAGACCGCAGGAGTGAGCGGGGGCCGCCGCCGCCGCTTCACCGTTCCTCTCGCTCGCGACGGAAGTCTATCCGTCGGGGATCGCACGCTCGTCATGGGCGTCGTCAACGTGACACCCGACTCCTTTTCCGACGGCGGTCGGTTTCTCGATCCCCTCCGTGCCGTTGAGGCGGGCGCGCAGATGGCACAGGATGGCGCCGACCTGATCGATGTCGGCGGCGAATCGACGCGCCCCGGCGCGGAGCCGATCGATGAGCGCGAGGAGCGCAACCGGGTAGTGCCGGTCATCGAAGCCCTCGCCACGCGCGTCGGGGTTCCGATATCCATTGACACGTACCGGGCGTCCACCGCAGCCGCCGCGCTGACGGCGGGCGCAGCCCTGGTCAACGACATCAGCGGCTCGAGGTACGACCCCGATCTGGCCCGTGTTGTCGCGGAGTATCGCGCGGCCATCGTGCTGACGCACACGCGCGGCCGCTCGCGCGACATGTACCAGCAGGCGTCATACCACGACGTGATTGCCGAAGTGCTCGACGAGTTGCGCGAGAGCGTCGCGTTCGCCACCTCCGCAGGCATCGCCTCCGACGGCATCATCGTCGATCCCGGGCTTGGCTTCGCCAAGGACGCGCGCCACAGTTATGAGGTGCTGGCGCGTCTGGACGCGTTTGCCGAGCTGGGGCGACCGCTGCTCGTGGGCCCTTCGCGAAAGTCGTTTCTCGTTCGTGGCGCCGGCAGCTCTGCAAGAGCGGCGTCACAGCCTGTCGACGTGGCCAGGCCAGCCGGCGCGGCGATCGATCCGGTTGTCAGGCCTGCTGAACGCGACTGGGCGACAGCCGCCGCCGTGACGGCCGCGGTGCTCGCCGGCGCCCATATCGTCCGCGTGCACGCCGTGCGCGAGATGGTGCAGGTTGTCCGCGTCGCCGACGAGATTCGGAGATATCATGCGGGAACCTGAACCGCGAGCACACCAAGTGCAAAGTGCAAAGTGCAAAGTGGAAAGTAAATGGGCAAGTACGAGGAGCCTGGAGGCGGCGCGGACGTTGCGCGTACCGGTGCGTACTTGTAACTTACTTTGCACTTTCCACTTTGCACTTTTCACTTGACTGATCTCTCCCATGTCCTGGCTGACTGATCTGCTCCAGCGGCCCGCCATTGCCTGGTGGGATGTGCTCGACATCGCGATCGTCTCGATCATGGTGTACGAGCTGCTGCTGCTCATTCGCGGCACGCGGGCTGTGCAGATGGCGCTCAGCGGCGGCTTCCTGATTGGGCTGTTCTTCCTGTCGCAGTGGTTGCAGCTCGAGACGGTCAACTGGGTCATCCGGAACCTGGCCGGCTACGTCGTCTTCGCCATCATCGTGCTCTTTCAGTCGGACATCCGCCGCGCGCTGGCGCATTTCGGCCGCGCCCCGTTCTTCCGCTACTTCGAACGCGCACAGAGCGCCGACGAGACGATTGAAGAGCTGGTCGAGACGGCCGCGAATCTGGCGACGCGGCACACTGGCGCCATCATCGTCATCGAGCGGCAGATAGGCCTTCGCAACTACATCGAAGGGGGCATCCCGCTCGACGCCCTGGTAACCTACGACCTGATGGCAAGCATCTTCCACCCGGGGTCTCCGTTGCACGACGGCGCCGCCATCATTCAAGGCGACCGCGTCGCGGCCGCCGCCTGCTTTCTCCCGCTGTCCGTGAATCCGCGGCTTGGACGCGAGCTCGGGACGCGCCACCGCGCGGCGCTCGGCCTGACCGAAGAAAACGACGCGGTGGCGATCGTCGTGTCGGAGGAAACGGGCAGCATCTCGTTCGTGCGTGATGGAAAACTTGAACGCGGCATCTCGCCAGAGGCGTTGCGCACGCAGCTGCGCTCCGTCGTCGGCCGCCGGCGCGCGCGCCTGTTCCAGGCTGAACCGACGGGTTCGCTTGCTTGAATGGCACTCCCCGGCTTCCGGCATCTCGGGTTGAAACTCCTGTCCATCGTCCTGGCGGCGTTGATCTGGCTCATCGTGTCGGGCGAGCAGATCGTGGAACGGACGTTGCGGATTCCGCTCGAATTCACGAATCTCGCGCCGGAGCTCGAGCTGGTTGGCGACACCCCGAACCTCGTCGACGTGCGCGTGCGCGGATCGTCGGGCGCGCTCAGTCGCGTCGCGGCGGGCGAGCTGGTGGCGGTGCTCGACCTGCGGTCCGCCCGCTCGGGCCGGCGGCTGTTTCATCTGACCGGCGACGACGTACGCTCGCCATTCGGCGTCGAGGTCGTACAGATCGCACCGTCGAACATTTCGGTGGTACTGGAGAAGTCGGTCAGCAAGACCGTTCCCGTCGTGCCGGAACTCGACGGCGATCCGCGCGACGGCTATGTGGTCGGCACGGTCACCGCCGATCCGGCAACCGTGGAGGTGGCCGGTCCGGCAAGCGCCGTTGAACGCCTGACGCTGGCCATCACCGAGCCGGTCTCCGTGGCAGGTGCAGCCGAGACGATTACCGAGACGGTCAACGTCGGCGTGCCGGACCCGACCGTGCGGCTGATTTCGCCAGCCAGCGCCCGCGTCACGATCAGCGTCACGCCGGCGCCCGTGGAGTGGGCCGTTGCGGGAATTCCGGTTCGCCCCCGCACGGGCAACTCCGCGGACATCTCTCCCGCCCAGGTCACCGTCTTCGTGCGTGGCCCGCGCGAGGCGCGAAACTGGAACGCCACCGAATTTGGCGCGACCGTGGATATCGAGGGACTTCGAGCCGGGACGTTTCTGCTGCCGGTCCGGGTGACGTCTCCCTCACGCGTCGGTGTCATCAACGTGGAACCGCCAACGGTGAGAGTGAGAGTAAAGTAGGCGGTAGGCAGTAGGCAGTGCTTACGGTGAACTGCCTACTGTGAACTACTGCCTACTGTGAACTGCCTATTGCCTACTGTCTGATAACCGTCCAATGTCACGCTTATTCGGCACCGACGGGGTGCGCGGGAAGGCCGGTCAGTATCCACTCGACAGTCCGACGATTCGGCGCCTGGGCGCGGCGCTGGCGCGCGCGACGGGCCACGGCACGGGCGGCGTCAGGTTCTTGTCGGGCCGCGACACGCGCGAGTCGGGGCCATGGATCGAGCGCGAGCTGGCAGCGGGCCTTCGCAGTCAGGGCGGCACCCTGGTGAGCGCGGGAGTGATTCCAACGCCGGCTGTCGCCTACCTGACGCCGCGCATGGGTTACACGGCGGGCGTCGTCATCTCGGCGTCGCACAATCCGTTCGACGACAACGGGATCAAGGTATTTTCGGGCACGGGCGAGAAGTTCACCGAGACGCTCGAAGATCAGGTCGAGTCGATTATGGCCGGCGCGTCCTGGGATCCGCGCGAAGACGGTCCGGCTGAAGCCGGACACTACGAGGAGATCGACTATCGATCGGAGTACCTCGCACACCTCCTGCGTATTCTCGAGCCTCACGACGGACGCTCGGGTGTCCGCATCGTGATCGACTGTGCAAACGGCGCAACGACGACGGTTGCACCACGGTTGTTCGAGCGGCTTGGCTTCGACGTGCGGTGTATCGGCTGCGAGCCCGACGGGCGCAACATCAATCTCGGCTGCGGATCAACGGCGCCGGAGCGCCTGGCGCAAACCGTCATGGAGGACGGGTACCGGCTCGGGATTGCCTACGACGGCGACGGCGACCGCGCGATCTTCGTCGACGCGAACGGCCGCATCGTCGACGGCGATGCCGTGATGCTGATGTGCGCGATGCAGATGAAGGCGGAAGGCCGATTGAAGGGCAATGCTGTTGTTGCGACCGTGATGAGCAACATCGGCCTCGAGATCGCGCTCGGCGACGCCGGCATCGCCACCATCAGATGTCCCGTCGGCGACAAGTACGTCATGGAGGAGATGACCCGGCGCGACCTGTCGCTTGGCGGCGAGCAGTCGGGCCATGTGATCTTCTCTGAGTACTTGTTCACGGGCGACGGCCTGGCCACGTCGCTCAACGTCCTGCGAACCATGGCGGTGACGGGACGGGAGCTCGGCGACCTCGCATCGGAGCTGACGAAGTATCCGCAGGTGCTGCTCAACCTGCGCGTCGACCGCAAGGTCGATCTCGAGACGATTCCGCCCGTTGCCGCCCTTCTTGCGTCGGTCCAGTCGCGTCTGGCCGGCGAGGGCCGGCTGCTCGTGCGGTATTCGGGAACGGAGCCGTTGCTGCGCGTGATGCTCGAGGGGCGGGACGAAACCGAGATCCGGCGATGGGGGCAGGAAATCATCGACGCGGTCCGCGAGCATGCCGGAGCCGGCGCGACATGATCCGTCCGTGGCAAGAGTCCCGGCCGGGCCGCAGAGAAGGCATCCAGAACCCCCCTTTGGAAATGTCTCCGTGTCTCCGTGTCTCCGTGGCGCTCTGGTGAGTTCCACCACAGTCATGGTTCGCCTTTCCGTCAACGTCAACAAGGTCGCAACAATCCGCAATTCGCGGGGCGGCAGCGTGCCATCGGTGCTCGAGGCCGTGAAGGTGTGTGTCGATGCCGGGGCGCCAGGTATCACGGTTCATCCACGTGCCGACGCCCGGCACGTCACCGCTGCCGATGTGCGCGAGATTGCCGGCCTGCTCGCGCCTCTCAAGGGACGCGTCGAATACAACATCGAGGGGGACCCTCGCCCCGATCTGCTCGAGCTGGTGCAGGGCGTGAAGCCCGATCAGTGCACGCTGGTGCCGGTGCGGCCGGGTGAGATCACGAGTCAGGCGGGTTGGGCCGTCGACACGCCGCGAGCGGCGCTCGGGCGCGCGATCGACGAGCTCCGAGCCTCGCAGATACGCGTCAGTCTGTTCGTCGACGCGGAGGACGGGCCGATCCGCTGGGCGGCCGATCTGGGCGCCGACCGTATCGAGTTGTACACGGAGCCGTTTGCGCGTGCGTTCGAGCGGGGCCATGCCGAGGCGCAGCGGTCGTTCGGGACCTACGCGCAGGCCGCCGCGCTCGCGCATGCGCTGGACCTCGGTGTGAATGCGGGTCACGATCTGGACCTCGCGAACCTCGTCGTGTTTCGAGCGCTCCCGTACCTGGACGAAGTCTCGATCGGGCACGCCCTCATGGGCCACGCACTGTTCGTCGGACTGAGCGCCAGCGTTCGCGATTACCTCGGCGTCCTGGCACCAACATGATGGCATTGACCGGCCGGCGCTTTGAATGCAGATTTCAGGTTGCTCGATTGATGATTGTTGACGATTGCAGAATGACGATTGGTCGAATGGATTGTGGGTTGAGGGAATTCTTGGTCAATCGAACCCACTCCGGCAATCGTCATTCGCCACTCGACAACAGTCTTCACTCGGCCAATCCGAGGTCGGCAATAGGAGTCCGATCGATCGCGTTGAGCGTCCTCGCTGTTGCGCTCTGTGTGTTCGCGCAATTGCACCTTCAGGCCGCGGGCCGGGTCATCACCTTTCGCCTGGCCGACGGCCGCATGTTGTCCGGCCTACTCTTCGACGCGCCCGATCGTCCGGCGCCGGCGGTCGTGCTCGTGCCGATGCTTGGCCGGCCCCGGGACGACTGGCAGGCGGTGGCGCAGGGCCTGGCCGAAGCCCATGTCAGCGCACTCGCCATTGACCTTCCGGCTGCGACCCTGCCGGAGGACCCGGCCGAGCTGACGAGGTGGCACGAGGCGGTTGCGGGCGCGGTCGCCTACCTCGCCAGCCGCCCTTCCGACGTCCGGCC
>JBOGIR010000373.1:0-7448 GCA_050742335.1 Vicinamibacterales bacterium | reverse complement strand
GGGCAGCGTCGCCGAAAAGGTGGTGCGCAGCGCCCCGTGTCCGGTGTTGACCGTTCACACCGCGCCAGCCGCGCCGCTCACGAGCTTCCGCCGGATCCTGGTGCCGACCGATTTCGGCGCGGCCTCGGACGCGGCGCTCGACTGCGCCCGGCTCTATGCCGCGCGCTTCGGCGCGTCGCTGCACCTCCTGCACGTGCTGGAGGACGTGCACGTCGAAGGAGCGCTCGGCTCCGAAGTCTTCGTGACCGAGTCGCCCGAAGCCCGCAGTGTGCGGCTGAAGAATGCCCGCGAGCGCCTGAAGCACCGCATCCCGCCCGGCGATCGCGTTCGGCTGCGCGCCACCACCGAGGTCGTCTTCGGCGCACCCGCGCAGATGATCGGCGACTATGCCGCCGACAATGCCTTCGACCTCATCGTGATGGGCACGCACGGCCGAAAGGGCATGGCGCATCTGCTGGTGGGAAGCGTCGCCGAGCGGGTCGTCCGGACCGCCGCCTGTCCGGTCATGACCACGCGCTGCCCCCGCAGCGGAGGTGAAGCGACGGTCCCGGGCGGCAGCGTTGTGAGGGCGACCGCGTGACTGGCGCCGCGCTACGTTCCGCGAGCGGCCTGCAGACCGAACTTCTCCATCCGGTAGCGGACCTGGTCGCGGTTGATGCCGAGCAGTTGCGCGGCCTGCGTCTGGTTGCCGCGGGCACGCTCGAGCGCCTGCACGAGCAGCTGCCGCTCGATCTCTTCGAGGTTGACGCCTTCGGCGGGCAGCGTGAACTGCGCCGGGGCCACACTGCGCGTCAGGGTGAAGTCGTCGGGCTCGAGCCATTCGTGGTCGATCAGGAGCATGGCCCGCTCGATCGCGTTCCGGAGCTCGCGGACGTTGCCGGGCCACTGATACTGCTCGATCACCTTCAGCGCGGCCGGCGTCAAGCCGCGGACGCGCTTGCGGAACTCCCGGTTGAACCTGTCGACGTAGTACGCGGCCAGGAGGGGGACGTCGCCCCGGCGTTCGCGCAACGGCGGCAGCGTGACGGGCATCACCTGCAGGCGATAGAACAGATCGTCGCGGAATCTGCCGGTCTTGACCTCCTCGTCCAGGTTGCGGTTGGTCGCCGCGATCACACGGACATCGACGCGGATATCCGCGAGGCCCCCGACGCGCTTGAACGTCTTCTCCTCGAGGAATCGCAGCAGCTTGGACTGCAGGCCGGGCGTCATTTCTCCGATCTCGTCGAGGAAGGCGGTGCCCCCGTCGGCGGTTTCGAACAACCCGCGCTTCTGCTGCCGCGCGTCGGTGAACGCGCCGCGCTCGTGGCCGAACAGCTCGCTCTCGAGGAGCTGTTCCGGCAGGGCGGAACAGGTGATGTTGACGAACGCCCGCGACGCGCGATCGCTGTTGTAATGAATCGCCTTCGCCGCCAGGTCTTTACCGGTGCCCGTTTCCCCGGTGAGGAGCACCGTCGAGGCGCGGCTCGACGCAATGCGCCCCAGGAGCGACTTCACCTGCTGCATCGCCGGCGATTCGCCGATGATGGCGTCGAACCCGTACTCGCGCCCCTGGCTCGTGCGCAGCACCCGGACTTCGCGCCGCAGCTGGCTGGTTTCGAGCGCCTTGTCGACGAGCAGCGCCACCTCATCGAGATTGAAGGGTTTGTTGACGTAATGGAACGCGCCGAGCCGCATCGCCTCGACGGCGTTCTCGACCGTTGAAAACGCCGTCATGAGAATGACCAGCGTGTCGGGCGTCTGTTCCTTGATGCGGCGCAGCAGCGAAATGCCGTCGGCGTCGGGCAGGCGGAAGTCGAGCAGCACGAGATCGACGGCGGGCGTGAGCTGGGCCATGGCTTCCGCTCCGGTGCCGGCTTCGAGGATGGTGTAGCCCTCCTTGGCCAGCCGCTCGCGCAACGACCATCGCAACAGTGTTTCATCGTCGACGATGAGAACCGTGGCGGTAGACACAACCTCAAGTATACCGACGAGGATGACAACGATCGCAGCCACGATCGCAGCCACACCGATCGAGCGGTCGCGCAACGCGCTCATTCATGCCGGGGCCGCCGTCTCCACGATCGTCGTCTTCATCGCCGACCTGCAGCAGCCGCTCGGCTACACGGTGGGCATCCTCTATGTCCTGGTCATTCTCATGGGCCTGTGGACCAGCTCGCGGGCCTATCCGATCGTCGCGGCCGTCGTCGCGACGACGCTGCTCATCATCGACGCGATCGTCGGATGGCGGGCCGGGGCCCCACCGTACGTGTTCGTGAATCGCCCGCTCATGGCGCTGGTCTTCGTGGCGACCGCGACGCTCGTCATGCATTCCAAGCGGCTCGAGCGCAAGTGGTCCTCGAACGTCCAGCAGCTGGCCGACATCAAGCGCGCCATCGACCACGCGGCAATTGTCGCCACGACCGACGTGAGCGGCCGGATCACGTACGTGAACGACAAGTTCTGCGAGATCTCGAAGTACTCGCGCGGCGAGCTCATCGGCGAGGACCACCGCATGATCAACTCGGGCTATCACTCGAAGGTCTTCATGCGCGAGCTGTGGCGGGCGATCGCCAACGGCCGCGTCTGGCACGGCGAGATCCGCAACCGCGCCAAGGACGGCAGCTTGTACTGGGTCGACACGACGATCGTCCCGTTCCTGGACGCTCGCAGAAGACCTTACCAGTACATCGCGATCCGGGCGGACATCACGGCACGCAAGGCCGCCGAGGACCGCCTCGCCCGGCAGGCAGCGCTCGCGCGCCTCGGCCAGATGGCCGCCGTCGTGGCACACGAAGTGCGCAATCCGCTGGCCGGCA
The DNA here is from genome assembly GCA_050742335.1 of Vicinamibacterales bacterium. GTDB lineage: Bacteria > Acidobacteriota > Vicinamibacteria > Vicinamibacterales > UBA2999 > DATCJA01. Next base: position 4,650 of record JBOGIR010000373.1, on the reverse strand, counting down.
TCAAAGGCGCCATCCAGGTGCTGATGTCGCGCCGACTCGAGGGCGACGCCGAGCTGCCGGTGATGCGCGACGTGGTCGCGCGCATCGATTCGCTGGGCGAGCTCATCAACGACCTGATGGTGTTCGCGCGGCCCCGGCCCCCCAGCCCGAGCACGTTTCCGCTTCGTCCGCTGCTGCTCGAAGCGATTGCCCTGCTGCGACGCGACCCGGCCGGAGAGGTGCTCGAGGTCACGATTGAGGGACCTGACCTGGCATTGACCGCCGACGCCGACATGGTCCGGGCGGCCGTGCTGAATCTGCTGCTGAACGCGGCGCAGGCGATGAGCGGCTGCGGCCGCATCGCCATGACGATTACGCAGCACGACCAGCAGTGCGTGCTGGAGATTCGCGACAGCGGTCCCGGAGTGCCCCTGGAGCTGCGGGAGCGCGTCTTCGAGCCGTTCTTCACGACCAAGGCGCGCGGAGGGGGTCTGGGGCTGCCCATCGCGCGGCGGACCGCCGAGCTTCACGGTGGCACGCTGGTCCTCGCCTCACCGGAGACCGGCGGCAGCGTATTTACGCTGACGTTGCCGGTCCATGCGCTGGCCCACCTCGCAGAAGCGGTCGCGCACTGAGCCGGACCCGTACGTAGTGTCCGCCTTCAGGCGGACCGTCCTCTGAACCGGGAACTGCAGCCCGCCGCTCGCGCCGCGCGGCGGCGCCGTGAAGATCGGCGCCCGATGGGCTATAGTCGCTCCGCTCACAATCGGTGTCGATGACGGAAGACGAGGCCCTCCGCGTCTTGCATCTCACTCCCGGGTGTTCTGCCGCGCAAGTGCGCCAGGCGTACCGGGATCTGGTCAAAGTCTGGCACCCGGATCGGTTCCCGGCCGATGAGCATCTTCGCGCTAGAGCCGATCGCACGGTTCAGGAACTGAACGAGGCATATCGCACGCTCAGGCAGTCTCACGTCAGGCGACACATCAAGGTGGAATGGGCGGGCGGATTCCGATCGGATCCCGCCGGGCAGGCGACCGACCGCAGCCATCGCGACGTCGGTTCAGCGGCGCATCGCGTCCGATTCGGCACCCGGATCGGTGTGGCCATCGCCATCGGTGCGGCCGTGGGCGCGGTGGGAGCCGTCAGTATCGCGGTTTGGCGATTTGTCCCAGGAGCCACCGTCGCGGACGAGTCCGCTGTCTCGAGGGGTGCGGATGTCAAGCTGACGGCCCCGCGCTCCGTCCCTGAACCACGAGAACCGACCGTCCCGCGACCGCTGTCGGGGATTGAGATGGTTACGCCGGCACGCACGGGCCGCGGTTCACTGGTCCTTCACAACGCCGGAGACGTCGATGGCGTGGTAGTGCTGGCCGATGACCGCGCACAGGCTCGTGCAGTCTACGTTCGGGCCGGCGAGCAGGTCACGATCCTGAACCTGGCCGCGGGCACCTATCGTGTCCTCCTGATGCAGGGCCGCGACTGGATGACCGATCGGTTCACCCAGGCGGCGTCGTACCACGAGCTCGAACGGCCGATCGAGTTCACGGAACGAGAGGTTGGTAGCAGCCTCGAGTCGACCCGCCTCACAATCTCACTCCAGTCACCGGCTTCCGGGCTGACGGGCATACGCCCGACAGCGCCTTTCCGGCTGGCGGCTCAATAATTTGCCCAACAGGCGGCAATCGAGTCTGATCGGCCCGCAGCGTCATCGTCGCGATAGATTTCCCGGGCCGAAGCTCTTCGACGACCACGCCACCGGCAGACTGTATCTGGACGCCGCCTCCTCCAGCGAGCAGCGACGAGAACCGGAAGCAATTCTCCAGGGCCAGAAGGGCAGACCGATGGCAATCCCGACGTCCCTCGTCCAGAAGTGGCTGGCGACGCTCGCCGCGGCGTCAAGCGAACCTGGCGAGCGCCGTCTCCACGCCCACTTCCGTGTGGGGCCGCAGCTGAGGCTTCGCGAGACCGAACTTCTCGATGCGGTACCGCACCTGATCGCGGTTGATGCCGAGCAGCTGTCCCGCATGCGTCTGATTGCCGCGGGCACGCTCCAGCGCCTGTACGAGAAGCTGCCGTTCGACGTCCTCGAGCACCACCCCGGTGGCGGGAAGCTGGAACTGCAGCCCACTGCCTGCGCCGCGAGTCAGCGCCACGAAGTCGTGTGGTTCGAGCCAGTGGCGATCCATGAGGAGCATGGCGCGTTCAATCGCGTTGCGGAGCTCGCGGACATTGCCCGGCCACCGGTACCGTTCGAGCTGGGCCATCGCCTCGGGCGTGGCGCCGCGGACACGCTTTCGGAATTCCCGGTTGTACGTGTCGATGTAGTAATTGACGAGCAGCGGAATGTCCCCGCACCGTTCACGCAGCGGCGGCAGCATGATCGGCATGACCTGGAGCCGATAGAACAAGTCCTCGCGGAACTTGCCAGCCTGCACTTCCGCCTCGAGATTGCGGTTCGTCGCGGCGATCACGCGGACGTCCACGCGAATGTCGGCGAGCCCGCCAACTCGCTTGAACGTCTTGTCCTCCAGAAACCGCAGCAGCTTGGCCTGCAACCCGGGCGTCATCTCGCCGATCTCGTCGAGAAACACGGTGCCGCCGCCGGCGATCTCCACGAGCCCGCGCTTCTGCTGGCGCGCGTCGGTGAACGCGCCGCGCTCGTGGCCGAACAGCTCGCTCTCGAGCAACTGCTCGGGAAGCGCAGAGGCCGTGATGTTCACGAACGGCCGCGGCGCGCGTTCGCTGTTGTAGTGAATCACCTTCGCGGCCAGGTCCTTGCCCGTACCCGTCTCACCAGTGAGGAGCACGGTCGAGGCGGGGCTCGCGGCAACGCGCGCCATCAGAGCCTTCGCCTGGACGATGGCAGGCGACGCGCCGATGATCGCGTCGAAGCCGTATTCCCGACCCTGGCTGGTTCTGAGGCTTCGCACCTCGCGCCGCAGGCGGCTCGTCTCGAGCCCCTTCTCGACAATGAGCGCCACCTCATCGAGATTGAACGGCTTGTTCACGTAGTGATAGGCGCCGAGCCGCATCGCCTCCACCGCGTTCTGCACCGTCGAATACGCCGTCATCAGGATCACGAGCGTGTCTGGCGACAGTTCCTTGATTCGCCGAAGCAACGTCAGTCCATCGCCGTCGGGCAGCCGGAAATCCAGCAGCACGAGATCGACGTCGGTGCCGATCTTCTCCAGCGCGCCAGCAGCCGTGGCCGCTTCACTGACGGCATAGCCATCCCGGGACAGGCGCTCCTTGAGCGACCAGCGCACCAGGTCTTCGTCATCCACGATCAGGACATTCGCGGTATTCATGATCCCTTCTCCTGTGGGGAATATTCCGCGCCGTTGCGAAACATCCCCCACGCCTGCCCGTCGAATCACGCGGTTTTTCCGACCTGGAGCAACTTTCGCGCCGCGTCGCGACGGGAAATGACCGCCGGGGCTACGCTCCGCTAAACGTCTTGAAGGGCCACCTTCACCATGTAAGGCAAGTTTCCTGCTCCCCTTTCAAGACGTCTACGCCCGGCGGAGCCGGGCCAGAAGATGCTGCCTAGCGAGGCGAAGCCGACTGGATTTTTTCTCGATGACCTGAGACGCAGCCTCGCTAGGATTGAAGCCATGATTCCGCCTCGCGTGATCCTGGCCCCCGTCGATTTCTCCGATCAGTCGCGCACGGCGCTCGTGTTCGCCGCCCGGCTTGCGCGTCAGACCGGCGCCACGTTGCACGTGCTGCACGCGCAAGATCCCCTGCTGGCCGAGGGTGCACGTCAGGCCGGATACGACCTGACTCGGGAGACCGAAGAAGAGCTCCGACGTTTTCTCGCCGGCGCCCCACCGGCGTCGGATCTGGCTCCGCACCTCGACGTGGTCACTGGTCCCGCTGTCGACACGATCGTCAACGCGGCCCACCACCTCGGTGCCGACCTCGTTGTCGTCGGCAGCCAGGGAATGTCGGGCGCTGAGCGACTCGTCTTCGGGTCGACGACAGAAGGCCTCTTGAGGCGCGCCCCGGCGTCGGTGCTGGTGATACCCGCTACGTGGAGCCCTGCTCGATCGACGACGGCGGATCTGTCCGGCACCGGTCCCGTGGTCGCGGCTGTGGACTTCTCGGCGCCCGCTGTAAGTGCCGCGAAAGCGGCGTGTCGGCTCGCGTCAGCACTGAACACAACGCTCGAGATCGTTCATGTGGTTGCCGAGCCGTCTGTGCTCACGCGGTGGCGCGTTCATGCGGAGGCTGCGCTGCGTGAGCGCATCGCCGAGACGCGCACACAGCTCGACGCGGTGGCGGAGACGGTTGCGTGCGACGTGCCGGTACAACTCAGAGTGGAAACAGGCGGGGTCCCCCGTTGTCTGGCTGACGCCGCTGCGCCTTCCGATTCGCGCCGGCCGATCCTCGTACTGGGGCGGCGCGCACCCGGGGAAAAGGGCGGGCCGCCGGGATCTACGGCGTATCGTGTGCTCACGCTGGCCAACGTTCCGGTCCTGATGCACGTGGGAGAGGACTGACTGCAGACTTCAGATTGATCGAGTGGCGATTGTTGACGATTTCTGAATGACGATTGTTCGAACTGATTGGCGATTGATGGAATTCGTGATCACGACGCCCAATCGACAATCGAGAGTCGTCATTCGACAACAGTCTCCACTCGACCAAATCTGAAATCTGCAATTGGAT
>JBOGIR010000372.1:0-17762 GCA_050742335.1 Vicinamibacterales bacterium | reverse complement strand
GCTCCATGCGCTCGCGCGGGAAGCTGTACTGGCCCTGCGCGTTGCTCACCACCCACACGGCGATCGTGGAGCCTGCTTTCTTGGCCCCGACGAGCACCCCCTCCATGGCGCCTTCGGCCTGCGAGGTCACCGTCCCGGTGAGCGCGGCATGAGAGGAGTTCTGGGCCAGCGCGACACCGGCGAACACTCCGCCCAGTAAGGCCGCTCCCGTCAGGATGGCTGCAAGACGCTTCGCCCTACGCATGACACTCTCCTTGTTGTGTGAGACGGTCTCCGACCGGTATGGCCAGATGCCGGTAGCATGCCCCCCTCCCGGGTGTTCTGGCAATGTTTTTTCGATATGTGTTTCGATATGTGGGCCGGGTGCCACGGCGAGCGAGAAGCCTCGAGCCGTGGACCCGGCATTGATTCGCTAGACACCAGCCAGCTCGTCGACCGATAGCAGATCTGAGCCCAAATGAGGGTACTGCGCAGGTGTCGACGCGAGACCCGCCCGCACCGGATTCCACACGATGTAGCGCGCAACCTCCCTGACGTCGGTGTCGCGTCTAAGAACGCGGTCGTGATATCCCTCATCCCAGAGCCGTTCTTCGTGTGTGCGGGCGTACACCTGGCCGCTGCTTTGTTTCGCGCCCTTGACGAACTTGCGCAAATCGGAACGCGTGGTCGTCCCTTCAACCAGCAGACGCACATGGCGCGGGACCCGCCCTACGTACGCACGATCGTCGTACGTAGGCCAGTGCCGCAACGGTCAGTGGCGCGCCTGGATCTCCTTCAGGAGCTGGCGGAGCACGGGCAGCGTCCGGTGATCCTTCGGCCGATTGGCCGCTTCCTTGGAGCGAATGACGTCTTCGAGTCGCGCAACCAGGACAGTGACACCTTTGATCACCATCGGCGTTGCCCGGCCGCTGAGGTCGGCGAAACCTCCGGTGCCGGCCGGCGCAAACGTCAGGTCGAGGTCGCCCAGACGTGTCACGAGATTCAGCAGCGACACGCGCGCGAGGAATGCCGCCTCGTGGGGGAACGGCACGCCCTCTGCCGCATCGGGCGTGCGGATCCGTGCCTCCAGGTCCTCGAGCGCGGCGGCCAATCGCTGCAGGTTGTCGGGGTCTGTCGCCGGGCAGATATCCGCGTCAAGCGTGGGAAGGGGCGATCCGTGCAGTACCGCCGCCAGGCCGCCGACCAGCACGTGCCTGACACCATGGCGATCGAGACAGGCGAAGAGGTCTTCCGCCTGAAGCGCAGGCACGGCTTACCCTAGGAGTCGTCGCGGATCAACGGGCCCGAGGGACGAGCGGCGAGATAGAAACGCAGGAACGCCGCGTTGGCCGCGAGCCGCTGTTCGGGTGTCCACGCCAGCCGCTCCAGGATCAGACTGCGATCGTGCGCCTCGTCTTCGTGTTGCCGCGCGAGCGCGTCGCGCAGCGCGTCATCGTCCACTGAGGAGTGATTCACCGCGGTCAGAGCCTCCTCTGGGCCAGTATACCCCGCGCTTTCGCGCGGGGGTGGCGGGTCCGGAATGCTCCGGCGGGTCCGCTCGCGCCCGTTTCCCACGCTCGCGGCACCCGCCCCACGTACGTCGATGATTCGGCGGGACCTACGCCATCGCTGCCGGTTCGTCACTGAGGCCGGCCATGTCGAACAGCACGGTCGCCAGCGACGCGTAGTCGTCCTCGCCCCGGCCTGCGGCCATGAGCGCCTCGACGAGCTGCTGGATGACGGCACTCACCGGCGCCGGACTGTGATGCTCGGCCAGCGTCGCCGCGACGATCCGGAAATCCTTCGCGTAGAGCGCCGTGCGGAAGCCGGGTTTGTAGTTACCCGTGAGGATGCGCTCACCATGCACCTCGAGCACGCGGCTCGCGGCAAAGCCGCCGAGCAGCGCCTGCCGCACCTTCGCCGGATCGACGCCGGCCTTGCGCGCCAGGGCGAACGCCTCGCTGACCACGGCGAGGGCGCCGCCAATCGCCATCTGGTTGCACACCTTGCACAGCTGTCCGGCGCCGGAGTCGCCAATGAGCACGACGCGCTCGGGATTCCCCATGGCGTCGAGCACAGGCTTCACGTCGGCGAACGCCCCCGCATCGCCGCCCACCATAATCGACAGCGTGGCGTTGATGGCGCCGATTTCGCCGCCGCTCACCGGCGCGTCGAGCATCGTGGCGCCAAGCGACGCCGCACGCGACGCCAGTCGCCGGGCCGTCGCCGGTGCAATCGTGCTCGTGTCGATCAGGATCGTGCCCGGCTGCAGCGCGCTGAAGACGCCGTTCGGCCCTTCCATCACGAGCTCGACGTCGGGCGAGTCGGGCAGCATGGTGATGATGCGAGTGGCGCGGCGCGCGACGTCGGCAGGCGACGAGGCCCGAGCGGCGCCCGCCGCGACGACATCGTCCACGGGGCCCTGGCTCCGGCTGTGCACCACGAGAGGGAACCCCGCCTTCAGCAGGTTTTTCGCCATGGGCCGCCCCATGACACCGAGTCCGATGAATCCAATGGTATTGGCCATGCGCCGACAGTATATGTGCGTAGCCGGTAGCCGGTAGCCGGTAGCGGGTAGCTGGTTGGCTGGTAGCCGATAGCCGATAGCTGGGAGGGAGTGGAGAGCAAGTGCCTGCCTGCTGCCATCGCTACCGACTGCCAGCTCCAGCTAGAGTCGCAGGCATCTGCCCCAGGCGTTCGCCGAACCCTAATGAGACGAGCCACTTAGGGCAAGCCGCCCCCTTGTGACACCAGAGCTTTGCCTTATAATGGCCACCAAGAGGTCTTCTCGTCACCACCAACCTCTAACTTCCTAGGCGGGCTGGATGTTCGAACGTTACACGGAACGAGCACGACGAGTTCTCTTCTTCGCCCGCTACGAAGCCAGCCAGCTCGGCAGCATCTCCATTGAGACCGAGCACCTGCTGCTTGGCCTCATTCGCGAAGGCAAGGGACTCACCAGCCGCATCTTCGCGCGGTCGCACCTGTCGCTCGAGAACATCCGGAAGGAAATCGAAGGCCGCACCGTCTTCCGCGAGAAGGTGTCCACTTCGGTGGAGATTCCGTTCAGCGCCGAAACGAAGCGTGTGCTGCAGTTTGCGGCCGAGGAGGCCGATCGGCTGCTGCACAACTACATCGGCACCGAGCACCTCCTGCTCGGCATCCTTCGCGAGGAACGGTCCGTGGCCGCGGCCATCCTGATGGAAAAGGGGATGCGGCTCCACACCGTTCGCGAGGACATCGTCCAGCTCCTCAACGAGAAGACGACGCTGACGCGGGTGAAGGAGACGCCGCTGCTCGCCGAATTCAGTCGCGATTTGACGGAAGCGGCGATGAAAAACCAGCTCGATCCGCTGGTCGGGCGCGAGTACGAGCTCGAACGGGTGCAGCAAGTGCTCTGCCGCCGCACCAAGAACACCGCGGTGCTCATCGGCGAGCCGGGCGTCGGCAAGACGGCGATCGTCGAAGGGCTGGCGCAGAAGATCGTCTACGGCGACGTGCCGCACTTCCTCGCCGACAAGCGGATGCTGGCGCTCGACATCTCGTTGATCGTGGCCGGCACGAAGTACCGGGGACAGTTCGAAGAGCGCCTGAAGGCGATCATGAAGGAGCTCACCGAGAACCCGAACATCATCGTGTTCATCGACGAGCTGCACACGCTGGTGGGCGCGGGCTCCGCCGAAGGGTCGCTCGACGCGGCGAACATCCTGAAGCCGGCGCTGTCGCGCGGCGAGATCCGCTGCGTTGGCGCGACGACGCCCTCGGAGTATCGCAAGTACATCGAGAAGGACCGCTCGCTCGAGCGCCGCTTTCAGGCCATCAAGGTCGATCCGCCGGCCGAGAAGGACACCATCGATATTCTGCTGGGTGTCAAGGATCGGTACGAGCAGTTCCACCACGTCGAGTACACGCCCGAGGCGCTCGAGGCGGCGGTGTATCAGTCGAGCCGCTACATCACCGACCGGTTCCTGCCCGACAAGGCCATCGATCTGGTCGACGAGGCGGGCGCCCGGGCCAAGCTGAAAGAAGCGGGCTACAGCGAAGAGTTCGGCGAGATCAACAAGAGCATCCGCGTCGCCGTCGAGCAGATGGAGAACGCGGTCTCGCAGAAGGACTTCGAGCGGGCGCAGTACTACCGCGAGCAGGAAGTGTCGGCGCGCGAAAACCTGCAGTTCGTGCGCGAGAAGTTCGAGGTCAAGTCGAGCACGCGCAGGATCGTCGTCAACAAGGCGGACATCGACGAAGTGGTGTCGAAGTGGACGGGCGTGCCGATCGCGTCCATCAATCAGGATGAAAGCGACAAGCTGCTGCGGATGGAAGGCGACCTGCACCGGCGCGTGATCAGCCAGGAGAGGGCGATCTCCGCGATCTCGCGCGCCATCCGCCGCTCGCGCGCGGGTCTGAAGAGCCCGAACCGGCCGGTCGGGAGCTTCGTCTTTCTTGGACCGACCGGCGTTGGCAAGACCGAGCTGGCCCGGGCGCTGGCCAACTTCCTGTTTGGCAGCGACAACGCGCTCATCCGGTTCGACATGTCCGAGTACATGGAGAAGCACTCGGTCTCGAAGCTGATTGGGTCGCCTCCCGGATATGTCGGACACGAGGAGGGCGGTCAGCTCACCGAGAAGGTGAAGCGCAACCCGTACTCCGTGGTGCTGCTGGACGAGATCGAGAAGGCGCATCCGGACATCTTCAACATCCTGCTGCAGGTGTTCGAGGACGGCCATCTCACCGACGGCCTCGGCAACCGGGTGAACTTCAAGAACACCATCATCATCATGACGTCGAACATCGGCGCGCGCTTCATTCAGAAGAAGGCGTCGCTCGGGTTCCAGTCGACCGATGCGGCCGCGGTCGACAAGAACGTCACCGATATGGTGCTCGGCGAGGTGAAGCGGACCTTCAACCCGGAGTTCATCAACCGCATCGACGAGATCATCGTCTTCGAGGCGCTGACCGACGAGGATCTGCGGCGGATCATGGCGCTGCTGGTCGACCAGTTGAACGCGAACCTGGCCGATCGCCGCATGAAGATCCTGCTTACGCCGGAGGTGATCGACTGGATCATCGACGTCACGTGCAAGGACCGCTCGTACGGCGCTCGGCCGCTCCGCCGGGCGATCCAGCGCTACGTCGAAGATCCGCTCTCCGAGGAACTCATTCGCGGCAACCTGCGCGACGGCGAGGTCGAGGTCTACCTCGAGACCGGGCAGCTGGCCTACCGCCCGGCGGGCGAGCTGACGGGGGGGCGCCGGCTCAGCTAGTGCCGGAGTTTTTCTAGATATTTTCGCTGTGCCTGTGTGCCGCTGTGGCCTGGCCGGGACCATTGCCACGGACTGGCAGTCTTCTCGCCAGTCAACGGTCGCAGACGCAGCCCGTCCGGCCGCTGGTTCCCTGCGTCTAAGATCCTGTAAACTTAAGCGTTTCGACAGGATCGAAAGGCATGCGCATGTTTCTCGCTCGCGCCCTCGCCCTGACCGGCCTGCTGGCGGCCGGTGTCTCGCCCTCGTGGGCGCAGACGCCGCCACCTGCGGCACCGGCCCAGGGGCCCGAAGTGTCCACGCCGACGGCGGCGTCTCAGGCCGCCACCTTCTGCGGCCAGCGGGTGCCCCCACCCGCCAACCTCCCGCCGGCGGGCTCACGCCCCGTCGTCTACCTGGTGGGTCCCTGCTTCATGGCGCAGGGGAACGTGTCGACCGTCGACCCGCAGACGTACCTGTATTACATGCAGATTACGTCGAAGCTGAGCCAGCCATCGCAGAACCAGTGGGTTCCCTACGACGAGTCAATTGAAGAAATCGCCCGCGCCGACTTCCAGCGTCTGTGGGCGACGAACTTCCTGTCCGATCTCTCGATCGACGTCAGCGACTACGTCTTCTCGAACGGGGTGATCGGCAAGCTCGTGACCTACAACATGGAGGAACGCGAGCGCGTCAAGATCGTGAACTACGAGGGGACCAAGCAGATCGATCGCACGAAGATCGACGAGCAGTTGCGCGCGCGCAGCCTCGAGCTGCGGCTCGACTCGTTCCTCGATCAGAGCGTCATCCGGCGCGTGGAAACCGTGCTGCGCGAGATGATGGCCGAAAAGGGCTTCACCAACGCCGAGGTCTCCCACGCGCTCACGGCGGTGGCGGGCGGGCCGAAGCTGATCAACGTCACGTTCCAGATCAACGACGGGCCGAAGCTCAAGATCCGCGACATCGAGTTCATCGGCAACACGGCGAAAAGCGACGGGGCCCTCCGCCGCAAGATGAAGGACAACAAGAAGCCGAATCCGTTCTGGGGCTGGATCACGCGCGGTGGCACCTACAAGGCGGACAAGTTCGAGACGGACGCCGATCTGATTCAGGCCTACTACCGCAACGAGGGCTACGTGCGGGCGCAGATCGGTCAACCGGAGATTCAGACGTTGCAGGACTCCGGCGACCGCACGACGCGCTGGATCCGGCTGCGCATCCCGGTCACCGAAGGGCCGCGCTACCGCGTCGGCGACTTTGCGGTGGCCGGCAACACCATCGTCAAGGCCGAGGTGCTGACGCCGCTCTTCAAGGTGACGAAGGGCGAGTGGTACAACGAGAAGCTGGTTCGCGACGGCCTCGTCAAAGCGCGCGAGATCTACGGAGCCGGTGGGTACATGGAGTTCACCGGGTTTCCCGACCTGAAGCTGAGCGACGAGCCCGAGGACAACGTGCCTGCCGCCCTTGCCGCGCCGCCGCCTCCGGGCCCGCCGACCGCGGACGTGACGATGCGGCTGCAGGAAGGGCCGCAGTATTTCGTCAACCGCATCACGTTCGTGGGCAATTCGACCACGCGCGACAACGTAATCCGGCGCGAGATGCGGCTCGTGGAAGGTGCGGTGTTCAACACCGAGGCGCTGAAGTACAGCATCCGGCGTCTCAACCAGCTTGGCTACTTCGAGCAGATCAACGAGCAAGATCAGCAGGCGATCAAGACGGAAAAGACGGCGGGGCGTGACAATCAGATGGACGTCACCCTCACGCTCAAGGAGCAGAACCGCAACCAACTCACGTTTGGCGCCGGCGTCTCGCAGTACGAGGGCATCTTCGGTCAGCTGGCGTTTCAGACGGCGAATTTCCTCGGCCGCGGAGAGAGCCTGACCGTTTCGCTGATGGCGGGCGACCGCATGCAGAACTACCAGCTGGCGTTCACCGAGCCGTTCCTGTTCGACCGCAATATCACCGCCGGCTTCGACGTCTACAAGCGCGCGCTGCAGTACATCGGCTACTACACGCAGAAATCCACCGGCGGAAATCTGATGATGGGGTTCCCGGTCGCCGATTTCAGCCGCATGTTCGTCAGCTACGCGTACGAGGCGACCCGGATGACCGACCTCAACGAGGCGTTCATCGATCCGGGCTGCATCTTCGCCGAGCAGGGCTGCTCGGTGATCTCGCTCACCGACCTGTCGCAGGTGAGCCCCGAGGCGCTCGAGAGCCTGCGCCGCAATCCGTTCGTGTTCGATTCACTGCTGCTCGGCGCGGGTGGCCGCCGGACGGTCAGCAAGGTCGTCCCCAGCTTCGTCCACAACACCGTCGACAACCCGATCTTTCCGAACACGGGCCAGCGGCTGACGACCTCGATCGATCTGGCGATGCTGGGGGGCAATACGCAGTTCTACAAGCCGCGCATCGAGGGCATCCGGTTCTGGCGTCACACGTCGCGCACCTCGTTCGGCATTCGCGGCCAGTACGAATTCATCGCCCCGGTCGGCGACACCAAGGTGCTGCCGATCTTCGAGAAGCTGTTCCTCGGCGGCGAGTACAGCGTGCGCGGCTTCGACATCCGCTCGATTGGACCGGCCGATCCGTTCACCGGTCTGGTGCTCGGCGGCAACAAGAGCTTCCTGGTCAACGCGGAGTACCTGTTTTCGATCGTGTCGCAGGTCCGCGTGATTGCCTTTTACGACGCAGGACAGGTCGTCGACGAACACGAGCCGTTCGCGATGAACAAGTTCCGCACCTCGACAGGCGCCGAGGTCCGCTTCTACATGCCCGTGCTGAACGTGCCGTTCCGGCTGATCTTCGCGGCGAACCCGCAGCGCGAGGGCGTGCTCGACAACAACCTCCGTCCGGCGAAGCCGTTCACGTTCCGCTTCGCCGTGGGGTCGACGTTCTGAGGGACCTGAGTAGTAGGCGGTAGGCGGTAGGCGGTAGGCAGTAGGCGGAAGGTCGCAGAATTCGACTGCGACACCCTGCCTGCTGCCCGCTGCCTACTGCCTGCTCAAGAACGAAAGGACGACGAGAGATATGAGAGTGTGGATTGGTGCTGCGGCGCTCTGCGTGATGCTGGTCGCCGCCCCCGGCTTTGCACAGACACCGGCGCCGCCGGCGGCTCCCGCGCCACAGGCGCAGGCGGCGCCGGCCCCGGCACCACCGGCACAGCGACCGTTCCCGGCCGGTACGAAGTACGCCTTCATCAATATTCAGCGCATTGCCGCCGAATCGGCGGAGGGGAAAGCGCTGGCCAGCAAGGTGCAGGCGTTGAACCAGCAGAAGGTCACCGAGCTGAACGAGAAGAACAAGCAGCTTCAAGCGACGCAGCAGAAGCTCGAGGCGGGCGCCTCGGTGCTGAGTCCCATGGCGGCCGCGCAGCTGCAGAAGGACGTCGAACGGCTGCAGGTGGACATCCAGCGCTTCACCGAGGACGCTCAGCAGGAGGTGACGGCCCTGCAGACGCAGCTGCAGGAGGAATTCCAGATGAAACTGTCGCCCGTCGTGCAGCAGGTGGCGATGGAAAAGGGGCTGCACCTGCTCTTCAGCGCCGCCGACAGCGGGCTCGTGTGGGCCGATCTGTCCCTCGACATCACGAGCGAAGTCATCCAGAAATTCAATGAGATGAAGCCCGCGGCCGCTGGGCCCGCGCCCAAGCCGGCCGCTCCGGTGGCGGCGGCTCCGGCGCCGAAGCCCGCGCCAGCGCTCCCGGCGCCGAAGCCTGCACCGCCGGCACCGAAGCCTGCCAGTCCATAGACCCTACGCACAAGGGTGGGGTCGCGATGGTGTCGCGCAGGCTGAAGCCTGCGCGCTACACTGTTGTTCACACGTGCCCTTTTCCCTCGACCTTCCCGCCCTCCTCGACCGCGTCTACTACCGCTATCCGTCGTTCCTGATCGACACGATTGCCGAGCACGAGCCCGGTCATCGTCTGGTCGCCGTCAAGAACGTCACCGTCAACGAGGAGTTCTTCCAAGGGCACTTTCCCGGCTCGCCCTTGATGCCGGGCGTGCTCATGATCGAGGCGCTCACGCAGGTCGCGGCCGTTCTGCTGCTGGAGCAGACGGATACGCCGAGCACCGCCCGCGTGTGGCTCCGCGGCGTGGACAACGCGAAATTCCGGCGGCAGGTCGTGCCGGGCGACCGCCTGAGGCTGGAGGTGTGGCTCGGGCGCTGCCGGACGGGCCTGGCGAAAGCGCGCGCCGTCGCGTCCGCGGCGGACCAGACGGTTGCCGAAGCCGAATTACTGCTCGCCATCGAGCACGGGGCGCCCTACATCGACCCGACGGCGCACGTGCACCCCGCCGCTCGTCTCGGCGCAGGAACCACGGTCGGGCCGTACTGCACGATCGGCCCGGAGGTGGTGATTGGCGCGCGCTGCCGCATCGGGGCGTCGGTGGTCATCGACGGGTGGACCGATATCGGTGACGACACGCGCATCTATCCGATGGCCTCGATCGGCCTGGCGCCGCAGGACCTCAAGTACAAAGGGGAACGGACGAGACTCTCCATCGGTCGGGGTAACACGTTTCGGGAGTTCGTCACCATCAACCGCGGGACGATGGGCGGGGGCGGGCACACCACGATCGGCGATCAGAACCTGTTCATGGCGTACGTGCACGTGGCGCACGACTGTCATGTCGGGAACTTCACCATCTTCGGCAACGGCGCGACCCTGGGCGGCCATGTCACGGTCGAAGATTTCGCCACTATCAGCGCCTATTCGGGCGTGCATCCGTTCTGCCGCGTCGGGCAGCACGCGTACGTCGGCGGGTATTCCGTCGTGACCAAGGATGCGCTGCCGTTCGGAAAGTCGGTAGGAAATCGAGCGCGCATCTATGGCCTCAATACGATCGGACTGGTGCGGCGCGGGTTCACGCAGGAGACGATCGCGCAACTGAAGCGCGCGTACCGGTACCTGCTGCAGTCGAAGCTCAATACCTCGCGTGCGCTCGTCCAGATCGAACAGGATCCGACGCTGACATCGCCTGAAGTCCGGTATCTGCTGGATTTCATCCGCAGCTCCAGGCGCGGAGTCATCCTGCGGCGTCCGGCCAGACGTGTCGAGGAGCTGGTGGCGGATGAGTGAGCGCATTGACGAATTGACGAATTTACGAATTGACGGATTTCCATGCCTCAATTCAATCCGTAAATCCGTAAATCCGTAAATCCGTCAATGCATATCGGTCTGATCGCGGGCAACGGCCGGTTTCCCTTTCTCGTGCTGGACGCCGCGCGTGCGCAGGGGCACGACGTCACCGTCATCGCGGCCAGGGAAGAAACGTTTCCGGAGCTGAATGACGCCGCCCGGCGTCACGCGTCACCCATCCATTGGATTTCCCTCGGCCAGCTCGGCACGTTGATCGACCTGCTCGAGGGGGCGGGTGTGACGCATGCCGTGATGGCCGGGCAGGTCAAGCACAACAAGATTTTTGCTGGTGGCATCGTCCCCGACCTGACGTTCTTGAGCGTCCTCAGACAGCTCACGACGAAGAACACCGATGGCCTGATCGGCGCCGTTTCCAACGTGCTCAGGCAGCACGGCATCGAGCTGATGGATTCGACGGCGCTGCTGCAGCCGTTGCTGGCCAGGGCCGGCGTGCTGACACGACGGTCGCCGTCGGAGGAGGAACAGAAGGACTTGGAGTTCGGCGGCCGGATGGCCGATGCGATCGCCGGGTTGGACATCGGCCAGACGGTCGCCGTGAAGCACCAGGCCATCGTCGCGGTCGAAGCGATGGAAGGCACCGACGAGGTCATAGCCAGGGCCGGCAGGCTCGCCGGCCCCGGTGTCTGCCTCGTCAAGGTGGCCAAGCCCCGACAGGACATGCGCTTCGACGTGCCCGTCATCGGCGTCGCCACCATCCACGCGATGCGGGGGGCGGGAGCGCGCGCGCTGTCGATCGACGCCGGCAAGACGCTGGTGCTCGACGGGGATGCCGTCATTGCGGCCGCCGACGAATCGGACATCACGATCGTGGGGCGGCACACGTGAGCCGGCTTCGCATGGCGGTGGTCGGCGTCGGCTCGCTGGGCCAGCATCACGCGCGGATTCTGGCGGCGATGCCGTCTGTCGAACTGGTCGGCGTGGCCGATATCAAGCCGGAGCGGGCCAGCGACGTGGCCGCGAAATACGGAACAGCGGCGTTTACGGACGCTGCGCTCCTTGTGGGGCGCGTCGACGCGGTCTCGATTGCGACGCCGACGGCGTCCCATGTGGACGTCGCGCTCCCATTCGTCGAAGCGGGGACGGCGGTGCTCGTCGAGAAGCCCCTGGCGGCCACGCTGGCCGACGCAGACCGGCTGCTCGCTGCTGCCGGACGGCGCGGGACGCTGCTGGCCACCGGGCACACAGAGCGGTTCAATCCCGCCGTGACGGCGGCCTTGCCGATGGTGTCTCGACCGAGGTTCGTGGAAATCCACCGGCTCGGGACGTTTCCCGAGCGGAGCCTCGACATCGACGTGATTTTCGATCTCATGATTCACGATCTCGACGTCCTTCTCGCGACGGTGGGTTCGGACGTCGAGTCGGTGGAGGCGGTGGGCGTCAACGTCCTGACTCCTCGCATCGACATCGCCAATGCGCGGCTTCGCTTTGCGTCTGGCTGCATTGCCAACGTCACCGCCAGCCGAATCAGCCGCGATCGCGTGCGCAAGGCGCGCTTCTTTCAGCACGATGCCTACATTTCCATTGACTACGCGGCCCAGGAGGTCGAGGTGTATCGACTCGCACCGCACTCCTCGACTGACGCTCGCCCCTCGGCTTTGCTTGGGGCGTCCCGAGCATTCGTCGAGGGACGGAGTGGCCTGAGCACGGTCGAAGGCCAGAATGGCGGCCGACCGGCCATCCAGGGCGGGCGCGTCGACATCCAGACCGACGAGCCGCTTCGACGCGAGCTGGACGATTTCGTGACTGCCATCCGCGAGCGGAGGCAGCCGACCGTGACAGGGCACGATGGACGTGCCGCGCTGGCGCTGGCCGCCAGAATTGCGGAGCAGCTATGAGGCGGGTCCGCTCGCGCTCGCTCCCGACGCTTCCGCCTTCGCCAAGGCTACGGCGGGCAAGTCGCGGGACCCGCCCCACGTACGTAGGCCGGGTTCCGCGTCGGGCATGATCGGGCCGTCGCGGACCCGGCGTGAACAAATATGACCTTCGACCGCATGCTGGGCCGCGTCAGCGCGGGTGACAACCTCACGGCGGACGAGATTACCGAGCTCGCCGCCGCGCGCGACATCCTGTCACTCGGCACTCTGGCCGACGCGACGCGCCGGCGCCTGCATGGGACTCGGGTCACCTACGTCCGCGTGGCCACGTGCGCGTTCGATCGGTCCTTTGCGAACGCCGTGCCGCCGGACGCGGGTGAAGTCCGCATCACCGGCGCTCCCGACACGCTTGATGCTGCCGTAGCCGCCACGGAGGGCGCGAAGGCGGCGGCGGGAGACCGGACCGTGTCGGGGTTTTCGTGGGCCGACATGGAGCGTCTTGCGTCCAAGGAGGGCGTGCCGCTGTCGCAGGCTCTTGCGCATCTCCGCGCGGCTGGCCTTGACGCGCTCGCCGAGATCCCGCTCGATGCCGTCCCCGACATGGCCGTGGCGGCCGACAGCCTCGGCCGTGCGGGGTTTCAACAGCTGCGTCTTACGGTCGAGCACGCGCCTGCCGGCGAGCGAACGGCACTGTGGCTGCACGCTGCGGCGCTCCAGCAGCTGTGCGGCGGCGTCCACACGATCAATCCGCTGCCGACGGTCATGAGTGCCCTTCGGCCGACCACCGGCTATGACGACGTGAAGGCCGTGGCGATGGCGCGGCTGGCGGCGCCGAACATCGCCAGCATTCAGGTGGACTGGCTGCGATACGGGCCGAAGCTGGCGCAAGTCGCACTGACGTTTGGGGCCGATGATCTCGACGGGGTCTCCGCGTCGGACGAGGCGCCCGACGGACGCCGGCGTGCGCCCCTCGAAGAGGTGCGGCGCTCCATCGAGGCGGCGGGATTCTCACCGGCGGAACGCGACGGGCGCTTCAACCTGCTTCAGATAAGTGAAAAGTAGCACGCCAACTCGGAGTAGCGACCCTGTCGTTCACACTTCTCGGTTCTCCGTTCTCAGTTCGTGTTCACGTTCGGTTCAGTGTTCCGGGTGCAGTGTTCCAGGTTCGGTCCGCCTGATGGCGGATACTTCGTCTGCGTCCGTTTCGTACGTAGTGTCCGGCTTCCCGCCTCCGCCGAAGGCTTCGGCGAGGCTCGCCGAAGCGCGCAAGGCGCGCGAAGGCGGCAGCCGGACCTCGGTTGAACCTGAACACGAACTGAGGAGCGAGAAGTGACAAGTGACGATGTCTCATGATCAACTGCATATGAATCGTTCTGTAGTAGCGGAAAGTAAGTCCAGGTCCGTGCGCATCGGCGCGGTCGGGTATCTGAACGCCCGCCCGCTGACGTGGGCGCTCGACCGCTCGCCGGACCGCTGGCACGTGCGGTACGACGTACCGTCGGTCTGTTCGGCGCTGCTGCATGCAGGAGAAGTCGACCTGGGTCTCATCCCATCCGTCGAGTACCTGCAGGCGCCCGACTATCGGCTGGTGCCTGGCGTCGGTATCGGATCACGTGGTCCGGTCGCCTCGGTGGCGCTCTTCACGCGACGGGCGGTCGCCTCCGTCCGTCGCATCGCGCTCGACACGAGCTCGCGTACGTCGGTGGCGCTCGTGAAGGTGCTGTGCCGGCATCGTTTCCAGATCGACCCTGAATTCGTTCCACACGGTCCTGATCTCGACGTCATGTTGCGCGATGCCGACGCCGCGCTGCTCATTGGCGATCCGGCGCTCGACGCCGACGCCGGCGCGCTCGGTCTCGCCAAGATCGATCTCGGAGAGGCATGGACGGCCATGACAGGGCTCCCGTTCGTATATGCTGCGTGGACGGGTCGCCCCGGAGCGGTCGATGAGGCAGATGTTCGCGCACTGCAGGAAGCGCAGGAGGAAGGCGCTCGCGCGACCGACGCGATTGCGGCGGAGTACGGTCGCGGCCAGGCCGCCGCGACGGCCCGTGCGGCGGAGTACCTGCGGCATAATGTGAGGTACGGCCTTGGTCCAGAAGAAGCACGCGGTCTGCAGACGTTTCTCGACCTCGCCGCGGAGCTGGGACTCGCGCCGCACACACGCGCGTTGGAATTCTTCTAGGCGATGATCGAGCAACTCGCGGGCAAAGTGCGGGACGGCGAGCGCCTCTGTAGAGACGAGGCGCTCCAGCTTTATCGTCACGCGCCCACCCATCTCCTCGGCCGCCTTGCCGGCGCCGTCCGTGCCCGCAAGCACCCGGGTCCCATTGTCACCTACATCATCGACCGCAACGTCAACTACACGAACGTGTGTGTGGCGCGCTGCAATTTTTGCGCGTTCTACCGGCCCGTCGGTTCGTCCGAGGGGTACGTGCTCGGCTTCGATGAGATCTTCCGCAAGATAGACGAAACGATCGCTGTCGGCGGGAATCAACTCCTGCTTCAGGGTGGACACAACCCCGACCTGCCGATGGCCTGGTACGAAGATCTGTTTCGATCTGTCAAGGGGCGGTACCCGGAATTCAAGCTGCACGCATTGTCACCGCCCGAGGTCCTGCACATTTCCCGGCTCAAGCAGATGTCGGTACGAGAGGTGATCGACCGTCTTGTGGCCGCCGGGCTCGACAGCATTCCCGGAGGCGGGGCCGAAATTCTCGTGGACCGCGTGCGAAAGCTCTTGAACTGCTACAGCAAGGCGTCCTCCGACGAGTGGCTCGACGTCATGCGCCACGCGCACCGCGCCGGCCTCAGGTCGACCGCGACGATGATGTACGGGACGGTGGAGACCGACGAAGAGCGCATCGAGCACATGATGCGATTGAGGGAACTGCAGGACGAAACGGGCGGGTTCACGGCGTTCATCACGTGGAGCTATCAGCCCGAGCACACCGAACGCGGTGGCGTGGAGGCCACAGGAGTCGATTACCTGCGTACGCTCGCCCTTGCGCGCATCGTGCTCGACAACGTCGACAACCTGCAGGCGTCGTGGGTGACGCAGGGGGGCAAGGTCGGGCAGCTCAGTCTGGCGTACGGCGCCAACGACATGGGCAGCGTCATGATCGAGGAAAACGTCGTGCGTGCCGCCGGCGCCAGCTACTGCATGGACGAGGTCGAGATCGTCACCAATATCGAGGATGCGGGCTTCATCCCGAAGCGTCGGAACATGCACTATGAAGTCCTGGGCGACCCTGTCTTCCGTGAGCGTGAGATCCCGCGCATGCTGACGCTCGATACGGCGCGGGCGTCCGGCGATACGTCGGTGCCCGAGGAGCTTCACCGCTACCCGGCACGCAGCAGGACGGGGAAACAACTGCGACTCGCGCAGTAGTGCCGATCTACCGCGCTGCCTGGGTCCTCCCGATTACCGCGCCTCCGCTCCGCGACGGCTGGGTAGCGGTCGAGCGTGGGCTCATCACAGGAGTCGGGGCCGACGCACCGAGGGAGTCATTCGACCTCGGTCACGTCGTGATCCTTCCCGCACTGGTCAACGCGCACACGCATCTCGAGCTCTCCTATCTTCGGGGTGCTGTTGCCCGCACCGATCGGTTTCTCGACTGGATTCGCGCCGTCATGGCCGCCAGGCGTCTCTACCTGGATCCACGCGACCCGGCGATTCTCGACGCCGCACGTGCGGCGATCGGGGAGGCACGCGCGAGCGGCACGGGCCTGATTGGAGACATCAGCAACACGCTCGTCACGGTGCCGCTGCTGCAGGATGCTGGAATGCCCGCCAGGATCTTCTATGAGCTGCTCGGTTTCAACGTCCCTGACCCGGTTGGACGTGTCGCCGACGCTCGTGCTGAAGCGGGTGCGATGGGGCGCACCGCTCCGCTCGTGCGGATCAGTCTGGCCCCGCACGCGCCCTACTCGGTGTCGCCGGGACTGTTCGCCGCGATCCGCGAGGATCTCGACGCGAAGCCTGGAGACGTGTCGAGCGTCCATCTTGGCGAGTCGCCGGAAGAAGTCGAGTTCCTGCAGCGGGGCAGCGGGGGGTGGCGCGACCTGCTGCGCGACGCCGGCGCATGGGCCGACACCTGGCGGGCGCCCGGTTGCTCGCCCGTGACATACCTGTCCGATATGGGCTTTCTCGACGCCCGGGTGCTGGCGGTGCACGCGGTGCAGTGTTCCAGCGACGATCTCGCCCGACTCGAGGCGCTCGGGACAACCGTGGTGTCCTGTCCGCGCAGCAATCGATACGTCGGGGTGGGCGATCCACCCCTCGACGCCTTCTATGCGATGGGTCTCGCCGTCGCGCTGGGGACCGACAGCCTGGCCAGTGTCGATGACCTGAACATGTTCGAGGAGCTGGCCGCGTCGCGGAGGCTAGCTCCGCGTGTCCCGGCGCGAGATCTGCTCGAGAGCGCAACGCTCTGCGGCGCCCGGGCGCTCGGTTTCGGCGGCGACTTCGGCAGTCTTGATGCAGGCAAGCAGGCGTCGCTCATCGCAGTACGCCTGCCGGAGTCCGTAGGCGATGTGGAAGAATACCTGCTGTCTGGCATCAGGCCCGATGCGATCACGTGGCCCGACGGCGGGTAAATGCGTACGCTCCTGACGTATCTCTCGTTCGTCCGGTTCAGCCACTCGGTCTTCGCGCTGCCGTTTGCACTCATCGGCGCGCTGCTCGCCTGGCGCGTCCAGCCCTTTGCGTGGTCGCAGGTGGCGTGGATCACCGTGTGCATGGTCGGCGCGCGCAGCGCCGCGATGGGATTCAACCGGCTGGTTGACGCGCGGTTCGACGCGCTGAATCCCCGGACGGCGATGCGCGAATTGCCGCGGGGCGCCATGTCGAGGGTGGAAGCGACGCTCTTTGTCGTTGCCTCGTCGGTCGTCTTCGTCTACGCGGCGGGCCGGCTCAGCGTGCTCTGTCTGGTGCTGTCGCCGCTCGCACTCGCCATCGTCTTCTGGTACTCGCTCGCCAAGCGCTACACGTCCTACACACAGTTCTTCCTGGGGCTCGCCATGGCGGTGGCGCCGGTGGGAGGATGGATAGCCGCAGGCGGCCGGGGAGGCGCCGAGCCGTGGCTGCTTGGTCTCGCGATCGGATTGTGGGTCGGCGGATTCGACATCCTGTACGCGTGTCAGGACTTCGAGTTCGACCGCACCCATGCGCTGCAGTCGATACCCGTCCGGTTTGGCGTGCGAACGGCCATTCACCTGTCGCGCGTGATGCACGTAGCCACGGTTGCCGCCATGGCCGTGTTGTGGCGGGTCGCGGAGCTTCCGTCGCTGTATCTCGGTGGCGTGCTGGTGGTCGCCTGTCTGCTCGCGTACGAGCAGTCGCTCGTGAGCGAAAGCGATCTGTCGCAGGTGAAACGTGCCTTCGACCTGAACGGGTATGTCGGCATCATCTACTTCGTCGCCACGGCCTTGTCGCTCGTCATTGGGTAGCAAGAGACAACCACGAAGAGACTATGAGCGGGCCGCGCGATTAAGCTCCTTAGGGTGTTCAAAGCCAGAAGGAGGCTGTGATGATCGCAACAACCCGCCCAGAGATGAGTGTAAGCG
>JBOGIR010000371.1:0-4687 GCA_050742335.1 Vicinamibacterales bacterium | reverse complement strand
TCGAGCAGTTCGGTGTCGGGCTCGATCGCCGCGTTCAGCGTGATGGTGATCGGGCGGGAAAACACGCTGGCGTCGGTGAGGGTGACGTCAATGTCCATGTGCCCGAAGTCCCGGCGGCGGTAGCGCTCCGTGATCCGCATCGCCTCGGAGTGTGGATGGCCGTACGAATCGAGCCAGGTCTTGTCGTTGTAGCCGAAGCTTTCGACCACGAGCGTGTCGCCATCCCAGCGTCCCACCGCATAGCCCATCCATGTCGGGTTGGGCTCCTTTTCGAGCGGCCGCCCGTCCATGAAGATCTGCCGATACGTGAGGTCCTGGTCCAGCATGAGGATCAGCCCGGGCGTCTGCACGAACTTGAACATCCGCTCGCTGGTCGCGTAGGCGGGGCCGAGCGGCAGGCAGTTGGCGAACATCGAGTCCTTGCCGAGGTTTTCCATCCGCTCGGCCACGAGCTCGCGCGCCCACGGCTGTACTTCTTCGGACTTGAGGTCTGCGGCAATGTTCCGGCGATACCGCTGGTTGTTCGTGCGCTGCCAGATCCCCGACAGGTCGGGCTTCCCGTCCGGCGTTCGCGGCGCCGGCGCCGTCAGGTTCGGTTTGCCGTCGGCTGCGCGCGGAATGCCAGGAGTGGGATAGTGCAGCCACTGCGCGGCGAGCGGCGTGGCGAGCACCACGAGAACGATCACCAGGCCAAGGCGTTTCATAGCGCTACCTCCTCTGCCCCAACGCGCAGACTCCGCGCGTTGGGGGCCCCGCTTTCGGACCTGACGATTGTTGGACGCGTCATCGTAGCGCGTCGTGCGAAGATTCGCCATCCCCCGCCGTCAGCGCGCGGGGCCGGTCGCGTCAGGGGCCGCGCATGACCGAGCACATCCACGTAGCCACGGAGGCGCCTATTGTTTCTCCGTGACTCCGCGTCTCCATGGCTCGTCGTGTTGAAAAACGCCTAGGAGAGCCTTTAACGAGGCGCCGGCAGCAGCGGTTCCCCGAACTTCGCCGCGTCAATCGGAAGATTGAACTTCACGTCACTGAACTCGAACGTGTCACGGCCGTCCAGCCACGTGTACGTCCAGCGGTGGGGAAACTTGATGCCGCCGACGTCGCGGTAGTCCTCGTAGTCCACCTGCGTCGGCACCTTGCCAATCTGCGACGGCGTGTGGCGGACGATCCGCACGAGCAACCCCGACTCCCGATCGAAGTAGAGCGTCGCGAGCGAACCTCTCGGGCCGTTTCCCTGCAGGAGGTAGACACCCTTGCCTTGCGCCTCGGTCCTGGGGCCCACGCGCAGCGCTGAGAGCGACTGCGCGATCTGCGTGGGAAAGGTCAACAGTGCGTCCAGCCGGGCGCCGTCGAGCTCCCCACCCGTCAAGGGGTACTTGCGCACCACCGCCAGGGGGATCGCAAACCACCCGGTGCGACCGTCGAAGGTCCGGATGCTTTCTCCAGACGGGAGATGACTGTGCATGGCGCGTTTGTCCGGAGCCTGTGCAAAGAACTCGAAGGTGCCGCCGCCCCCGAAGCTCCCGAACGCCTCGACTGTGCCGGTGGCCACGATGCTGGTGATGCCCGCCGCTTGCTCCGCGCCGCCGATCGCCTGCAGATACCTGTCGATGACCTCGGTGGGAGCCGGAACGCCGGCGGCCTTCGAGACCACGTCATCCAGTTCGGTCAACGCCTCGCTGTACAGCCGGTCGAGCCGCGGCGTCTGGAGCGGGACGTCTCGGAGGTTATGACAGGTCCAGCACGTCACCACCTGACGTCCTGAGAAGTTGTCCCTGTTGATGGCCTGCATCATGAGCACCATCTTGCGGGCCGTCACTTTCCTCGGATTGCTGTCGTCTTCCCACTTGACGCTTTCCGTGCCGGCGCCGGGATGACAATCGCTGCAGCAGAGGCCAAGCGACGCCGACATGAGTCCCATGGTCCCCATGAACTCGTCGACCGTGATGCCCTTCAGCGCCTGCACGTTCTTGAAGACGTCCTCGACCATCACGGGCCCGCGCAGGCCGGCGGCCGCGGCGCGGCGCTGCGCCATCGCCTGCTGCGGTGCCGATGACGGCGCCGGCGTGCTCCGGAACCCGAGAACCGTGAGCAGCGTGATGCCGGTGAAGACGACGATGAAGCTTCCGATGACGAGCGGCCGCTTTGCAGGTTCCCGGTCCGGCCGGCGGTCCAGGAACGGCAGCAGCAACAGCAACATGATGACGAGGCCGGGAATGACCACCGTCGCCACCGGTTCGAGCGGCCCCGGGAAATACTTCAGCAGCTCGAACAGGCTCATGAAGTACCACTCGGGCCGCGGGACATACGTCGCGTCGGTGGGGTCGGCCACCGGGTCGAGTGGGGCATCGAAGAAGATCGCCAGCGTCAGCAGCAGCGCGAAGACCGCCGCGGACGCGATCGTGTCTTTCAGCGCGTGATAGGGATAGAAGGGCGTCGGCGGGCCCGGCATCGCCTTGACGGGACCCGAAATGCCCTGCCGGCGCATCAAGTAGAGGTGCGCCACGGTAAAGGCGATCAGGCACGCAGGCAGGAGAAAGACATGCGCCGCGTACCACCGCAACAACGTCAAAGCGCCCAGGTCGGTGCCGCCTTTCAGCAGCCCGCTCAGAACATCGCCGACGAGCGGCGTGCTCCGCGCGATATTGATCGTGACCGTCGTCGCCCAGTACGCCTTTTGATCCCACGGCAGGAGATACCCGGTGAGCGCAAAGCCGAGGATGATCAGAAGCAGCAGCACACCGACGATCCAGTTCAACTCGCGCGGCTTCTTGTACGACCCGAACGCCACGACCCGCAACATGTGGACGATCGCCGCAATGACGATGAAGCTCGCGCCGAAGAAGTGCAGACCGCGCAGCACGCGCCCGAACGTGACACGCTCCATGATGAAGCGGATGCTGTCGTACGCGGAGTCGGGCGAGGGCGAGTAGAAGATGGCGAGCAGAACTCCGGTCACCAGCTGTACTGCCAGCAGGAACAGCACGATGCTGCCGGTGACGAACCACCACCCGACACCGCTCGGCAACGGTTCGTCGAGAACGTGCTTCACCAGGGCGCGGAAGCCCGTTCTGGCGTCCAACCAGTCGCGCATGCGCTAGGCCTGCACCAGCACGCGGGTGCCGTCCACCCGCGTGGCGATCTTCGCGAGCGGCTCGGGGGGAGGACCGTCCATCACCGCGCCCGTCCGGTCAAAGATGCCGCCGTGGCACGGACATCGAAAGACCTGCGTCTGCCGATCCCAGGCGACGAGACAGCCAAGATGCGTGCACGTGGCGTCGAACCCGACGACCTCCGACTCCCCCGTCTTCACGAGGAAAATGGTTCGCCGCTGGAGGACGTCGCGATACCCGTCCAGCCGCATCACGCTGAGCGTGACCGCCGTCGGCTCGTTGTCGGGGAGATCGAGGAGCGCCGATGCGGTGAGCCAGTCCTGTTGTCTGCGAACCGTGGACGACAGGACGGCGCCGCCGCCGAGGACGCCGAGAATACCGCCGATGACGCCCAGAATGCCGGTGGTGATCGAGCTGAGAAAGCGGCGACGCGTCCCGTTGGCGGTGGGGGTTTCTATGGGCGCTATTGGCACGCTGATCCCGAAGCGCGGAAGGGATATCATATCCGCACTCGCGCGTCAAAGAAGGAGATGGCCATGCGTCGGCGTGCCTTGCTCATTGCGCTCATTGCGGTAGTGGCGGTCCCGAACGCGGTGCAGGTCCAGGCTGGCTGGAAAGTGCGCACCGACGGGAGCCACAGTGCGTCCGGACCCGAGACCACCCCCACCTTCAAGTTCACGCCGATGGGAAAGGGCTTCCACGTTGCGGGCGGGCCGGGCGCGATATTCTGGAATCCCGCTCACACGGTCAAGGGTGTCTATGCCGTGGCGGCGACCTTCACGCTGATGAAGCCGAGCGACAGAATCACCGACTATGGCCTCGTCTTCGGCGCGACCGACGTCGAGGGCTCCACTCCAACCTACGTGTATTTCACCATCGCGCAGGACGGCACGTTTCAAGTGCGCCACCGCGCCGGCAACGAAGTCCACGAGATCGACAAGTCCCTTCACTTTGCCATCAGGAAGCCGGATCCAAGCGGCAAGTCGACGAACACACTGGAAGTGCAGGTGGCCCCAACCGCCGTGTCATATCTGATCAACGGTGCGGTCGTCCACGCGACGCCGACGCGGGCGGGAACAGGGTCCTACACCGAGACCGAGAAGACCAACGGGATCGTTGGCGTCCGGATCGACGATCGGATCGAACTGCACGTGGATGGGTTCGAGCTCAAGTCGCCGTTCACGCCACCCCAACGCGGGCAGTAGTCCCGTTCAGGCATGCTCATGGAACAGAACCAGCCAAGGGCCTGTCCTTGATATCCTGGTGAAGACGCCCTTGACTGGTTGGCAGTATCTTCTTGGCGCGCTCCGCGCGCTTTGGACCGCTCCACGGCGCCCAGCCGCGCCGTGCAGCGGGTCCGAAACTCCCGGTTCGCACCGTATAGCGGTCCAAAACGAAGGATGGCGCCCGATGTACTGGCGAACGCTCCTGGCCGTTGGATTCTGTCTGCTCGTCCTTGTCAGCGTGCGGGCCCCCGTAGACGCCCAGCGTGCCGGGACGTTCAGGGGATCGTCTGACGATCCGGCGATCAGGTATTCCACGACCACCGCGCTGAACAACGCCGTCGTCGACGT
>JBOGIR010000370.1:0-9496 GCA_050742335.1 Vicinamibacterales bacterium | reverse complement strand
GACTCAGGTACATGACACCGGTAGGACCCGCGCGCGTCGATGTCGGCTTCCAGCTCAATCCGATCGACAACCTCCTCGTGAATGGCGAGCCGGAGCAACGCCACTGGCGCGTGCATTTCAGCATCGGCCAGGCGTTCTAGAACATGTCCGTTGTCCGACGATCGCTGCAAGTCGTCGCCCTCGTTTGCACCCTCCTCGTCGGCATGGCGTCGATGGCCGTCATCGTCACGCAGACCGCCTGGTTCAAGCAGTGGATGCGGAGCTTCATCGTCCGGCAGGCCGCGAACTACCTGAACGGTGATCTGTCGATCGGACGGCTGGACGGCAATCTCTTCTTCGGCGTCGAGCTCGAAGACGTCGGCGTGACGTTGGACGGCAAGCCCGTCGTCCATGTCGAGAACGTGGGTCTCGACTACGACGCGTTCGCGCTGCTTCGTGGCGAGGTCGTGCTCGACGAGATCCGCCTGAACCGGCCGGCGTTTCGTCTCGAGCGGACGGACGAGGGATGGAACCTCGCACGCCTGATCAAGGTCCGTACGCCTCCCGCGCCCTCGCGGCGGCGACGCGCATTTGCAATCGGCGCCATCAGCATCAGCGGCGGCACGCTCTACTTCAACGACCGGACGGTCGGCACGCGCGGCGCGGTCGTGCCGTCGCGGATTGAGCGTCTCGACGCGTCGGTTGGTGTCAGGAGGAACGAAGACGCGCTGACGATCGACATCGCGCACGTGTCGCTGCGCGCCGAAGCGCCGCACCTCGGCGTCAACGCGCTATCCGGCACGATCGTACAGACGGATGAGGGCGTGGTGTTCGAGAACATGTCGTTGCGGACGGAGGAGAGCTCGCTTCGTGTTGATGGAACGATACGAACGGGTGAAGGCGGCAGGCGAGTGATCGCGCTGAACGCGTCATCGAGCAAGCTCGCCACCGACGAAATCGGACGCGTGGTTCCCGCACTCCGCGGGTACGGGCTGCGGCCGGCCTTCGAGGTGTCTGCGCAGGGTCCGCTCGAGCGTCTCTCGGTCGATGTGAACGTACAAGACGCGACGCTGGGCCACGTGGCGGGCGATCTCACGGTCGATGCCGCCGGGCCGGACCGCGCGGTCGCGGGAGCCGTGTCGATGGCCCGTTTCAATTTCGCGCCATTGACAGCGCCGCACACCGTTGGCCCTGGAGCGATCCCCGCCAGCGCCTTCACGAGCGACATCACGGGCGAAGCGCAGATCGACCTGGCGCTTCCGACGGGCGAAGCGCCACTTCGTGGGACATATGCCCTCGACCTCGAACACGCAACGGAGGCCGGCTATGAGGCGCAGCACCTCGTGGCGCACGGTCGAATCGACGGCCGGGTGATCCAGGTGGACGGCTCTGCCAATGCCTACGGCGGTCGCGTGTCGGCGACCGGAACGTTCGTCGTCAGGCGACCGGTCGTGCTGGATCTTGCCGGCTATGCCGCCGGCGTCGATCTCCGAAACGTGCCTCCGTCACTCAGGATGCCGGTGGTGCCAAGCGACCTGCAATTCTACTGGACGCTGACGTCGCAGGACGGCGAGTACACCACAGGTGCCGAGTTCGACGCGTCGACAATGACAGGCGCCTCGATTGAGCCCGGAACGACGGGTCAGGTGACGTTCGGTCGGAGCGCTCCCGTGTACACCGCGCAAGGGCAGGTGGCGGATCTCGACGTGCAGCAAATCGGCGAGGGGTTCGGGGTTGATGCGCTGGCGACAGACCGGTTCCGCAGCCGAGTCACTGCGGCGTTCGAGGTGACAGGGAGCGGAGGCGGGCACTATCCGTTCACGCTCGACGCCACCGGCACCGCGTCCGATTCGGTCCTGTTCGGGGCGACGTTTCCGCGGCTCGACGTCGCCGCACGTGTCGACGGCGGCGACATGAACGGGCGTGCGCGAGGCGAGTTCGGCGGCTTCAATCCGGCGGTGCCGTCGGACGAGGAAGAGGTTGCGGGAGATCTGAACGGCACGCTCGACGTCGAGGCCACGCTTCGCAACTACGCCTCGGGAATCACCGTCGATTCGCTCGACGTCTCCGGCCGGGTGAACCTCGCGAATTCGACGTTGGCCGGCCTTGTCATCGACCGCGCGTCGATCGAAGGCACCTACGCGAAGCGCGAAGGGGAGCTTGCGCGGTTCGAAGTCACGGGGCCTGACCTGACGGCCAGTGGCCGGGGCCCGATCGCGTTGAACGAGACCGGAGCCTCCAGGCTCGAGGCGCACGTCGAGAGCCCCTCGCTCGAACAGGTCGGGAAGGTTTTCGGCTGGCCCCTGAAGGGCGGTGCAACCATCGATGCCACGATGACCGGAAACGCTCGCGCGCTGAACGTGAAGGGGACGCTGCAGGGCACCAACATCGGCTATCGAGACACACGCGCGCTGACGCTTGCCAGCACGTTCGATGCGACCGTACCGGAGCTGTCACTGAAGAAGGCGACGATCACGGCGCTGAGCACAGCCACGTTACTCGAAGTTGCCGGGCGACACGTGCGCCAGCTCGCGGCCGACACGACCTATGCACGGTCGCAGCTCGAGTTCAACGCCGTGGCGCAAGAAGGCGAGCGCGAACTGGCGGCCGCGGGCTCGGCGGTGTTGCATCCGGACCATCAGGACGTGCATCTCGGGCACATGGTGCTGCGCAGCGGGAAGGTCGAATGGCGGACCGTTCCTGGCAGCACCGCGGCTGTCCGTTTCGGCGGCGACCGCGTCGAGATCCGGAACCTTCAGCTCGCCAGCGGGGACCAGCGGGTCGATGCGGACGGCGTGATCGGGTCGCCGACCGAGGAGCTGCGCGTCCGCGCCGAACAGGTCGACGTCGCCGAGCTCGACGAGCTCATGCTGGGCGCCCAACGATTCGCCGGCCGCCTGAACGCCACCGCCGACGTGTTCGGTCCGCTCGATGCGGTCCGCGCCGAAGGTCAGTTCACACTGACCGATGGCGGGTTCCGCCAGTTCACGTTCGAGTCGCTCGCAGGTTCGGTCGACTACGTGCGGCCGGGGGTGAACGTGAACGTCAGACTGCAGCAATCGCCGCAGGCGTGGCTGACGGCGAAGGGCCATGCGCCGATCTCGCTGCTGTGGCCGAATCGTACGCGCGTCAACGGGCACGAAACACCCGCCAACGGCGAGGGCATCGACCTGCAGATCTCGAGCAGCGAGATCGACCTCGGCTTGATTCAGGGGTTCACCCCCTACCTCACGAACGTGACCGGCGCGCTGGAAGCGAATGTCAGAGTCACGGGAACCGGGCGCGATCCGCATTTCGACGGCGTCATCGACGTCCGCGGTGGGGCGTTCGCGGTTCCCGACCTCGGAACCGCCTATACCGGCCTGAACACCAGAGTGGACCTGACGACCGATGCCGTCACGATCGGCGAGATGCGGATCGTCGACGAGCGCAACCAGGTCATGACAGTGGGCGGCACGCTTGCGGTGCACGAGGGCGCCGTCGGTGCCGTGGACGTCAAGGTCCGGTCCGAGGGTTTCGAGGTAGTCGACAACGAGCTGGCCGGCTTGAGACTCGATACGGACATCCGCGTGACCGGCGAGTTGCGCGCGCCTCGAATCGAAGGTGTCGTGGAAGTGGTGACCGGCAATGTGGACGTGGCGCGAGTCCTGGAGGAGACAACTGGCTCCTTCGGGACGCAGACTGCGGGCCTGGATTCGGCCGCGCCCGGCGCGGTCGACCCCGCGCCGGCACCGCCTCAGTCAACGCTGCTCGAGGCCGTCGAGGTGGAGGTCGGCGTCGCCGTGCCCGGCAATCTCGTACTGCGCGGCACCGATATCAGGACGGCGAACGCGTCATTCAGCATCGGCGATGTGAACGTGACCGTCGGGGGCGCCTTGCAGGTTCGGAAGGGGCCGGGTGCGCCGCCTCGATTGATTGGCGAGATCAACACGATTCGCGGCAGCTACACGTTTCAGCGCCGTCGGTTCGAGATCCTGCGCGACGGACGGATTCGCTTCGGCGGCACCGAGGAGATCGATCCGCTCCTCGATCTGCAGGCGCGGCGGATCATCTCAGGCGTCGAGACATTCGTCCACGTGCAGGGGTCGATGAGACAGCCGGAGCTGTCCCTCAGCAGCCGACCGCCTCTCGACGAGGCGGACATCCTGTCGCTCATTGTCTTCAACGTGCCCGTCAACGAGCTTGGTGAAAGGCAGCAGGTCTCGCTTGCCGAGCGCGCGGGTGCGCTCGCTGGCGGGTATATCGTTTCAGGGTTGACGCAGTCGCTGGCGAATGCACTCGAGCTGGACGAGCTCGAGTTCCAGACGCAGACCGCGGGCGGGCTCGGGGCGAGCCTGAGCATCGGCGAGCAGATTGGAGAGGACCTGTTCGTCCGAATCCGTCGTGGTTTCGGCGCCGCGGAGGCGACCGAGTTGATTCTGGAATACCAGATTGCCGAGTTTCTGCGATTGCAAGGCTCCATTGCCCAAACGCCGGCGGTTGCACACGTGACGTTCCAACGTGTGGAACGTGGTGGACTCGACTTGATTTTCTTCTTCAGTTATTGAGCAGCCTGTGCGACCTGCACGCGCGCGTCGTTGAAGCACGCCCCCCCGCCGAGATCGGTCAGCGCATCCGGTACCAGCGCATTCACCGTGTACCCGTTGGCCGTGTGCTTCCGCCACAGCCCTTTCGGCAGCGACACGGTCCCAGGCCGAATCCACGCGCCGATCCTAAGATTGCACCGGACTTCTCCGAGCGCGTTGAACATGCGGACGGCCTCGCCATCTGCCAGCCCTCGCGCCGACGCATCATCGGGATGCATCAGGAGACGGACCTCGGGACGCGGCAGCTCGGCGAGTGTGGAGCTGATGGTCCGCTCGCTCGCCGGCGAGATGAGCGTAAGCGGGAATTCCGCGGTGCCAGGATCGGGCTGATAGCCGTAGAGCCCTGCCGGCGCCTGCGCGTCGAGCTCCTCCGGAAAGAGATTGACCTTACCGCCGGGCGTGAGCGGCCAC
This sequence comes from Vicinamibacterales bacterium, assembly GCA_050742335.1. Taxonomy (GTDB): domain Bacteria; phylum Acidobacteriota; class Vicinamibacteria; order Vicinamibacterales; family UBA2999; genus DATCJA01. The sequence continues at coordinate 4,520 of JBOGIR010000370.1, read as the reverse complement.
ACGTCGTGACATTGAATCGGCCGCCCGCCGTAGGGAGGCGTCGCCGCGCCACGGTCGCTCAGCTCGGCGCCGATCGACTGCGGCAGTTGCGCCAGTACGCCCAGCATCTCCTCGAGCTCGCCGCACGGCTCGCCGTCACGCCGCAACTGGAGGCGCTCGAGCAGGTCCCCAAACACCTCGGCGTTCGAACGTGACTCGCCCGCGGCATCGACGACCGGCTTCCCCAGGCGCAGACTGAGCGTTCCATAGCTTCGCGCGATCTCGTAGCCCTCGAGGAACGTGGTTGCCGGCAACACGACGTCGGCATACCGCGCCGTGTCGGTCATCACCTGCTCGAAGACAATGGTGAACAGGTCGTCGCGCGCGAGACCCTCGAGGATCCGGCGCTGATCGGGCGTGGTGACCGCCGCGTTGCTGTTGTAGACGAACAGCACCGTGACCGGCGGGTCGGTCGCCTCGAGCGCGCGCCCGAGCTGATTCATGTTGATCAGCCGCGTCGGCGGTTCGTCGCTGCCAATCCACGTGCGCGTGATGCCCCACGAGGCCGAATTGCTCATCGTGTAGCCGCCGCCGCGCACGCCGAATTTCCCGGCCACGGCGGGGAGGGCGAGGATGGCGAGCGAGGCGTTGCCGCCGTTCCGGTTGCGCTCCTGGCCCCAGCCACATCGAATGATTGCCGGGCTCGTGCCGGCGTACGCCTCCGCGGCGGCCCGAAGCGTTGCGGCATCGACGCCAGCCTCGGCGGCGGCGCGTTCGAATGTCCACGGCCATGCGCGCTCCCGAAGCCGATCGGCCCCGCGCGCGTGCGCTTCGAGGAACGCGGTGTCGGCGTGTCCCTCCTCGAACAGATACCGATGCATCGCCAGCGCGACGGGAAGATCTGTCCCAGGCCGGACGGCGAGGTGAATGTCGGCCTGCTTGGCCAGCGGCGTCGTTCGCGGATCGACGACGATCAGACGCGCGCCACGGCGCTGCGCTTCCCGGATGTACGGCACCAGATGGATGCCGGAGGCCGAGGGGTTGGCACCCCAGAGCACGATGAGCTTCGCCTCCGGGAAGTCCTCGTAGACGACCGACGGCATTTTTCCGTACAGCGCCAGGTTGGCCACGCCGGTCGGTGCGGCGCAGACAGTTCGCGCCAGCCGTGACGCGCCGAGGCGGCGAAACAGCGTGGCGTCGCTCGTATCCTGCGTCAGCAGCCCGTTCGATCCGCCGTACGAATACGGAAGGATGGCTTCTCCGCCCCAGCGATCGCGCGCCTCTCGCATGCGATCGGCAATGACGGTCAACGCCTCGTCCCACGACACGCGGCGAAAGCTGCAGGCTCCTTTGGGTCCCTTCCGAACAGCCGGGTACAAGAGACGGTCGGCGCCGTACAGCCGCTCGCCGAACCGCCGAACCTTCGCGCAGATGTACCCGCCAGTGATCGGATTGTCGTGCGATCCGTCGATGGCCGTGATCCGGCCGTCCTCCACCGTGACTTCGAGGCTGCACGAGTCCGGACAGTCGAGTGGACACACTGTCGCGACGGTGTGGTCCGTGGCGATGGTGGTTGCACTCTTCATCGCGAGTGGTTCAGTGTACTGCAGGTGGCCGAACGATCCGAACGACCCGAGCGAACCGCCTACGCTTTGCGCTCACGTACGCTCGGCGCAAAGCTACGACGAGGCCTCGCCGTAGCTCGCCGGAAACAACCAGCGGCGAGCGAAGGCGGGTCCGAACGCCCGCACGTCGTCATCATCGGCGGCGGTTTTGGCGGCCTCGCCGCCGCCAAGGCGCTGCGCGATCGCGCCGTGAGCGTCACGCTGCTCGATCGCCACAATTACCACCTGTTCCAGCCGCTCCTGTATCAGGTGGCGACCGCGGCACTCTCGCCTGGTGACATTGCGGCGCCGATTCGGTGGATTTTCAGGCGGTCGCCGAACATTCGCGTGCTGCTCGGCGAAGCGGCGTCGATCGACACGACGAACCGGCGCGTGGTGCTGACCGACGGCGCCGATCTTTCGTACGACTTCCTCATCATCGCGACAGGGTCGAGCCACACATACTTTGGCCATGACGACTGGGCCCGCTTCGCGCCCGGGCTGAAGACGCTCGAGGACGCCCTCGAGATCCGCCGGCGCGTACTGCTGGCCTTCGAGCGGGCGGAGCGTGAGACAGATTTGGCACGACAGCAGGAACTGCTCACCTTCGCTCTCGTGGGTGGCGGTCCCACCGGCGTGGAACTGGCGGGCACGCTGGCGGAAATCGCTCGCCACACCTTGCGGCACGAGTTTCGATCGATCGACCCCGGCCGGGCGCGCATCGTGCTCGTCGAGGCGGGACCGACGATCCTGCCCTCGTTTCCCGAGACGCTTCGACAGGCGGCGCGCGCGTCGCTGGCCAGGCTGCGCGTGGAAGTACGGGAACAGAGCGCGGTGACCGGCGTTGATGCGCACGGGGTGATGCTGGGAGCCGAGCGGCTCGTGGCCGGGACGGTGATCTGGACAGCCGGTGTGACCGCGTGCCCGCTGGTCAGGTCGCTTGGCGTGCCGCTCGATCGCGCCGGACGCGTCGTCGTGGAGCCGGACCTTTCAGTGCCGGGTCACCCGGAGGTGTTCGTCGTCGGCGACGCCGCGGCGTTCGTGGACGACACCGGAAAGCCGCTCCCGGGTGTCGCGCAGGTCGCCATTCAGCAGGCAAGACACGCGGCCGGGACGATCCTCAGTCGTCTGCGAGGTGGAGCGTCGACGCGTTTCGTTTTTCACGACAAGGGGAGCATGGCGATTGTGGGCCGCGGCGCGGCCATCGCCGACCTGGGCTGGATTCGCTTTTCGGGGTTTGTGGCGTGGCTCGCCTGGCTGTTTCTCCATATTGTGAAGCTGGTCGGCTTCCGCAATCGCCTCGTGGTGCTGCTCGAATGGGCGATCGCGTATACGACGTTTCAGCGGAGTGTGAGGCTGATCACCAATACCGATCGTTCGGACCGTTCTACGGCAGGCTGAACGCGATGAACTCTGCCGCGTGCTCCCGCGATCCCACCGCGACGACGATGTACTGTTTTCCGCTGAAGAGGTACGTCATCGGGGCGCCGGTCGTGCCCGCGGGCAGATCGGTTTCCCACACGACTCGCCCCGTGGCCTTGTCGTAGGCGCGGAACTTCCGGTCGCCCGCACCCGGTGCGAGCGACAGCGGCATCCCGGCGGGCACCCGCGCGGGCGCGGCCATGATCGGATCGCCCTCGCCGACAAACAGCAGCGTTCGTGTGACGAGCGGCGCGCTGCGGCCGGGGTTGCCGAGCGGCGGGAGATTCAGCGGCTTGAGTAGCGGGTGGTCTCGCGGGCCACTGCCGTTCGGCACGCTCCACGCGATCTCTCCCCGGTTGAGATCGATGGCCGTAATCCGCCCGTACGGCGGCTTCAGCAGCGGTAAGCCCATGGGGGCCGCCGGATACTCGCGCGTCCCGCGGGTGAAGGTGAGATTGGTCGTCTTCGGGTTGCCAGGGATGATGTCAGCCACGAAAGGGCCGGTGATCGACGGCACGTACAGCAGGCCGGTCTCGGGGTCGAAGGCCGCACCCTGCCAGTCGGCGCCGCCCACCGAGCCGGGAAGCTGGACGGTCCCCTTCGTGTCGTTCGGTCCGGGGCCCTTGATGGAGGGGGGCGTGAACATCGGGCCGATCACGTAGCGCTTGGCGATCGCGAGTGCCGCGGCGCGCAGCTCCGGTGTGAAGTCGATGAGATCGTCCACCGTCACGCCCTGCCGCTCGAACGCGGGCGGCTTGGTCGGAAACGGCTGCGTCGGCGACGTCTGCTCTCCCGGGGTCTTCGACTGCGGCACGGGGCGCTCCTCGATCGGCCATACCGGCTGTCCGGTGACGCGATCGAATACGAACGCGAATCCCTGTTTGGTGACCTGGACGACGGATTGGATGCGCCGGCCGTCGACGGTGATGTCGGCCAGCACGGGCGCGGCCGGCAGATCGTAGTCCCACAGGTCGTGATGGACGAGCTGATAGTGCCAGACGCGCTCGCCCGTGAGGCAGTTGACGGTGACGAGGCTGTTGCTGAACAGGTTGTCGCCCGGCCGGTGGCCGCCGTACATGTCGCTTGTCGGGCTGGTCAGCGGGAGGTACGCGTAGCCGAGCTGTTCGTCCACGCTGATGAGCGACCACAAGTTGGCGTGGCCGGTGTACGCCCACGAGTCGTTCCTCCAGGTGTCGATGCCGAACTCGCCGACGCGCGGCACCACGTGGAAGGTCCACCGCAGCCGCCCGGTCCGTACATCGTAGGCGCGCACGTCGCCCGGCGTGCCCTCCTTGTTGGGTGGCGAGTCGCTCATTGACGACCCGACGATCACCACGTCGCGGCAGACGCGCGGCGCACCGGTCCATCCGAACGGCTGCGAGTCGTACCGCAGGCTCACGCTGCCGGCGTCGCCGAAGCCTGCGGACACCCGGCCGGTCCGCACGTCGTAGGCGCGCACGTCGCCCGGCGTGCCCTCCTTGTTGGGTGGCGAGTCGCTCATTGACGACCCGACGA
>JBOGIR010000369.1:0-4897 GCA_050742335.1 Vicinamibacterales bacterium | reverse complement strand
CGTCGGAATCGCGGAGATGATCTCCCGGTCGAGGATCTGCTGCGTCCGCGCGCTTTGCACGTCGACGATGGGCGACTCGCCGGTCACCGTGATCGTTTCTTCGACCGCGCCGACCCGCAGGTCGGCGTTCACGGTCGCCACGAAGTTCCCCGACAGCTCGATCCCTTCGCGTCTCACGACACTGAAACCGGGCAGCTCGAACGTCACGGCATAGACGCCCGGTCGGAGATCGACGATCCGGTACTGGCCGGTGGCGTCGGTGACGACCTGCCGAATCTTTTCGATCAGGACGGGGCTGGCGGCTTCCACCGTCACGCCCGGTAGCACGCCGCCCGAGGCGTCCCGCACAACGCCGGTGATCGCGGCTTGTGCGTAGGCCGCCGACGGTACGAGCAACGCCACCAACAGCACCAACAGGGGTCGTGACGATTGCCGGAACAGGGTCAGCATCGCTGTCCTCCTCAACATGTTCTTGCAGGTAGACGCCGCCGGCGCGGGACGGTACGGGCGCAAGAGCCCTCTAGACGCGGCAGGCTAGGCCTGTCGCGCGGGCATGTCAAGTGGAATCCGCAACAGCCGGATCCTGAGGTTTTCCCCTCGTCGTGTCCGGATTTCGCCTGCCGCGACGCGATCGGTCACGGCGTTATGGAAGCCGGACCTCCGCGCAGGCTAGAAGCCTGCGCGCTACACACGGCCGATACACATGGCTGAACGACCGCCAGCGTGCCACGACACCTGTAGAGCGCACGCTTTAGCGTGCGCGGCGTGCGCGGCGTAGGGTTGCTCGGCCGCGCCACCCGCGGGTCCGGCCAAAAGCCGGACGCTACTGTACTCAGTTTGCGGGCGCTTGGTACCAGACGATGAAATCGAGGATGTTCTGGCCGGCGTCGCCGGCGCGCGTGTACGGAGTCGTCATGGTCTCGACCGGGCGAATCGTGACCGATATCAGATTCGGCGCTGATGAGTTCGCCAGCAGAAACGCGCCGGGCTTCAGCATCGCTTCGACGTTCGACATCGCGAGCGCCTGCTCGAGCACGTCGTAGTAGATGAACACGTTGGTAGCAATCACGAGATCGAACGCTTCCCCGTCGAGTCGCTCGGTCACGATGTTGACGTTCAGCACCGACATCCGCCTCACGGCAGACGGCCTCGCGCGAACGGCCCGCAACTCGGCCACGTCTGCTATCGCCTTCGACGCCGGCGCCTGGGCGGGCGCGCCAATCTGATCGCCGAACGTCTGCCAGTACGAACGAACCTGAGGGAGCCACGGCGTACTTCTAGGCAGCGGCAAGTTCAGCGTGTAGCCGATGTTTCTTGCGGCCCGCGCTCGAGCCTGCGTCACATGATCGATGACGCGCGGGCTGATGTCGAGGAGCACGATCTCCGGATCGCCTGGCGAGGGCCCAAGACCCAGCCGCTTGATCGAATCGAGCACGGCAAACGGCTGCAGCGTCTGTTGTGGATAGATGTCGAACCCGACCTCCTTGTCCGCGAAGTCGAGGCCTGGACCGACGACCGCCACACGCCTCACGGAACCCGGCTTGACCAGGCCACGCGTCTTCATCGCCGCCAGCGCCTGCTCGACCGAATAGTTGGCAGCGAGCGACGTGTCGAGCGACAGGCCGCGCGTGCGAAACAGCCGGGACCGCTGGACGAACTCGGTGATGGGGTCGCCGCTGCTCGTGGCGCCAAGTTCCTGATCGATCTGGTCCTGTTCGCCCGCTACGCGGATAACCGCCGCGAGCAGATATTTTCGTACAGCTTCCCTGTCGCCCACGGTCGCAAAGCGAAGCCCCCGTCGCTCGAGAAGGGCGCGGGCGAACAGCCGGCGCTCGTCATTGCCAGGGGCGGTCAGCGCCGTCAGAAGATCGTCGAGGCGGGCCGAGATCAGGTCAATCGTCCGGCGCAGCACCACCTCCCGATCGCCCGCCGTCCCCGATTCGACCGCCCCGAGCACCGCGCGTGGTCTCGACGTGAACGAGGTGCCGAACAACATCCAGTTGACGATGGTGTCTTCGTCGCCCTGCTCGAGCCGCGCGCGCACGTCGCGATCGTGGCGCTCGATCCAGCCAGGCCATGCTCCTTCCATCTGCGCCGGGGTCAGCGTGTTGAGCGCGGGCGGAAGCCTGCCGGCCAGCTCGGTCAGAATCGGGCGGGCTTCGCTGAAACGGACGAATCGGGCCGGGGCAACGGCGGCCGCCGTGCCTACCACGCCAACGCGCACACTCCGCGCGTTGGGGACCCCGCCTGCGGTGATCAGCAGCAGGACGCCGATAGTCCGAACGTGAGCGCGAGGAATGCGTCGAATCCTATACCATGTATACTCTCGGGCCGAGGACGCCGGTGGCTTCCTGCCCGCGTCTCCCCGTCCGGCGGCTCCTTGCCAGATGACGCCCGTGACCGATCGGCCATGGGACACGGTATCGTGTCAAATTATCCCGACTCGGGGGGCCGCGGCCCCGGCTGCGAGCTTGATGCGCGGACGGCGTCGAACAGCCACATGGACACCAATCCGCTGATTCGCCGCATGATTGTCCCGTGAACGGGATGGAGGACTCCGTGGCCAAGCCGTCAAAGAGAGCCGTCGGCCGGCGTGGATTTCTGAAGCGCGCCGCAGCCGGCGCTGCCGCCGTGGTGGCGCAGTCCCCCCGTAGTGCGCTCGCGGCCAGCGTGGACGCGGAACAGCCGGCACAGACGCCAGGTACCGCCACGGCGGCTGCGCCGCCGTCCGACGCACAGCTGGCACGCGACACCTCCGCCACGCCGCCGCCGCAGGTGCGGCCGGCGCGTTTCATCGAGAGCCCGCAGTCCGACTACATGGTCGACGTGATCCGCGCGCTCGGCGTCGAGTACGTGGCGGCCAACCCCGGGTCGAGCTTCGAGGGGCTGCACGAGTCGATCATCAACTACGGCCAGAACAGGAACCCGGAGCTCCTTACCGCGCTGCACGAGGAATCGTCCGTGGCGATGGCGCACGGCTATGCCAAGGCCGAGGGCAAGCCGATGGGCGCCATCCTCCATGGCGTGATCGGCATTCAGCACGCGGCGATGGCGATCTACAACGCCTACTGCGACCGCGTGCCGATCTTCATGATGGCCGGCGTCGACGTCGAAGGTGCGGTGCCGGCGCACAATGCGACGGACATGGCGTCGCTGGCCCGCGGATACGTCAAATGGGACTACCAACCCGACACCCTGACGCAGTTCACCAACGGAATGTTCCGCGCCTACCGGCTGATGATGACGCCGCCGATGGCGCCGGTGCTCCTCGTCCTCGACAGCCGGATCCAGAAGGACCCGCTGGCGCAACGACCGCCGATCCCGAAGCTCGTGCTGCCGGCGCCGCCGGCGGCCGATCACGGCTCCGTGCGTGAGATTGCCAAGCGGCTTCTGGCAGCGGAGAACCCGCGCGTGCAGGCCGGCCGCGCCATCCGGACGCAGGACGGGCTGCGGTTGATGGTCGAGCTGGCCGAGCTGCTGCAGATGCCGGTCAATGTCGGTGGGGATCGCGTGAACTTCCCCTCCCGTCATCCGCTTGGCGGCGACGGCGCCGGCAATCCGGACCTGATCCTGATGCTCGAAGCGGCAGGTGGCGGCGGGTTCGGCGGTGGTGGCACGAACGCGCCGGCGCCGCCGCGGATCAGCATCAGCACGGCGGAGCTGCTGGCGACCGCCAACTTCAACGTGCTCGGGAACCCGCCGCAAGCGGACCTGCTCGTGACCGGCGATTCGGAGGCCACGCTGCCGGCACTCATCGAGGAAGTCAAGAAACTGATGACGTCCGATCGGCGGGCGTTCTTTCAGGAGCGGGGTCGCAAGCACGCCGAGGCCAACCGGCAGGCGCGCGAGCGCGTGATCGAACTGGCGCGCTTCGGGTGGGATTCGAGCCCGATCAGCACGGCCCGGATCACCGCGGAGCTCTGGCCGCTCATCAAGGATGAAGACTGGTCGCTCGTGTCGCCGGCCTCGTTTTTCAGCAGCTGGCCGCTGCGGCTGTGGGACATGAACAAGACGTACAGCTACCTGGGCGGGCAGGGCGGCGGCGGCATGGGCTACGGCGCTCCGGCCGCGGTCGGCGCGGCGCTGGCGCTGCGGAAGCACGGGCGGATCCCGATCAACATCCAGACCGACGGCGATCTGAACTACGCGCCCGGCGTGCTGTGGACGGCAGTCCACCACAAGATTCCGCTGCTCACGATCATGCACAACAACCGCGGCTACCATCAGGAAGTGATGTTCATCCAGCAGATGTGCTCGGTGCGCAACCGCGGCGCGACCAACGCGCACATCGGCACGGCGATCAAGGAGCCGAACATCCACTACACGAAGCTGGCCGAGGGGTACGGCATGTACGCCGAGGGGCCGATCGACAACCCGAACGATCTCGGGCCGGCGCTCAAGCGCGGCATCGAGCGCGTGAAGAAGGGCGAGCCGGTGCTGCTGGACGTCATCACGCAGCCGCGCTGAGTATGGTGAAGAAGGCACTCATCGTCGTCGCGGCGGCGGGGCTTCTCGCGGCAGCAGTCGCCGCGCAGGGGGGCCTGAGCGGTGCGGCGTCAGCGGGCACCCCTGCGCAGGCCGTGGCGAACCCGACGACCGGCACTGCGGCGCTCGGAAAACCGCTGTATCTGAATTACAGTTGCTGGGCCTGCCACGGCTACAACGCGCAGACCGGCAACGGACCGCGGCTGCTGCCGCCGCGGCTGAACGAACGACAGTTCACCCTGTACCTTCGGGCGCCGCGCACGTCGCAGATGCCGGCCTACAGCATCAAAGTCATGAGCGACTCGAACGCGGCCAATATCTACGCCTACATCCTCTCGCTCCCGAGAGAGCCCGAGGTCAAGGACGTCCCGCTGCTCAATCAATTGCCGAAGTAGCGCGCAGCAGGACGCCG
>JBOGIR010000368.1:0-4270 GCA_050742335.1 Vicinamibacterales bacterium | reverse complement strand
GCACTGGCTGGACGGTCCGCTCCTGCGGACCGTCCCGGCGGTCCGCCGAAGCTTCACGCGAAGGCGGAAGGCTTCCGGCTACCGCTACCGTCTCTGGCGTAGCATCGAAATCAATGTCCGGCGCCGGCTGTCCTAGCGCCGCGGCAAACACGGTGACGATGTCGCGGACGTCCGTGGTGTCAACGGCCTCGTTCAGTGCAATGCCGACCGTGCGATCGTCGAGGTAGCGGAAGTTGATTCCAGCCTCGAGCGCGTACCGGCGGACGGCCTCCGCATCGATCGGCAGTTCCACCTGCAGGGTCTCGAAGTAGTGCGGGTTGCGCTGCCGCAGCCCGAGCTTGCACAGCTCGCGCTCGAGAAGCCGTGCCAGCGTATGGATGCGGCGAGCGATGGTCTGCAGGCCGGCGGGGCCATGATAGACGGCGTACATGGCGGCGATATTGGCCAGAAGCGCCTGCGCGGTGCAGATGTTCGACGTCGCCCGCTCCCGTCGGATGTGCTGCTCGCGAGTGGCGAGCGCCATCCGGTACGCCGTGCGGCCGTGGGCATCGATCGACACGCCAATGATGCGGCCTGGCATCTGGCGGACGAAGGCCTGTCGCGTGGCGAAGAACGCCGCATGCGGACCGCCGTACCCGAGCGGCACGCCGAAGCGCTGCGAATTGCCAAAGACGACGTCGGCGCCCATCTCTCCAGGAGATATGAGAAGCGCCAGCGCCAGGAGATCTGCGCCCACGGCCACGAGCACGCCGGCCTCGTGCGCGCGGCTGATGAACGGCCGCAGGTCCTGGACGAGGCCCACTGCATCCGGGTACTGGAGCAGCACGCCGAATGGCATCGTGCCGCCCGCGTCGAACGTCATCGAGTCGGCCGGCCCCACCTGCACGTCGATGTCGAGCGGTTCCGCACGAGTGCGCAGCACGTCGATCGTCTGGGGCAGACAGCCATCGCTCACCAGGAATACGCTTCGTTCGGGCTCTCCCTCGCGGACCGCGATCGGTCGCACCGCGTTCTGCGGCGTGTTCATCCGCACACGGTGCAGCAGCGTCATCGCTTCGGCAGCCGCCGTGGCTTCGTCCAGCAGCGACGCGTTCGCCACCTCCATCCCCGTGAGATCCACCACCATCGTCTGAAAGTTCAGGAGCGACTCGAGTCGTCCCTGCGCAATCTCCGCCTGGTACGGCGTGTAGGGTGTGTACCAGCCCGGATTTTCGAGCACCATTCGCAGGATGACACTTGGCGTAATGGTGTCGTGATACCCGAGGCCGATGTAGGAACGGAACGTCTTGTTGTGGCGAGCCACCTGCGTCAGTCGCCGCAGGTACTGGTGCTCGCTTTCCGGAGGCGGGAGCTTCAGCGGGTGCGGCAGCCGAATGGACGCAGGAATCGCTTCGTCGATGAGGGCGTCGAGCGAAGGCACGCCGATCGCCTCGAGCATCGCCTCGCGCTCGTCGGCGGACGGACCGATGTGCCGGGGTGCGAACCAGTCGCTGGCGTCGAAGGAGGAGTCAGCCAAGGAGCGCCTGATACTGCGTGCCGTCGAGGAGCGCCGCAGCTTCACCGGGATTCGAGACACGGAGCTTGAGCATCCACGTTCCGTGCGGATCGGTGTTCACGGTTTCGGGATGCTGCTTGACGTGATCGTTGACGGCGGTCACCTGGCCGCTCATCGGCGCAAACAGCTCGGACACCGCCTTGACCGACTCGATGGCACCACAGGCCTGACCGGCGGTGACCTCGGTGCCGACGTCCGGCAGCTCCACGTAGACAACATCGCCGAGCTGTTGCTGCGCGTAGTCGCTGATCCCGACTTCAGCGACCTCGCCGGACAGGCGAATCCACTCGTGGTCCTTCGTGTACTTCCGGTCATCCGGATACGGCATCTCGTCCTCGTTTGTAGAACGGCATCGGCACCACGCGGGCCCGCGCGGTGCGGCCGCGAATGTCGATGTCCATCTCGGTTCCAGGCCGTGACAGGTCGATCGGCACGTACGCCATGCCGATGGCTTTCCTGAGGTACGGTGTCTGCGTCCCGCTCGTGACGACGCCGACGGGGCCGCCGTGTGAGACCACCTGGTGCCCATGCCTCGCGATGCCGCGGTCGATCATCTCGAATCCGACGAGGCGGCGGGAGACCCCCTGCTCCTTCTGCTGCAGGAGCCTGTCGCGCCCGATGAAACGCTCGTTGCTCCATCCGATCATCCAACCGAGCCCGGCTTCGAGCACCGTGGTGGACTCGTCGATGTCGTTGCCGAACAGCCGCATGGATGCCTCGAGACGCAGCGTGTCGCGCGCCCCAAGGCCTGCCGGGAGCACGTCGAAGGAACGGCCCGACTCCAGCATGGCCTGCCACACACGGTCGGCGACGTTCGACGCCACGAATATCTCGAAGCCGTCTTCGCCCGTGTAGCCCGTGCGCGAGATGGTGGCGCGCGCGCCGGCGACCTCGCCATGGGCAAACCAGAACGGGCTGATCCCGGCGAGCTCGATCCCCGTGAGCGGCTGGAGCACGTCGCGCGATACGGGTCCCTGCAGGGCGATCAGCCCGTAGCGGCTGCTCGAATCGATCGCGGCCGCCTCGCCGACGGCTTTCACCTGTTCGCGAATCCACGCGTAGTCCTTCGCGATGTTCGACGCGTTCACGACGAGCAGGAAATGAGCCGGGGCCATCCGGTAGACAACGATGTCGTCCAGGAACGTCCCCTCAGGCGTCAGAAGACCGGAATAGTGCGCCTGGCCGACTCGAAGCTGTGCCGGGTCGCTGCAGGCGACTGTCTGGACGGCCGCGACGGCGTCTTTCCCGGCAATTTCGATTTCGCCCATGTGGCTGACATCGAAGAGGCCGGCCCGGGTGCGGACGGCCATGTGCTCGCGCGCGATCCCGGTGTACTCCACGGGCATGTCCCAGCCGGCAAACGGCACCATCCGGGCGTGCAGTGCACGATGGCGGGCGTTGAGTGGAGTCTTGCGGATCTCGGCGGTGGCCGTATCGGTCATGGAACCGTTTCGGGTCGTTCGGGTCGTTCGGACCCGCCTTCGCTCGCCGTTGTCTTCCGGCGAGCTTCGGCGAGGCCGCGCCGTAGCTTTGCGCCGGACGTATGCAAGCGCAAAGCGTAGGCGGGTCGTTCGGGCCGTTCGGATCGTTGGAATGGCTCGGACGGTTCCAATCGCATGCGTGCTGTAGCGGGGCGAGTCGCCTTCCGATAAGGTAGACGTTCAGGTCCGCCTATTGCGCTGGCGCGACGCGGCGCAGCTCGTCGAAGAAGTTGGAAATAAGGACGACCGCGTCCTGCCTCACTCCGTCCTGCCTCACTCCGTCCTGCGTGTCTGAAACCGGCGCGACCGCGAAGCGAGTGCCATCCGGGTGCACATCGAAGCTGCGCCGGCTGGGCCGTGGCTGAAACCGTGCCTCGGACCAGAGACGCGGCTTGTCGGCACGGAACGAGTCGCCTTCCACGGCGTACGACGCCACCATGATCCGCTGATCCTGCGTCCCATAGAACAGCTCGGGGCGCGTGCGCGACCACGTCGGATAATTGCCGCCGCCGGTTGAAATCTGCCACTTCCCGCCGGGGCCGGGAAACGGCCGCACGTACACTTCACTGCGCCCTGATTCGAAGGACGCATACGCCAGCCATCGCCCGTCCGGGGAGAACATCGGCTCCGCTTCGGTATACGGGCCACTCAGAAAGACGGTCGGCTTCCCCGGCTTCCATCCCGAGGCCTCATCGCCGTCCATTGGCAGCATCATGATGTCGCCGGAGTTACTGGCTTCCTGGAAGGCGAGGAACTTCCCGCTGGGATGCCACGACGCCGGATACTGCCCGCTCTGGCTTTCCGTCAGACGTTGGACATCGCCTGTTCCGTCGGCCGCCTGCCAGTAGAGGTTCGGCGCTCGGTTGTTGTCGCGGTTCGAACCGAACGCGATGCGACGGCCATCCGGCGTCCAGACGGGTTTCGTGTCATAGGCAACGCCAAAGGTCAGGCGCGACAGCGTATCGCGAGCCCACTCATAGACCCAGACGTCCACGTTGGCACCGTCGGCGATTTCCACAGCCAGCCTGCGGCCATCGGGCGCGAAGGCAGGATTGCTCCAATTGGCAGGCGCCGCCCTCAACGACGTCATGGGGCCTTCGCGAGTCATCCAGCCAATCGGGGCTCCCGATCTGCCCTGGCCCGGCAGATACAGGGCCGCGCCTGTGTCCGACACCGCGAACTGAGCCGCATCCACACCCGCAGTGGCGGCGACGCTATCGAGCACCGGAACAGG
>JBOGIR010000367.1:0-3735 GCA_050742335.1 Vicinamibacterales bacterium | reverse complement strand
CCTACATGCCGTATCCGTTTCAGATCCTGCAGACCGGCAACAACGACATCCTCATGGCGTACGAATATGCCAGCGCCAGCCGCGTGATCAAGATGCGGAAGACCGAGCCGCCCCCCGTCGACACGTGGATGGGTCAGTCAGTGGGCCGTTGGGAGGGCGACACGCTCGTCGTGGACGTGACCGGCTTCAACGATCAGTCGTGGTTCGACCGCGCCGGCAACTTCCACAGCGAGGCCCTTCACATTGTGGAGCGCTTCATCCCCGCGGGCCCCGATCGCATCGACTATCAGGTCACCATCGAGGATCCCAAGGTGTTCACGCGCCCCTGGACCATTCGGATGCCGCTGTATCGCCGGCACGACGCGAACGTGCAGCTCCTGGAGTTCAAGTGCGTCGAGCTCGTCGAAGAACTGATGTACGGGCACCTGCGCAAGAAAACGGGCGACGAGAAGCCGTTCGGCGCCGCGCGCCTGCGGTGGCCCTGATCCGGCGGCCCGAGGCCGGACACGGCAGGAACATTCGCGATCGCCACCGGCCTTCTCGTCATCGGCGCACGGGACGGGAGGCTCTACGTGTTTGGCTTGTCACGTTGCGTCTTCCTTTCATCCCAACACGAGGGAGGGTGCCATGATTGCATCGTCCGCCATCCACCAGTTGAAGTTTCACTTTAGCGGTGAGCTGCTTGGTCCAGGCGACCAGGGGTACGACGCCGCACGAGGTGTGTTCAACGCCATGATCGACCGACGCCCGGCGATCATCGCCCGCTGCACCAATGCGGCTGACGTGATCGAGGCTGTGAGGTTCGCGCGCGAGCAGACGCTACTCGTCTCGGTCCGCTGTACCGGCCACAACGTCGGCGGCTACGCCGTGTGTGACAACGGACTCGTGATCGATCTGTCGCGCATGAAGGCGATCACCGTAGACGCCGCGACGCGAACGGTGCGCGTGGAAGCTGGCTGCAACTGGGGTGAGGTCAACGACGCGCTCCAGCCCCACGGGCTGGCCGCGACCGGCGGCTTCGTCGCAGTCACCGGCGTTTCGGGATTGACCCTCGGCGGCGGGCTTGGCTGGCTCGTTCGCAAACATGGGCTGGCGCTCGACAACCTGCTGTCGGCGGAAGTCGTGCTTGCGGACGGCTGGCTCGTCACTGCCAGCGCTTCCGAGCACGACAACCTCTTTTGGGCAATACGCGGCGGCGGCGGCAACTTTGGCATCGTCACCAGCTTCGAGTTTCAGGCCCATCCAGTCGGAACCGTGCTCGCTGGAATCGTTCTCCATCCCGCCGCAGGAGCCGCGGGCGCACTGCGCCGGTGGCGCGATTTCGAAGCCTCCTCACCTGAGGCATGTACGCAGGGCGCGCTGCTGTTTCACTTCCCTGATGATCCATCCGGACCGGCTGCTCTCCTGGGCAAGCCGCTCGTGGGGCTCGGGGGCGTTTATGCTGGTCCAATCGAGGAGGGCGAAAACATCCTTCGACCGCTGCGCGAATACGGGCCGCCGCTGGTCGACCTGTTCCAGCCGACGCCGTACAACCAGGCGCAGCGGATGGCCGACTTCCTCTGGCCGCCCGGGCTCTATGGGTACTGGAAGTCGAGCTACCTGAAGCGCCTGAGCGACGAAGCGATCGACGTCCTCGTCAAATTCTTCGCACGGGTGCCGTCGAAGCGGACAGTCGTTGTCCTCGAGCATAACGGCAACGGTGCAATGGACCGCGTCCCGGATTCGGCCACGGCATTCGGCCATCGCGGCTGGCCGTACAACTTCGTCGTCACATCAGCCTGGTCCGATGCGAAGGATACGGACCGGAACATCGCCTGGACACGCGAGTTCTTCAGCGCGATGCAGCCGTTTCTGGCAGGCGCCGCATACGTGAACTACCTGGGAGGGGACGAAGGCTCCGACGGCCTGAAGGCGGCGTACGGCGCAGCCAAGCTCGCGCGCCTTGCGGCGCTGAAGATGAAATACGACCCGGCGAACCTCTTCCGCATGAACCAGAACATCGCGCCGGGGTCGGCGCCAGCCACTGCTACCGGGAGCTGAGTGTCGATCCCACCGACCCACGCTTCGCCGTCAGTCATGGGCGCTGCGGTGCGTCTCGTGAGACAGCGCGATCGTTCTGCTAGAATCCGCATTCCGCGACTTGCCCAGGAGAACCGTATGAAGCTCCGACTTGGCGTCGTCGTGGGGCTGCTCGTCGCCACCGCCGCCAGCGGATCGGCCCAGTGGCTCCGTCATCCTGACACACGCATCCCCCGAACCGCTGACGGTCGACCCGACCTGAAGGCGCCGGCTCCACGCCTCCCCGACGGCCGGGTCGACCTGTCCGGGGTCTGGTATCCGGATGCGAGGGCCACCGACGGCGGCTTCCCGCAGGGGCAAGTGCTCGGCGAAGATCCCGTGATTCGGTTGAAGACCGCGGACGGCGCGCCGTTCCCACTCCTTCCGGCCGCACAGGCCGAGTACGACGAGCGCCTGCGCCGGGGCGATCAGGGGCCGTCGAGCCGCTGTCTGCCGCATACCATCGTTGACAATTTTCTGGTGCCCACGCCATTCAAGTTCGTGCACGCCCCCGGGCTGACGATTATGCTGTTCGAGGAGTTCCAGCACTTTCGTCAGGTGTTCACGGATGGCCGCCCACTGCCCGCCGACATGCAGCCGGCCTGGTTCGGTTATTCGGTGGGCCGATGGGAAGGCGACGAGTTCGTGATCGAAACCGCCGGGTTCAACACCCAGGGCTGGCTCGACCTCACGCCCCTCGCACACAGCGAGTCGCTCCGCACGACAGAACGGTTTCGGCGGCCGAGCGCCGGTACTCTGCAGGTGCAAGTAACCATCAACGACCCCACCAGGTTCTCGCGAACGTGGAGGACGCAGACGATCGCGTTTCGCCTGCTGCCCGACACCGATCTGGTCGAGTACATCTGCGACAACGACAGGACGCTGAAGCCCACGCCAGGTCAATAACGACGGTCGTGTAAATTAGCGTGCCCTTGGCGTGGTCGTGGCGACTGTGGACGCAACGCTTGCGCAGCGTGGGAACTGGCAGCTGATGTCAATTCTCAGATTCCAAGATGGCCAAGGCTCCGTGTCTCCGTGTCTGCTCAGAAAATCGTGTATACGTCGTATACAACACATCTAGTCGTCGTGAGCAGCCGAGCAAATTTTCATGCTGCGGGGTGAGCGCAGCTCATGACGACTCCGTGGCCCGTGGAAGTGAAAAATGGGTTAGTATGGCCGCGCGGAAAGCTCGATCCATCCGGGCCTCCCAGAAGGCCCGACGACATCGGAAGGAGCAACACCTATGGGTTCGCATTCGCACTCCCATTCGGGTCGCAGACGATTCCTGACGAGCGGCGGCGCCTTGGCCGGCTTCGTGATGAGCGCCGTCCGGTCGGTGCGCGGGCAGACCGCTACGCCGCCACCCTACGAGCCACAGGGTCTCCTGGCCTATGGCCAGCCCTCCAAGTTCGCCAGCAGCGTGGTGCGTCGAACGACGGCCCGGCCCACTGCCATCACCGATACCGCGCTGATGACGCCGCTGCAGGATCTGGACGGCATCATCACGCCCTCCGGTCTTCATTTCCTGATGGACCACACCAACGGAATCCCCGACGCCGATTCCCAGAAACATCGGCTGATGGTGCACGGCATGGTGGATCGTCCGCTCACCTTCACGATGGAGGAGCTGAAGCGCTTCCCGTCGGCGTCACGAATCGCCTTCCTCGAGTGCAACGC
>JBOGIR010000366.1:0-13860 GCA_050742335.1 Vicinamibacterales bacterium | reverse complement strand
TACCGCTTCGGCCGATCGCGGGGGGCGCCTCAATCATCGGGGGCTTGGCGCTCGCATTCAGACGACGGCAATAACTCAGTGACGATCTTGACGAGAGCCGAGACGTCGGGGCGGGCGACGGCGCGATGCGGTGACCACGCTGAGAGAGCGCGAACCCTGTTCTCGATCAATCGAGGCGCGTGCTCATTGCGCCGAACAGCAGCTCCTTGCTTCACGCCCAACTAGCGAAGCTAGAGTCGCCCTGTCGGCGCCAAAATCGGTGTTGACATTCCGGGTGCGCGCGGGGCCCTCCGACGTACTGACTCCGGCTCAATTTCTATCGATACGCCACCGACATCCAACCTGCGCGTCGAAGGTCTGCCACGAGCGCCCGCATGGCTTTGAAGCGCCGCCAGGCTGGCATCAAAGCGCTTGACGTGCAGACGGTGACGCTGCCCGTGTGTCAGGGCAGACACTCGATACCGATCGCCTATCCGTTCGACTTGGCACGTGAGGAGCTGCCGTCCCCGACAGAGAACCCGGTCAAGCAGCGGGCGCGGGGAGACTGAGGGTGTGCGTTTCATGATCCGCCGTCTCCAGTGTCTGGCTGTTCACCAGGCTGTTTCTGACAATCGGTGGCATCACGAGGCACAACACACCGGACAGAATCGCTCGGGATCCCGCCAGGCCCAATCCGATCGACGAGACGAATAGTGCGCCGAGCGTAATCAGATCCATGTTTCTCTACTAACGCTCGTTGGAGGCCGCTTCGCTCCCTCCAGAGACGCGCGAGAACGGTTTCATAACCACCCGAACCTGGTGCAAGAACGCGGCCACAGCAGACGTTGTTGGCATCGCGATTGCTGCCAAATAGGCAGCATCGCTCGCGGTCCACTCTGGGCGGCGACATCACCCCACCCACTCGGCGGGAGGCGCAGTTGGCCTCCCGACACGTCTCACGTCTGATCGTCTCTTGCAACGGCGACCCGCATCTGGCCTGCAGAATTCGGCATGATCGGTGCACTGTGTGCCCACGTGTTTACCGCTCGTCATCCGCTCAGAATTCTTCTGTTGGTGACGGCTATCGGGCAGACTCTTTCGGCGACGGTTCCCAGCGCGGCCGACGACTCCATCAGGCAATTCCTCGCCCAGGACGTTTCGCAGCGTCCCTATCGCGCCGTCCGTCGGCTCGAAGCCGAGAACGGACCCCGAACAGGATGGCTGGAGGCCCTCACCGAGTACTCGCAGGAGACTGGATTCCGATACGAAGTCATGGCCGAAGGTGGGTCAAGTTATATCCGCTCGAAGGTGCTACGAGCCGTTCTTGACGGCGAGCGAGAGGTCATCGCACAAGGCGAGGCAGCGCGTTCGGCACTGACGCCCGCGAACTACACGTTTCACACGAACGGCGTCGACGCCGAGGGGCTGGCCAACATCCTGTTATCGCCACGTCGAAAGGAGCGCGTGCTCGTATCGGGCACGATGTTCCTGCAACACGATGGCGGCTTGGTTCGACTCGAAGGACGACTCGCCAAAAGCCCGTCGTTCTGGGTCACACGCGTTGACATCGTTCGATCCTACGAACGAATCAATGGGGCGATCGTCCCAGTGACGCTTGAATCGAATGCCCAGCTTCGCATGCTTGGGGCGGCGACGCTCCGCATGACGTACACGTATTCGGAAATCGACGGATACCCCATCGGATCTGCGCCTTCGCGAGTCGCCAGCTAGAACCTCTCGGCAGCTGCAGTCAAGAAAAGGATCTGGCGGTGTGGGTGTCGGAACGGCTGCCCGAATGACCGCCAGCCTCAGGAATGGAATTATGTCGGGTGCGGTAATTCTTACTCACTCAATTCGTCAATTCGTCAGTTCCGGCGTGCTGTGGACTGGATTACTTGGAAATGGCAGCTGGTCCGATGGTTGCTCTGCAGCCTTCATGGCCTGCCGATACTGCGGGATCATGGCGGGAACTACGGAACGACGGCCGAATGTCTCCACGCGCTCCGGGCGGAAACTCAACGCCGGAACGCGAGACTGGCGGATACGCACCGCCGCGCGCCGTCGACGCCGAGCCGGTGAATCGTGCGCAGAGCGTGTCCGCTGAGTGCCAGGTGCCGGTGCGTGGGCAGATCAGCCAGTGCTGATCATGAAACTCCATGCTCCGGCATCACGCGCAACGGCGGCCGCGGTACGCCTGCGCACGTCGCCGGTCGGCGGCTCCCGTTGAGACACAGCAAAAGGCCGTCGGCGGCGCAGTGAATCATGGCGCCCCAGACGCCAGCGCCTTCCGAACCCGTAATGTCCCATTCCTTGGCCGAACCGTTCGGCGTAAGCATTCGCATTCGGCGCGCATCAAGAGGCAGCTCTCAACACGCGTCGGTCTATTCGCTGCTGATACCTGATGCGCCGTCGTCGCTCTTTGGCGAATTGGTCACGGCCAATCAGGTTGCGATCGATACTCGAGATTTCAATTTCAAATCGCGGCGGATGCGTTCGGTGCGTCGACCTAGGTCTAGTCAAGCAGGCCAGAAACGTCGAGATCGCCATGACGGCTCCCTTTTCGAGTGGACTGACGACGATCAACCGTTACTCTTTTCCGTTGATCACTCGCGGTAATCACATTCGAATGGTCGTTTTTTACCCTGGAGCAACCGGCGTGCCATAACCCAACGATCAGGAACCTCCAGCTAACAAGCCGATCGGCACTAGACGCCAGGCCTGCGGATCCGCGGCGGCAGGAACTGCCACTGCCGATTGGACTTGGAGGAACGACGGACATTCCTCACCGAAGCACTGCGGCCGCACCACAGACACTGAGCGCACGGGTAATCGCAAAGGGTCGTTGAGCGGCAATGTAAGGAATCCGCGACGATTCCACCTGTATAGAAATTGATCGAGGCCACGAAGAAAATACCGGCGTCTACCATTCGTTTGGACTAAACCCTGACGCGGTAAGCCGGGCGTACTCAGAACCGAACCTCCGACACCACTGTCGAATCGCCTCGTAGGAGACGGTGATGCCGCGCTTCGCTGCGAACCATTTCAAGGCAGAATGCGGGGGCTGTCTTCGATGGAAAGTGTCCGCGCCTCGATAATCTCCGGCTCTCCTGCGTAGGCTTCGAGCAGGCCTGCAGCCAGCGCCACGACCAGCGGGCCAAGTACGAGCCCGAGCAACCCGAAGACGCTGACGCCGCCAAGCAGGCTGACGAACATCAACAACCCGTTCATCCGCGCACGGCCGGCGAGCAGCGCAGGACGCAGGACGTTATCGACGCTTGCAACGACGGCCGCCCCGATTGCGGCAAGCGTCAGCGCCTTCGTTATTTGTCCAGAGCTGGCAAGCCAAATGGCAGCGGGCAGCCACACCACCCACGTGCCGAAGAAGGGCAGCAAGGCGAAGAAGCCCATGACAACCCCCCAGAAGACCGGCGCGTTGAGGCCGAGCCCTGCGAAGAGCAATCCGCCGAGGAGTCCCTGAATCGACGCGATGACCAGACCGGACGTCACGCTCGCGTAAACGAGGTCGCCGGTCTGGCAAATCATCCGCTCGCGGCGGGGCTCGTCGAATGGCAGCGCCCGTCGAATGGCCCGCATGATGGCGCCTGCATCGCGCAGCAAGAAGTACAGCGCGAACAGCGTCACAAAGAGATGAAACATGAAGACGGCGAGGTCCGCCAGCAATCCGCCAACCCGCGCGCCAAGGAAACTGGCGACGTTGGCGCTGGCCTGATTCACCAGAGAACCGAGATCGAGCGCTTGCGCGCCGGGAAGGTAGACGCGGACACGATCCCACCTCGCCACCACCCAGTCGAACTGCCCCAGGAGGACGTCACGATCGAGCCCTTCGAGCGCCGCCCTGGCTTCCCGCACGAACGCAGTCAGGACGAGGAGTCCAGGCCCGATGATGAGAGCGGTGACCGCAAGGGTTGTGATAGCCGCCGCGCGATTGCGACCGAGGTGGTTCACCAACTTCTCGTTCCACGGGTACACACAGATGGCGAGCACCGCCGCCCAGCCGAGCGGATCGAAGAATGGCTGAAAGATTCGCAACAGCAGATAGCCGAGCAGCAGCACGACGCCGTAGAAGATCAACGTTGTGAAGCGCTCGCGCTCGCCAGCGAGCAGTGTCGGTCGATCGGGCATGAGGACCAGCGGCGTCCTGCTCGCGAGTGATTCGGAGCGGAACAACCTTTTTCGATGATATATCCGCGTGCCTATATATACGACCGACCCCCCAATGTCGTGAGTCAGACCATACTCCCGCCAATTGGCTTGGTCCTCGTCGAAGGGAGGACGGTCGGTAGGTAGGTAGATCTTACAGACCGAGCGAAGCGACCAAGACAGTCAGATAGCGCTCGTTACTTGCGACGTTCTCGCGAATCGCCCTGGCGCGAAGCTTGCGATAGCCGGGACCGCGGATCACGGACGGATGCGCCGACGACAACTCCCGCAGTCGTCGCTGCCACGTCGAAGTCACTGCGATGGTGGCGAACGGCGCAGATGCCGTCAATCCAAGATCGGACTACTTGACACTGGAGGCCACGATGAGAGTCATTCGCCTGATGTCATTGGCCACGGTCGTTCTCCTGCTCGGCTCTTCGAGTGCTCACGCCGACGGACACGTAAACCTGTTCCTCGGCTCGAACTTCTTCGGCGATGCTGGGCGCTCGCTGAATCAAGCCCTCAATGACGGCAGTCGCCTGACGTGGGGTGCCGATATCGGCGGCATGACCAAGGGCATTGTCGGAGCCGAGTTCGACATCGCCTATGCACGACATTTCTTCGGCGACAATGCGCAGCTCGGCGGCAACTATGTACTCACCGCGATGCCGGCCATCATCATAGGCGTGCCGATCAGCGGCGAACGGGGTGGCGGTATTCGACCGTTTGCCACTGCTGGATTCGGTCTGATTCGGCGTAATCTCGAGATCGGCGGAGCCCCGGCGATCAAGGACAACGGCCTCGGTTACAGCCTGGGGTTTGGCATCAACGGATATACGTCGAGCCACTTTGGGGTGCGAGCGGACTACCGGTATTTCCGGAACGTCGAGGGCGACCCGGCGAACAATCTGCTAGGCATCGATGTCGACCCAGGGACGTTCAGTTTCTCGCGAGGGTCGATCGGAGCGGTGTTCCGCTTCTAATTCACTCTTGACGCGGTGTAATTTAAATTGGGGCTTGGCGCTCGCACTCAGACGTCGGCAATAACTCAGTCTCGGGCCAGCTCAGGCTCCCGTGGCGCTCGCAGGTCCTGCAACGTGCTTGTACTTCTGAAGCTTGTTGTACAGCGTCTTCAGGCTGATTCCCAGCATATCAGCGGCGCGGATCTTGTTGTTGCCCGTGTGTCCGAGAGTGAGCTCAATGAGGCGGCGCTCAGCATCCTCCACGCGCATGCCAGGAGCGAGCCCCTCGTGATCTCGCGCTGGCGGAGGAGGGCCGTACACCAGATCGCGTGGAAGCTCTTTTTCCGTGAGGAGCTCGCCTCGCGACAGGATGACCGCCCGTTCGATCACGTTACGCAGCTCCCGCACGTTGCCCGGCCAGGGATACTGCTCCAAGGCTTGCAGCGCCTCGCGCGTGAGGCCTTGAACCTGCCGTCCGTCGCGTTCCGCGAATTCCGTCACGAACGTCTGCGCGAGCAGGGGGATGTCGCCGGACCTGTCTCGCAGCGGAGGGAGTGCGATCGACACGACGTTGAGTCGGTAG
Source organism: Vicinamibacterales bacterium (assembly GCA_050742335.1). Lineage (GTDB taxonomy): Bacteria > Acidobacteriota > Vicinamibacteria > Vicinamibacterales > UBA2999 > DATCJA01. Next base: position 8,175 of record JBOGIR010000366.1, on the reverse strand, counting down.
TAGAGATCCTCGCGCAGGCGCCCGTCGGCGATCGCCTGCTGCGGGGTGATGTTGGTCGCCGCGATGACCCGCACGTTGACCGGAAGCTCGTGCTTGCCGCCCAGGCGACGGACCGTGCGCTCCTGCAGCACCCGCAGGAGCTTGGCCTGGACAGCGGACACCATCTCCGCGATCTCGTCGAGAAAGAGGGTGCCGGCGTGCGCCAGCTCGAAACAGCCCTGCCGGCGGTCGACCGCTCCCGTGAACGCCCCGCGTTCATGACCGAAGATCTCGCTTTCGAGCAGTCCTTCGGGGATGGCCGCGCAGTTGACGGCCACGAAGGGCGCGGCGGCTCGGGCACTCCGATCGTGAATCGCACGGGCCACGAGCTCCTTTCCCGTGCCGGACTCGCCCCAGATCAGGACCGACGCGTCGCTTGGCGCGACCTGCTCGATGAGCTCGTACACCTCGCGCATCTTCGGGCTGATGCCGACGGTTTGCCCGAAGCGTCCGTGCTGCTGCACGCGGCGCTTCATGGACGCGAGATCTCGCCGCGATTCGTGACGTTGGGCGATCTTGTCGAGAACGGCGCGGAGGCGCTGGGGCTCTATGGGTTTCGTCAGGTAGTCATACGCGCCATCCTTCATCGCGGCCACGGCGCTCTCGACGTCTGCATGCGCGGTCATCATGACGAAGGTCAGCTCGTGCAGGCTGTCGCGCAATCCGTGAAGCAACTCGAGGCCGTCGCGCTTCGGCATCAGGAGATCTGCCAAGACGACGTCCGGCGGCGCCTGCGCGATGAGTGCGAGCGCCTCGTCGCCATCGGCCGCGCCGTCGGCGGCGGTCCCCCAGCTGCGCAGCAGTTCCAAAAGACCCGTGCGGGCAGGTTCGTCGTCCTCGACCACCAGAACATGCAGGCTGGTCCACGCTGCGGAGCTGTCAGGCACCGGTCGATCTTACTCGGACTTGTAAGAAGTTCGTGGCGTGCCGCACATGGCCCCCAGAGCGCCTCACCAGACGAGTGCTGCGGCGCAGGAACGGAGGTTGCACTACAGGGGCTTCAGTTTCTGGCGGGCCTCGGTGGGGGCCACGTTCCGCTTCGAGACCCTTTACGTTGGCCTGACCGGACAGTTGGCGACGGGTCATGCGGGGAAAGGACAGACAGCCATGACGATCTTGACGAGAGCCGAGAGGTCGGGGCGGGCGACGCTTGGTGCCGCGCTGGTGCTGACGTTGGTCGCCTCGACGAGTATCGCCCACGCGGCACTGGACGAGGAGCGGGAGCGTGTGAAGCAGGCGGCGCAAGTGCTCCGCGAGCTGACCCGCGCGGAAGACGCCGGGATTCCAGCAGCGCTCCTCGATCGAGCCAAGGCGATCGCTGTGGTGCCACACGTCGTGCGCGGCGCCTTCATCGTAGGCGCCCGTTGGGGGAAGGGACTCATCACGGCACGGGATACGTCGGGCCAGTGGGGACCAACCTCGTTCCTGGATCTGAGCGGGGCGAGCGTCGGGTTCCAAATCGGCGGGGATGCCACCGACCTCGTCCTGGTCTTCATCGAAGAAGACGGCCTCGAGGCGCTGCTCGAGGATCGTGTGGAACTGGGGGCGAACGTCTCGGTGGCGGTGGGCCCGCTGGGCAGATCCGCCGAGCTCGGCACGAACCTGACGTTGGACACGGCCATCTACGCGTACTCTCGGACCAAGGGGGCGTTCGCCGGTGCCGCGCTCGATGGCACCGTCGTGACGATCGATGACAGCGCCAATAAGAAGGCGTTCGGTCGTGCGGTCACTGGCGATCTCGTCATGAAGGGACAGCTCGAATCGCCGGAGTTGTTCAGACCGTTCGTCGACGCGGTGCGGCGGATCACGCCAGCATCGCCGCGGTAGACGGCCGCCGGCAACAACCAGGCTCCATCAAGGTCAGTCATGAGGTTTGTGGAGGTGCTCGACCTTGTCGTGGTCGCGACCGTGGTGTACTTCGCCCTCCGCTGGTTGACAGCCAGCATGTCACGGCGTGTGCTGCTGGCCCTTGGTGCCGTCCTGGCTCTGTACGCGGCGTCGCGGGTGACCGGTCTGTTCTTCACCGAGCGTTTCCTCCGCGTCGGCGGGGGCGTACTGGCGCTCGCGCTCCTGGTGGCGCTTCAGGAGGACGTGCGTCGAGGGTTCGAGCGGCTGGCGCTCTTCGCGCGTGCCAGCCGCGACTCGGTGGGCTCCGCGGAGGCCATGGTCGACCGCCTCGTTGAGTCGATCGTCCGCCTGGCCGAGAGACGCGTCGGCGCGCTCATCGTGGTGCGCGGCCGGCAGGGCCTCGAGAGCTACCTTCGTGGCGGCGTCGAGCTCCGCGGCGAGGTCAGTGTGCCGTTGCTGTGTAGCATCTTCAACACGGACACGCCGGGGCACGACGGCGCCGTGATTCTCGACGGCGTTCTGGTCGACCGGTTCGGTGTGCATCTCCCGCTCTCGCGGAATGTCGACAACCTGCCCGAGCACGGCACCCGCCACACGGCCGGCCTTGGCTTGTCGGAGCGAACCGACGCGCTCGTCGTAATCGTGTCAGAGGAGAAAGGCACGATCAGCCTGGCCGAGAACGGCGTCCTCGAGGCGCTCGCTGGCACTGAACCCTTGCGCGACCGCCTCAGGTCACACCTCGAGCGCGTGGGCCTGCTGCGAACCGCCAGTCCGGCCGCTCGACCCGTCTGGCGGCCAGATCATGTCGGCCTGAAGGCCCTCGCTGGAGGTGTCGTCGCAGTCTGGTGGCTTCTGACGCCACCCCTTGCCATCTTGCAACGGGTGTTCGTCGTCCCAATTCAGTACGTGAATCTCCCGACGGACACCGTGCTTGACGAGCCGAGCGTGAGCCAGGCCGAGGTCACGCTGGCCGGGCCAGATCGGACATTTGGCCTCGTGAACCCGAATGCGCTCCGCCTGTCGGTCGATGTGGGCCAGCTACCGAACGCCGCGACGAGAGCCCAGCTGACGCAGGCTCACCTCACCGGGCACGGGTCGCTCGAGGTCGTACGCATCGTTCCCGACGCCGTTCCAGTGGCCACGATCCAGCTGCGCCAAGTCGATCTCCCCGTCCACGTGCGCGTGCGGGGCGCGCCTCCACCGGGGATGACGTACGTGGCGGCCGAACCTCGTCCGGCTCGTCTTCGACTGCTCCTCCCCTTCACAACGGATCGGCCGCAGGCCGTGGAAACCGAGCCGGTTGACCTCTCGGGCCTAACCCAAGATCGGGAGGTGTCTGCAAAGCTCGTGTTACCGCCCGGGGCGCGCTGGCCGGCCGATGAACGGATTGACACGGTGCAAGTGCGCGTGCGGCTTCAGCCGACCTGATATCGACGTCCAGCATGTCTCGCCGGCTTGTCACCAGCGGTGCGCGTTCGTCCTCGCCGCGTTCTTCGTGGCGAGGTCCGGGCACCTCGGCGTGGGGCTAGGCCGAGGCGCCGACGTGTTCCTTTACAGGGGTTGTAAGTTTTTCCAGAGGGCCAACATCGCGCTACCGACTAGTGCCCCGTGCTTGTTGTCGTTCAGGTCGCGCTGCAAGTGACGCAACGATAAGCACTTGACCTCAGTCCAGTTGGGAGGCGGCTACACTCTTGCAGCCTGCCGTGTGTGATGCGGACGCCAGCTCCTCCACCGCATCTCGCGCGATGTCCGAACAAGGAGGATCACATGGTCAGGACTTTCATTGCGACTTGTGTGATGGCGGCGCTGATCGGGCTGACCGAGGGTTTCATCGAGAACACGAACGCCTCGACGTTCGATCGCACGACGTACTTTACGTTCAGTCAGCCGGTGGCGATTCCCGGTGTCACGCTACCGGCAGGCACCTATCTATTCCGACTGGCCGATCCAAACAGCGGACGAAGGATTATCAACGTCCAGAACATGGACGGGACCCGCAGTTACGCCATGTTCCACACGATCCCTGCGTGGCGAGTTGACGCGCCGGTCGAGCCAGAGGTCAGCTTCATGGAAACGGCGAGTGGCATGCCGGCCGCGATCAAGACGATCTGGTACCAGGGTGAGCACAACGGCCTCGAGTTCGTCTACCCGAGAGAGCAGTTCTTGCGTCTGACTCGTGACGTGCCGGCGGGAGCCTCACCATCACCGCGCGCCACCGAGCCTGCGGACGGGGCGAGCAGGCCGGCAGTCCTGGGCGAACCTGCCTCTCGTGCGGAAGCTGAGGGGCCTGAATATACCGTCGCGGATGGTGTGGCTGACGAATCGTACGCCGCCAGTGCAGCGTCGTCGTCGGTGCCTGCCACTTCAGCCCCGGTTTCTTCCCCAAGCCAGGACGCTCGGGAAGCGCTGCCGAACACCGCGAGCCTCATACCGATCGCTCTGTTGGTCGGCGTCGGAACGGTCCTCGGCGGCCTCGGGCTGAGAAAAAGGGGCTGAGGCAACAACGTTCCCTGTGGCATATGTGGCGCGGCGCCGGACGAAGGCATGACCGCTCCGGCTGCCGCGCCACGCACGAGGTGTGCTGATGGATTTACGCTCTCTTTGCCTCGCGGCAAGTGTGGCTGTGGCGGCGTCGCCGACGGCCGGCCAAGATGGCGCACGCTTCGTCGCCCGATCCGACCTGGTGGTCCTTCACGTCACGGTTACGGATCGTCGCGGCGCGTACGTCGGTGGGCTGTCTCGAGACAGCTTTCGCGTCTTCGAGAACGGCGAGGAGCGGAGGCTCAACTTCTTCCTCGATCGGGACTTGCCGGCGACGGTGGGCTTGATCCTCGACAGCAGCGGAAGCATGTTCGCTATGCGACATCACGTTGCCACCGCCGTGGCCACCTTCGCCGCTGCGAGCCACGCCGACGACGAGTTCTTTGCTATGACATTCAACGAGCGCGTGAAGCGGGCAATGCCGCCGCGCCAGCCGTTCACCAGCGATCCCAGCCTCGTGCGCGACGCGGTCACCGACAACCTCGGCGCGCGAGGCCGAACGGCGCTGTTCGACGCGGTGTCGACCGGGCTCGATGAGGTCGCTCGCGGCCACCGCGAACGCCAGATCCTGATCCTCATCAGCGACGGAGGCGACAACGCCAGTACGACGACCGTCGAGCACGTCTTCGATCGAGCGCAACGGTCGAATGCGGTCATCTATGCGGTCGCGCTCGTGGATCCGCTCGTGCGCGACCGAAATCCCAAGTTGCTGCGACAGCTGGCCACAGCCACGGGCGGCCTGGCGTTCGAACCCAGGGATGCGCGGGGCATCGGCGAAGCGTTGAACCGAATCGCGCGAGACATCAGGAGCAGCTACACCCTCGCGTATGTCCCGTCGGGGACCGCAGAAAGCGACCGTTGGAGACGGATTCGCGTGGAAACACGCTCGCTCAATGGCCGACGCGTCAACGTGAGAACGCGAACAGGCTACGTCGCGACAACCGACCCGCAGCCGCAATCGGAGACGGGTGAACGATGACTGCCTGCAGGTCTCGTCGGAGGAATGGCGGCGCGCTGATCGTCCTGGGGCTGGCCGCGATCGCCTGGGCGGGACTGGCTCTCGCACGGGCCGAGTACGTGCTGTGGAGTCAGATGAACTCGCCGTCTGTACGGTCCACGCACGGGCCTCGGCCCGGTACTCCGATCGGCGTGCTCCAGATCCCGCGTCTGCAACTCACATCAGTCGTCGTCGAGGGCGACGACACTGCGTCGCTGCTGATCGGCACCGGGCATCTGCCCGACACGCCGTTGCCGTGGCAAGCGGGCAACAGTGCGCTTGCGGGACATCGGGATACTGATTTTCGTCCACTGAAAGACATCCGTATTGGCGACGTCATCCGCTTCGGAACGTCCGATGTCGAGCTGGAGTATGTCGTACGTGACACTCAGATCGTCGAGCCGATGGATATCAGTGTGCTCCGCCCGACAGAGAGGTCCGTGCTGACACTGATCACCTGCTACCCCTTCCGTTACGTCGGCGCCGCCCCGAAACGCTTCGTCGTCCGAGCCGAACGCGTGGCGCCGACACGACGGGTCGACCTCGGCGTGGGTGATCGGAGTGTCGACGCTGGGTCGCCGACCTCTGTTGCGGCCGGGTCAAGGTGATGGACTCGCTCTCTGATACTGGGATCTGGAGGGGGGTGAGCACGAATCGAGAGGAACCGTTCAGACTCGAGGACGCTGAGGCTCAATTCGAGGCGATTCTCGAACGAGTGCTGAGAGCCTACCATCGGAACGAAGGCCACGGGAGCGCCGACTGGATCGGAGAGACCCTCCTCGATGCGGAGCTGGTACCGGTCGCGCGCGAGGCCTTCCTGGACGCCGACGACATGCCACCCGATCGCGCGGTGCTGCAAGTCCTGGACGGCGAAGGCATGCATCTTCTTGGAGAGGGCGACCACGTCATGACGCTGGCCGAGTCCGGCAACCGGTTCGTCGTGAAGTACGCGAAAAACCGGGAAGGTATACCTCGGCTCGCGCCGTCCCGGGAGCAGCCGGGGCGAGAGGACTGGACGCGCGATCACGGCATACAGCCGGAGGGCCGCCTCCACCCCGTGATCTGGCAGCACATACGCTCACTCGACGCCTACGGACCGCTGGTGGTACCCAGCCGAGTCTACATCGCGGAGAGCGCGTACAAATGTCTGACCGACGACCAGCGGCGGGCGCTCGAGCGGTTCCGGTCGATCGGAATCGTGCGATCTCTTGGGAGCTACCCCCGGACGCTCCGTGTCCACTATCCCCACGACTTCCCGATCGAGAAGCGGTCGCCCGACGGCGTCGTCGTCTCCGTGCTGGTGGTGCAGCCTCTCGTGACTCCTGTCGCCTCAGCGATCGAACGGGGGATCCGGGCGGGCAACCTCGCCGCCGTGTGGGATCTGGAAGCTCGCTACAGGCAGTTCATGTACGACCTCTGGCGGTACGGTTACTCTCACCTGGACTTCTCCATCCTCAACGTGGGTATCACCGGCTCCGAAGACGCCGAGTTCAAGATCATCGACCCACATATGAGCGTGGTCGAAGTCATGGGCAGCGGCCGGGAGGTTCAGGAGCCCCTGGCAGGGCACCCGCCCGGCTGGCGATCGGTCGAGGACCTCTTGCACGCGACGCGGGACGGCACGCAACGGGCACTGTCGCGCAGTCACGAGGACGGCCTCGCTCCCCCATATGTTTCACAAGAGCGCGCTGCCGGAGCCGCCGAAGTCCTGCGAGAATTCCACGTCGCCTCCGGCGGGATCGAGCAGGGACACGAGCCCTTCGGTCTCGACCGCTTCGACCGAATGTGGTGGCAACGAGGCGTCCGCGGCATCAATACGGTCCTTCATGCGGAACTCTGCACGCTTCTCCAGCACCCCCTCTGCCGATTCCTCCAGTCCATTCTTGCAGCACGAGCGCACGACGCGGTCAACAACCGTGCCCTCTTGGTGCTAGGGATGGACGACGAGCGTCCCCTCGCGCAGTTTCGAGCAGGCTTGAGGGTCTATCGGGATCGGCCACTGCTCCTGATCATGAACGTTGCGGATGATGCGCCCGGACTGGTGAAGCAGTGGGGCCGGCTGCGCCTCCCGCCGGAAGTGGACGTCCTGGATGACCCGACCATCCACTACCACCTCCGCGATCTCTTAACCGGGGAGACATACGTCCGTTCCGGCGAGGAACTCACTTGCCGTGGCTTCGTTCTCGCCCTTGCTCCGTATGAGCTCCACGCCCTGCAGGTGGAGGATGTGGTCGTGGACGATCTGCGGCAATTTCGGGATCCCGCGTTCAAAGTCGTCACCCGCAGGTGACCTCTTTCTGACACACTCGTCGAGATCCTCTCCTTACGAACGGAATTTCACACAGCCGCACGGGCGCATCGATTGCAGCTTCCTCGGCATGCCCGGTCAGCGGCCGCGATTCTGCGTGACAACGGTGATCTGCATCGTCGGCGTCTGCTCGACACCTGTGCGCTCCGAGGTGCCGGGCGTACGTCCGACTGCCGCATCCAGTGTGGCAGCCGAAGTTGTCGATCTGACGAACGTCGAACGGACCGCCCGCGGACGTGCGCGGTTGCGCGCGAATCCGCGGCTGATGCGGGCGGGGCACATGCACGCCGAACAGATGGCGCGCGCCGGCCAACTGGCGCACGTCCTGCCTGATGCCGCCTATCCTCGCGCGGCAGATCGACTGGCGGCAGCGGACTATCGGTGGCAGACGTACGGCGAGAACGTCGCGCTCGGTCAGTCGAGTGCCGCGGCGGCGTTGGAC
>JBOGIR010000365.1:0-4877 GCA_050742335.1 Vicinamibacterales bacterium | reverse complement strand
AGGCAGTGCCGTCCGGTGCCAGGATCTCGACGAACGGAAACTGCTTCGCGGGAATGCCGCGGCTCTCGTCATTGGTGGTGTAGCCGCCAATGAGGTTGTTCGCCATGTTGTTGCCGATGACCCAATTCCATTCGCCGATGCCCGACTTGATGTTCTCCAGCAGCGTGTAGTTCGAGCCGGAAAAATTCAGGAAACTGGTGGTGAAGGTAGCGCGGCCCAGACCCGCCGACGACGAGCCGGACATGTTGCTCGCCGAGCTCGAATCGAGCTGGTTGTACCGGAAGCTGATCTTGTTGCTGTTGCTCAGGTTGAAATCCGTCCTGAGCAGGTACCGCTTGGCGGGTGTCACATCGTCGAACGTGTCGAACGACCCTGGGTCGAACTGAAACCGGTCGTTCAGGAACGAGCTGAGCGCTCCGAGTTCGGCCGACAGGACGCGCGTGACGGTTCCGGCGACGGCTTCTCCCCCAGCGTTGGCCCGATACGTGTGCAACGGTCGCTGGTCTTCCTCATTCTCGTAATTCCCGAAGACGAACAGGCGATTCCTTACGACAGGCCCGCCGCCCCAGACGCCGGTGTCGCGGAACGTAAACGTGCCGGGGTTGACGGTCAGGCCGCGTGCCTCGGTGCCGACGAACTCGTTGCTGCGGAACCTGTGGTACACCGACGCACTCAACTGGTTGGTTCCGCTTCGCGTCACCGTATTGACCGCGGCGCCTATGAAGTTGCCCTGCCGAACGTCGAACGGAGCAATGCTCACCTGCACTTGTTCGATTGATTCCAGCGAGATCGGCGCCACATTGGTTCTCTCACCAGGCTGCGCCCCAAGGCCGAAGGCGTTGTTGAAGTAGGAGCCATCGACCGTGATGTTATTCAGGCGATTGTCCTGACCGGCGAACGAGGTGCCGTTCGCCTGCGGGGTCAGTCGCGTGAGGTCACCGATGCGGCCGGAGATGGTCGGGAGCGTGGCGATGTCGATGCGCGACACCGTTGTGGCGGCCCCCGTTCGACTGGAACTGAACACCGGATCGACGACGGCGGATACAATAACTTCTTCGGTCACAGCGATTGGCTGAACCGTGAATGTCAGGTCGCTCGCGACGCCGAGGTTCACCGTGATCTCGCTCTGCGTTTCAGGCCGGAACGCGGGCCCACCGCCGCCGACGAACGCGACCGTCACGCTGTACGGGCCGCCCACACGCATCCCTGGAATCGAGAATCGTCCGTCCGCACGCGTCACGCCTTCGTAGGTGGTGCCCGACGGCTCGTGGATCGCAATGACGCTCGCGCCAGCGACGGGCTGCTGGTTCGCATCCGTGACGATACCGGCGACGGCGCCCGTTGTGACACCCTGGGCGTGTGCACTGCCCACAGGCAGCGCCACAGCGCACAAGGCAAGTAGGGCCAGCCAACGTCTGATGTAGATCACCATGGTTCTCCAAGAATTGATGCAAGACTCCGGATCGACGCTTCCACAGGGTACCAAGGCGGTTTTACAGCGGTATGAACAGCTGAAAATTCAAGGGGCAACTTCGGCCCCGGGTGTGAGAAGAACCGGACCCGGGCGCGCGAAGGAATTGTATATGAAAAGGGCCGCCCATCGAGGACGGCCCGGAAAACACGAGCGCGAAACGGGGATTACTCGCCGCCGCGACCGCTGGTGCCCGCCGGCTTCGCGCCACCCGCCGCGTTCGCCTTGCGGATGTCTTCGGCGCGGTTGCTGAGCTGCTCGGCTTCCTTGAGGAGCGCTTGCTGACGCGCAGGGTTCCGCTCGAGGTTGGCCTGCACGCGGAGCAGCAGGTTCTTGTAGACGAGCGCTTCCATGTACTGGTTGTTCAACCCGATCGCCTTGTCAATCGCCGTCAGCCCCGCCTGCACGTGCTTCATCTTCTCGGGGTCGCTCAGGCTGAAATCGCGGTACGCCTTCTCCCAGTAGTAGGTCGCAATCGTGTAGAACGCCTCGGGGTTGTTCGGTTCGCGTTCCGAGCGCGACAGCAGCGCTTCGATCGCCCCGTCGAAGTTCCCCTGCCGGTTGTAGAAAGCCGCCAGCGTCGTGTAGACGGTCGGCTCGGTCGGCCTCGCGTCGCGAGCCTTGACGAGTGTCTGCTCGGCCCTTTCGTAGTCGCCGCTGTCTTCGTAGATACGGGCCAGGGCGAAGTAGTTCACCGGGTCGCTGGGATCCATATCAATCAGTTGCTGGACGACCGGCTCCGACTGTGCCGGATCGTTCAGCTTGTCGGCGCCGAACGCGTTTGCCAGAAACTGAAGCGCCAGTTTCTTGAGCGCCGGCCGCTGCTCCAGCTCGACTGCCTTCTTGTAGTTGGCCACGGCGTTGTCGATGAGCGCGTCATTGGTGGCTTCTCCACGTCGCGTCGGCCGGTACATATTGTCGTAGCTGTTGCCCAGATAGAAATACGCCTCGGTCTGGGTCGGATCCGCGACGATCGCGTCTTCGTACCGCGTAATCGCGCCGCGATAGTCCTGCTGCTGATACGAGGTGTGGGCGTCCTTGAGGGCCATCCTGGCCTTGAGCATGCTGTACTGGCCGCACCCGGCTGCCACCACGCCGAACCCTGCGATGAGCGCTGCTACAACCGCCTGTGACGAAACCTTTCGCATCCTGTCCCCCTTACACAACACCTGCCGAAGCGCCCGCCGGCCGCATTGCGGCCGAATTCCTGCTCTGCACGGCGTCCCGGGCGCGGCGGGCCCTGAGCCTGCCGCCGGTCCCCGTAAGCGCGCCAGTATAATGACGGCGTTTCCAGTGAGTCAAGGACCACCAGGCCGGTTCCTTGACCCCCCTCAACCCCACTTCTATCATGAAGATGGCGGCATGCAGCGTCCGGCCGCCCAGCACGCCTTGAAGGCTTAGACACCAGCCCGCATGATTCGTTTCGACACGCTCCTCGACAGAGTCCGGAGCTACAGCCCGGAGGCAGATCTCGAGCTGTTGCGGCGGGCGTATGCCTTTTCGGCGCTCGAACACAAGGGGCAAGTTCGTCATTCGGGCGAGCCCTATCTGGTGCATCCGCTCGAGGTGGCGTACCTCCTCGCCGACATGAAGCTCGACGTGGTGGCCGTTGCCGCGGGGCTGCTCCACGATGTGGTCGAGGACACCTTGACCACCCCCGAGCGTATAGCCGAGCTGTTCGGGCCCGAGATTGCGCACGTGGTGGAAGGGGTGACAAAGATTGGCGCCATCCCCTTTTCGTCGAGCGAAGAACGGCAGGCCGAGAACTTCCGCAAGATGCTCCTGGCGATGGTCGACGACATTCGTGTCGTCCTCGTCAAGCTCGCCGACCGGCTTCACAACATGCGGACGCTCCACCATCTGCCGGAGGAGCGGCGGACCAAGATCGCGCAGGAGACGCTCGACATCTACGCCCCGATCGCCAACCGGCTCGGGATGAGCAAGGTCAAGAACGAGCTCGAAGAACTGGCATTCAGGCATATCGAGCCGAAGGCGTATGACACTCTGCGTTCCAAGGTCGATGCGAAGCGCAAGCACGCCGACAGCGTCATCGAGGAGCTCACCCGCACCCTTCGCGCGAAGCTGCAGGACGCGCAGGTCCCGATCATCCAACTGGACGGCCGCATCAAGCGCCTCTACAGCATTCATCAGAAGCTGAAGCGCCAGAAGATCGACATCGAGCGTGTGTACGATTTCGTCGCGCTCCGTGTGGTGACGCAGTCCGTGCAGGACTGTTACGCAGCCCTTGGCATCATCCATCAGACGTGGTCGCCGGTGCCGGGCCGGATCAAGGACTTCATCGCGATGTCGCGTCCGAATGGCTATCAGTCGCTGCATACCTCCGTGGTGAGCGACCACGGGTTTCCGTTCGAGGTCCAGATCAGGACGGAGGAGATGCATCGCCACGCGGAGGAAGGGATCGCCGCGCACTGGAAGTACAAGGAGGGGCGCGTTGGCGACCACCGCGACGAGCGCTACTTCCACTGGATGCGGCAGCTGATCGAGGTCCAGCACGAGGTACGGGATCCGCAGGAGTTCCTGCAGAATCTCAAGATCGATCTCTACCCCGAAGAGGTCTATATCTTCACGCCGAAGGGCGAAGTGAAATCGCTGCCGCGAGGCGCGACGGCCGTGGACTTCGCGTACGCCGTACACACCGACGTCGGCCACCGGTGCGTGGGCGCGCGTATCAATGGCCGGATGGTTCCGCTGCGCACGCGCCTGCAGAACGGCGACATCATCGAAATCATCACGCAGGCCGGGCACAAACCGAGCCGCGACTGGTTGAGTTTCACCGCCACGCCGCGGGCGCGCAGCAAGATCCGGCACGTGCTGCAGGCCGAGGAGCGCGTCCGCAGTGTCGATCTGGGACGTCGGCTGTTCGAAAAGGAAGTGCGCCGCTTCGGGCTCAGTCCGAAAAACATCCTGGACAGCGAGGAGCTGGCGAAATTTGCGTCCGAATACGGGGCGCACAAGGTCGACGACCTGCTCACGCACATCGGGTACGGCAAGCTGTCGGCACGCACCGTCCTGCAGAAGGCGGTTCCACCCGCCCTGCTCAAGGAGAAGCCGCCTGAATCAGGCGTTGTCTCGGCCGTCAAGCGTGTGTGGCGTTCAGGAGCCGCCGAGAGCCGAATCAAGGTGCGCGGCACCGACGAAGTCCTCGTGTTCCGGGCCAAGTGCTGCAATCCGATTCGTGGCGAGCGGATTGTCGGCTACATCACCCGTGGGAAGGGCGTATCGGTCCATTCCGCCAGTTGTCCGAATGTGCTCAATCTGATGTTCGATCCCGACCGCCGGATCGACGTCGAGTGGGACAGCGCGGGCACCGACCACGCGCCGTATCCGGTCAGGCTGACGATGCAGGTGGAGGACCGGAAAGGCATGCTCGCCGAGATCAGCGCCA
>JBOGIR010000364.1:0-10408 GCA_050742335.1 Vicinamibacterales bacterium | reverse complement strand
CCTCGTGAGGGCGGCGCGCCCTGGGGAAACCGGGAAGGCTCGTTATCTCGCCTGCGCCTTGAGCGCGGCCAGCTCCGCCGCGCTGCGCACGGTCATGACGCCCATCTGGCTCGCCCGATAGATCGGCACGACGACGTGCAGCTTGCCGTCGCGCTCGAGGTGCGAGATGTGGCGGGCCTCGGTGCCGTGTACCGGCAGGTCGAAGAGCGTGAAACGGCTGGCCGCCGGGTCGTACTTGAAGAGCTGATCCGCCGTCCAGAGATTCCCCCACGCGTTGTGCCGGCTGTCCACCGTAATGTGATACGCCTGCAGCGCAGGGCTCGGCAGTTGGATGGTCCGCATATGCATGGTCTTGGTGTCGATCCGGGTGATCGAGGCGTCCCACGAGTTGCCCACCCACAGCACGTCGGCGTTCTTGTCGGTCCCCATGCGGCGGGGCCCGACCGACCACGGAATCGGCACGCTGAAGCCGGCGTCGCCGAAGCTCTCGTAGAAGGCGCGATCTTCCGCGAAGCGCTCCAACTCGCTTACAACCGGCTCCAGCTTGATCTCGGTGATCTCGCCGGTCCTGACGTTTGCGTGGCCGATCGTGTCGATCGCCATCTGCGCCCACCAGCCGTTGCCGTCGCGGTCGCCGGCGGCACCGTAGGTCGCCACGGTCCCCTTCGGGCTCTTTGACGTCACGGAGCGGTACGCGACGAACTTCTCCGTGACCGGATCGAACCGCACAGCGCCTTCAGGCGCCGACGCCCAGATCTTCCCCTGACCGTCGACATCCATCGTCACGGCGCCGCCGATCGGTGTCATGTCGGCAGGGGTCTGATAGACGGTGATCTTGCCCGTCTTCGGATCGAGCTTGCCCAGGCCACGGCGGCCGGGGTTGATGTCGAACCAGAAATGTCCCTGCGCGTCGCGCGTCAGCCCGTGCGCGGTGGCGGCGTTGCCTTCGCGCCCGTCCGCCTTGAAGTACGTGACCTCGCCGGTCTTCGCGTCGACCTTGCCAATCGTGACGAACCGATTGGGGTTGTTCACGGTGTAGTACAGATTTCCGTCGAGCCCCATACCGCCGTCGTGCGGCAGCTCGGCGAGCTTCGAGGGCTGGCCGAGCGCCCAGTTCGTCCCGTCGTTGTCGTTGTACTTGGTGCCGATGCCCACATCCGGATTGAGTGGCAGGTCGTAGATCTTCCACGCCACGCGCGCCGCTTCGCCGGTCGGGCGCGGACGCGGGGTGAACTTCATCGCCGTTTCGCCCGGTCCCCGCGCGCGCGCCAGGTAGGCCGCAAGCTCCTTCTGATTGCGGTCCATGATCTCGTTGACTCTGGCGTTCGGGCCCGGATACACGCCGGTGCCCGGCACGACCTTCATCAGATTGATGACCTTGTTCCAGCCGGCTTCGTCGAACCGGAACTGCAGAAGGTACCCGGGCGGGTGACACCCCGTGCAGTTGTTCATGAAGATCTTCTTCATGCGCGCGTCGGACGCCGTGGCTTCCGGGAGTGCCGCCGCGAGCATTTCGCTCGGCATCTGGCGGATGCGCCGCTCCGGGTCGGTGATCGCCTGCAGGACGAGGTCCTGCCTGCGCCGATCCGTCAAGTCGACGCTGCTCTTCGTCACCTCAAAGCCGAGCGCCTGCGCCCAGACCCGGTACGTTCCGGCCGGAAGCGGCGGGAAGTAGTAGCTGCCGGTTTCATCGGTGTAGACACTGGTCGTGACGGTCGAGCCTTCCATCTTCGCGTAGACCGTCACTCCTTCCAGCTTCTGGCCCGACGAGGACGAGATGGCGCCGGTCAGCGGGTGATCGGCAGCCTGGACTCCCATCACAAGAAGCAGACCGGCCGCGCCGGTCAACAGCAGGGTGCGCAGATATGTCATATCGCTTCTCCTCGACTTCCCTCGTTAACGCGTCGGCTCACCGCGACGCTGCCGGCGCAGGCGCCGGCACGGATACCGTTCTGATGAACGCGACGATCGCGTCGACATCGGCGGACTGCAGCATGTACTTGAACGCCGGCATGCGCGGCGTCCCCTCGAGAATGATCTTGCGCACGAGGGCGTCGTCTCCGGCGCCCGACGCCTTGCTCAGGACGGGACCGTAGGTCTTTGCACCGCGAGCGGGCGGCAGGTGGCACACCCCGCACGACTGCGCCAGCACCTGGCGGCCGAGGCGCTGCTGGTCGTTGAGGCCATCGGCCGGCTGCTGGGCGAAGGCGTTTGGCACGCCTGCGGTCACGAGGAATAGCACTACCAACGCGTGACGCTTCATTGGACCTTCCTCCTCCGTCCGGGCTGCCTACTTCCTCGCGCCGGCGCGGGCGCCTTTCTCGACGAGAAACTTGACGACGGACTCGTACTTGAGCGCGGTGGCCGCATCGAGCGCCGTCCGGCCGTCGGTGTTGGCGGCGTTGATGTCGACGCCGAGCTCCGCGGCCAGCGTGACGGCTTCGAGCGCCAGCGCCTCGCGCGCACTGCGCTCGGGCTGCACCCACGCCATGCCTCCACCCATTCCCGCTGCGGCCATCAGCGCCGTCGTCACCTGCGTTCGCCGTGCTTGGTTCAGGTCCGCGTAGTCGGCGCGATGCACGAACATCGGATCGGCGCCGTGTTTGACGAGCAGGCGCATGACGGCCGGTTCGGCGAACCTGGCGGCCAGCCAGAACGGCGTGGCGCCGACCAGCTCGGGCGCGAAATTGAAATCTCTCGATGCGCGGCGCGTAGGCGTCCAGGTCCGCAGCGGAGCGTTGGGATCGGCTCCTCGGGCAAGGAGCGCGCCAACCATCGTCTCGTCGCGATGCATGATGGCCGCGTGCAAGGCGGTAAAGCCTGCCTTGGCCGCGCTGGCGTCGGCGCCGCGATCGAGCAGGAATGCAACCAGTTCGGTGAAGCCGGAGTGCGCCGCGAGCACCGTGGCGCTCACACCCCACGCATCCGCGTCGTTCACGTTGGCGCCGGCGGCCACCAGGAGCTTCGCCGAGCTGAGATCACCCACGCGTGCAGCAAACATCAACGCGGTGTCGCTGCCGTGCGGGATGTCGCGGTTGTACTCGAGCAGGCCGTGTGGCGGCGCCGCCATCACCTGGCTCCACACCTCCGAACGCGCGTGCACGTCCGCACCGTGCGCAAGGAGCAGCTTGACGACATCCGGATGCCTCTGCGCCACCGCCCACATCAGAGCCGTCTGGCCGCGCGCCGCGCGCGCGTTCGCGTTGGCGCCCCTGGCCAGCAGCAGTTCGACCACGTCGGGTTTGCCCGAGCGGGCGGCGACCATCACGGGCGTTTCGCCCCGCAGGAGCGCCGCGTTCGGATTCGCCTTGGCTTGCAGCAGTCTCCCCACCATGGCTGCGCTGCCGTTCTGGCTCGCAATCCAAAGCGGCGTGGCGCCCAGATCGTTGGCCGCGTCTACTCTGGCGCCCGCGCGAAGCAAGACGTCCACGCTCTCGACATCGTCGCGATAGCTCGCCCAGTGAAGCGCGGTCGTTCCGTCCGCCTCAGCGGCGTTGACGTCCGCGCCCTGCTTGACGAGCGCGCGCACGCTGGTGCGGTCGGCGTTCCTCGCCGCCTCGATCAGGGCCGATCGCTCGGCGCCAGAGGCGATGGCAAGTGGAAAGTAGAAAGTGCAAAGTACAAAGTAAGTGACAAGTACGGCTCGGCGCCTCACACGGATGCGCTTCGACGCAGGACGATGCACTTCGAGCTTACTTTCCACTTTGCACTTTGCACTTTGCACTTCGTCTACACTCCCGCCAGCGTATCGATCGGCAGCTTCCCCGTGCTGCCGCCGAGCCGATCCACCGGCACGTCGAGCTTGTCCATCAGGGTCATCAGCAGGTTCGCAATCGACGGCTTATCGGCGTACGTGAGATGCCGGCCGCCCTTGAGCCGCCCCGCCCCGCCGCCCAGCACGAGCAGCGGCAGGTTGTCGCCGGAGTGGCGGGTGCTGTTGGAAATGCCCGCGCCGTAGAGGATCGTCATGTGGTCGAGCAGCGATCCGTCGCCGTCGCGCGTCGCGCGCAGCTTCGCCAGATGCCCCGAGAAGAGCTGCGTGTGATAGCGGTTGATCTTCGACAGGGTCTCGATCAGCTCCGGCCGGTTCTCGTGGTGCGACAGCGGATGGTGCGCCTCGGGCACGCCCACCTGCGGGTACGGACGAGCGCTCTGCTCCTTGCCGATCATGAACGTGATGACGCGCGTCAGGTCGGATTGCAACGCCAGCACCTGGAGGTCCAGCATCAGCGCGAGATGGTCCTCGAAGGCCGGCGGCACCCCCTGAGGCTGCTCGATCGCCGGCAGCTCGAGGCCGCTCTGCTGCTCGGCCTTCTGAATGCGCCGCTCGACGTCGCGAACCGACTCCGTGTACTCCTCGACCTTGATCTGGTCCTGCGGCCCGAGCGCCCGCCGCAGGCTCGCCAGCTTCTCGTTCACCGAATCGAGGATGCTCTTGTGCTGGCGCAGCCGGGCTTCCCGCGCCGTCCGATCGCTCGTACCGGTATCGCCGAACAGCCGCTCGAACACCGCCCGCGGGTTGTGCTCCATCGGCAGCGGCTGCGTGGGACTGCGCCACGAAATCGTGTGGGTGTACGCGCAGCTCAGGATGCCCGTGCAGGCGCCGGCGTTGTTCGGG
Source organism: Vicinamibacterales bacterium (assembly GCA_050742335.1). Classification (GTDB taxonomy): domain Bacteria; phylum Acidobacteriota; class Vicinamibacteria; order Vicinamibacterales; family UBA2999; genus DATCJA01. The sequence goes on along the minus strand of JBOGIR010000364.1, from coordinate 5,790 downwards.
GCGTCCATCGCCATCTCGAGCGACGCCACCTGCGTCTCTTTGCCGAATTGTCTTGCCAGGATCTGGTCCATCGAGACGTCGGCGATCACTTCCACTTCGTTGCGCCCGCCGCGCGTCGTTCCCGTGAGAAACGACCCGGAGGCGCCCGCGTGGATGTAGTTCCAGCTGGTCCGGATGCCTGACAGCACGAGCATCTGATTGCGGAACGGCGCCAGCGGCTCGAGAATCGGTGAAAGCTCGAACGCGTTCCCCTCCCCCTTGGGTGTCCAGTACTCCATGGCCATGCCGTTCGGCACATAGAAGGCCAGGAAGCGATGCGCGGGTTCTGCGGCACGCGCGCGCAGCGAGAAGGCCGGCAGCATCGCATCCAGGAGCGGCAGCGCGACGGTCGCGCCCAGCCCGCGCAGGAGGGTTCGCCGCGGCAACGGTTTCGCAGTCAGGAAATGCATGCTCGTCTCTCCAAATAGGCTCTAGGCTTTAGGCTCTAGGCTTTAGGCTGGCGCCTGATGCAATTCACTTCGATGCCCGCATCAGAAAACCCGGACTCTTCACAATCCCCAGAATCAGCGACGACCAGCGATACTCCTGCGCCAAGGCGTCGCGGACGATCCCGCGCACGGCCGGCCGATCGTAGTAGTCGAGCCGGCGGCCGAGTGCGTACGTCATGAGCTTCTCGGTGACCGTGCGGGGAAACTGATCGGGCTGCGCGAGGAGCAGCGCCCGGAGGCCGGCGAGCCCTTCGATCTTTGCCCCGCCCGCCGTGGTCCCGCTCGCGTCCACCTTCTGGCCCGACTCGTCCACGGTGCGCCATCCCCCGATCACGTCGAAATTCTCCAGCGCGAACCCGAGCGGATCGATGACCGCATGGCAACTGGCACAGGAGGGATCCCGCCGGTGCTGCGCCAGCCGCTCGCGGATGGTGGGCGGCGCGGCGCCCGGCTTGGTCTCCGTGAGATTCGTGTCGACGCCGGGCGGCGGCGGCGGAATGGGCAACCCAAAGATGTTGTTCAGCAGCCACTTCCCGCGCAGCACCGGCGAGGTGCGATCCGGGTACGACGTCGTCGCCAGCAGCGCGCCGTTGGCCAGCAGCCCGCCGCGCTGGCTGGAGTTCGGGAGCGTCACGCGCCGGAAGCGGCTGCCGTAGATGCCTGGAATCCCGTAGTGCCGCGCCAGCCGTTCGTTGACGAACGTATAGTCGGCCTTCAAGAGGTCCGTCACGCTGCGATCCTCGCGCAGCGTGCTCGCAAGGAACAGCTCCGTTTCCTGCCGGAACGCCTGCAGGAGGCTCTCGTCATAATTGGGGTATCGGTCCGGATCGACCACCACTTCTTCCACGCGGCGCAGGTTGAGCCACTGGGCGGCAAACCCGTCCACGAGCGACCTGATCGCGCGGGGGTCGGCCAGCATCCGCCGCACCTGCTGCTCCAGGACTGCCGGGCGCGTGAGTTGCCCCCGCTCCGCCAGATCGATCAACGTCGCGTCCGGAATGCTGCCCCAGAGGAAGAACGACAGGCGCGAGGCAACTTCGACGTCGCTCAGGGGATAGGCCGCCCGGCCGGGCTTCAGTGGCGGTGCGGCCGGGTCCATGTGAACGCGCAGCAGGAAGTCCGGATCAACGAGCACTCGCTCCAGCGCGAACTGAATCCCCGCGTCGAAGGTGCCCTCGTCACGGCGGCCGCGATCGAAGAACTCGACGAGCCCCTGCACGTCGGCGCCGGTCACGGGCCGGCGATAGGCCAGCCGCGCGATCCTCGACAGAATCTTTGTCGCGCACGCCCGTTCCTCCGCGGCGCCACGAGGCGTGCAGACGAAGATCGCGCGCCGGCTGGGCGTGTCCGTGGCCGACCCCGCGATGCGGTGCGGGCCGCCGATCTGGACCGAGCCCACGCTCGCGTAATCCATGTAGATCTGATCGTTGGTCAGCACCCGGCCCCGCTGCAGCGGCTGCGGCAGACCTTCGGGCTCCCACAGCTCGCGCACGAACGACACGCCGACGATGTGCGGTCCCGCGGCGACCGGCGCGCGGATCTCGAGCCCGGCGTCTCCCCCCGTCTGCATGTAGATTTCCCAGTCGGGATCGCCGGCAAACCCCGGCTCGCCGTCGCCGGCGTAGCTGGCGGCGGCCGGTCTGCCCGTCGCGCCGCCGCCCACGGTGAACCGCTTCACCAGCGCGCCATCGAGGCGGACATCGAGCTGCTGCGGCCAGCCCATGCCCATGATGTAGTCCTGGTACTGCCGGCGGAGACGAATCTTGATCAGGTACTCGCCGCCGACGGGAAAGTCGTGACGCACCGCGATGCCGCCGCGCGACCCGAACGGGAGGTCTTCGCTCTGACGATCGTCCTGCACGACGTGCAAGGGAATCTCGTACGTCTGGAGTCCTGGACTGGAGGGAGGCAGGCCGATCGCGAGCCGCGTGACGTGACGGGCGACCGACAGGTACCGTTCCAGGTGCGTCGTCGAGATCGAGAGCACGTCGGCGAAGTTGTCGAAGCTGCCGTCCGCGGTCTCATCGCCCGGCAGCAGCGGCCGCACGTCCAGATCGATCGCAAACAGGTCGCGGACCGCGTTGTTGTATTCCGTGCGGTTCAGGCGATGCACTGCATTGATGCGGCCGGGGTTCGGACTGGCCGCCCAGGCGCGATCGATTTCGGTCTCCAGCCAGCCCGCCACCGCGCGGTAGGTCGCCGGGTCGGGCCGCGGCATCCCGGGCGGCGGCATCGCGCCGGCGCGCAGCTTTTCGACGACGCGCTCCCACACCTCCGCATTCGCGCCCGGCTTCGCGGCGTCCAGGCTGTCGAGCGCAAGGCCCGCCGTGCGGACGCGCTGGTTGTGGCAGGTAATGCAGTAGGCCTTGACAACCGCCGGGAGCGAAGGGGGTGTCGCTTGCGACGCGGCTGGGGTCGCCGTGCCGGGGACGCCGGCCTGGGCCAACTGCGGGCGGACCGAGGCGTGCCACAGGTCGCCGACCTGGGCCGGCACGACCGGAGCGTGCCGCGAACGGATCGAGGTCTGCACGCTCGACAGCGTCACGGCCACCCAGCCGGCAACGAGGAGTGCCAAGACCACTACTCGGCCCCGAGCCTGCATTCGCGCCCTCCAGCGGCCCCTATTCTGCCCCTTTTTTGCTTGTTTCTCCAGCGTCAGTTCGCGACAGAGATGGGGTCAGACCCTGGTGATGGGGCGACTCAAGGTTGCGGGTTGAGCAACCGGAAACATAGTGCGAACCGGTGCGAACCTAACCTTGAGTCGACGAGTCGACCCCTCACCGGGGTCTGACCCCTTGACCGCGCAGCTTCGCGAGATTCTGTTGCGCGTCGACCAACCCCGGTTGGAGCGCCAGCGCCCGCTGCAGATGGTCGATGGCGCCCTCGATGTCGCCCTGCGACGCCAGCGCGATGCCCAGGTTGTTGTGGACGTCGGCCGAGTCGGGCATCAACTGAAGAGCCGTACGGAACCGATCGATCGCGTCGGTGAACCGTCCCATCTCCAGGAGCAGGCTGCCCAGATTGTAGTGGGCCGATCCGTCACGAGGATCGAGCTCGGTCGCACGGCGCAGATGCTCCATGCCTTCCGCGCGCATCCCCGCTGAGGCGAGCGCGTCGCCGAGGTTGCGATGCGCCATGGACGAGCCCGGATCGAGGCGCACGGCTTCACGAAACTCCGCGAGGGCTTCCTCCGATCGCCCCTTGGCCGCGAGTGCGATGCCCAGATTGTTGTGCGCGTCCGCCGAGGGCGTTGCGCGCAGGACCCCGCGGAACTGTTCGACCGCTGCGTCCAGCTCTCCCTGTTCCAGCAGGGCATTCGCGAGGTTGTACCGCGCCTCGCGGTAGTCGGGTCGCAGCGCCAGTGCCTGCTCGTAGGCGTCGACCGCATCGGGCAGTTGTCCCTTCGCGCGAAGCGCCGCACCCATGTTGCTGTACGCGGGCGCATAGTCGGCTCTCAGCGCGACCGCGCGGCGATAGTGATCGATCGCCTCGTCGACTCGGCCCTCCGACTGGAGCGCTGCGCCCAGGTTGTGCTCGGTGATCGCGCGCATCAGGTCCGGGGAGAGCATCGGCCAGTTGGCGAAGACGGCGACACCAAGAAGCGCCGCGACCAGAACGGTGGCGCGCACGGGACGCAGATGCCCCTCGAGCAGTCGCGGCAGCGCGACGAGGCCGGCCGCGGCGAAGATCAGCAGGAACGGGACGAGCGGATAGCGGTACCGCGCGAAGACGTAGAACATCACCACGCTCGCGGCGTACGCCGTCGAGATCCCGTAGATAACCCACAGTCTGTGTCGATGTGGCCAGGTGACGATGAGTCCCAGAACCGCAAGCGGGACCAGCACGCCGAAGTGACCCGCGAGACCGCCGGCGCGCAGCGGCGTGGACCACTCGGCGTGGCTCTCCTGGCTCTCGGTGTCGAGCATCTCGGTCCGGTTCCACAGGAGCGCGGCCTTGCGGCCCAGCAGCCTCAGCCATGCCACAGGCTCCGACCGGATGAAGGCGAGCGCCTGGCCCGTCCAGTAGCTCGACACTTCTGCCGGCGACAGCCGCCGCCCCGTGGCCTCCTCCGCGAGCTCGGTCGCGTCCTCCCGCTCGTACTCGGGTGCCCCTCTGCCGAAGCGCAGCGACATGTAGGTGCCGTCGGCGCGCGCGTTGTTGCCGATGTAGAAGTTCGGCCCGAACTGAGCGGTCGTCAGGTAGAACCCTCCACCCACGACGCTGTTCCTGACGGCGACCGGGAGCAGGACGATGGTCAGGCCGAGCAGGAACACGCCAACCGGGCCGGCGCGCGCCTGCCATTTCGAGGCGGCTGCCGCGTGAGCGCGAGGGTCCCCGGTCCTGTCCGGATCGGGGCGACGCGCGAGTCCCCAGGCGACGATCACCAGGATGAAGACGAGCGCGTTTTCGCGCGTGAGACTCAAGCCGCCCATCGCGAGGCCCGTCCAGAGCCACGACAGTCGCGTCTGCGGCTCAGAAACAAGGCGGCTGATCAGCCAGATCACCAGGCACACGAAGAACACGTCGAGAACAGACTTCTGAATCAGCGCGTCGAAGAAAATGGCCGGCGCGTAGAGCGCCAGTCCCAGCCCTGCGACCACGCCCACCTTCTTCGAGATGAGACGCGCGCCAGCGAGGCCGAGCAGCACGCACGACAGCGATCCGACGATCCCCTGGCAGAGCCTGACGAAGAGCAGATCGCGGCCTGCGATGCTGTAGAGCGTGCCGAGGAAGTAGGGGTACAGCGGCGCCTGGTAGAACACGTCCTGACCCAGCCAGTCGCCTCGCGCGATCTGTTGCGCCCACTCGTCGTAGGCGCGCGCATCGCCCATCAGGACGGTGAAGAACGGCGCGCCGCGAATCTGCCAGACGTGGACGAGACGCACCGCAAGCGCGACGGCAAAGATCGCGCTCGCCGCGGCCCACCCGACAGGTGCGCGCGCAGCCTCCACTCGAGCATCATCGCGTCGCGAAGCCGACGGTGCGGCCCGCTTCCCGCGGCGGGGTCGTTTCATGGAGGCGGGCACCGCGCAGGCTGGAGCCTGCGTCTGACGCTTCTGCACATCGGCGGATTTCAAGCGTGCGCGGGCGCGGACCAATGGCCACAGAGACACAGAGTATTTCCAGATCGTTTCTCCGTGTCTCTGCGTCTCCGTGGCCTGTAAGATGCCTCCGGGTACAAACCGGGTACATAGGTAACACATCAAACCGGGTACATGGGTAACACCTTTACGCTGGGGCTCACCCGGAGGTGGGTCGATGCCTTGGCTGGAGACGCTACCCGTGGAACAACGCGAACGCT
>JBOGIR010000363.1:0-6119 GCA_050742335.1 Vicinamibacterales bacterium | reverse complement strand
ATGCCGTGATCGGGATGGCGGCATAAACATCGCGCTGGAGCCGTCGCGCCCGCCGTCCCTGGATCCTGTCGCTGCGGCGCGCGGCTCAGCGCGAGGCGTTAGTCGCGATAGACGCCGATCAAACGAGAGATTTGCACACGTTGACCTGCCTGCTCCGCCCTCAATCAGCTCGCTGAACGCGCGAGACCACGGTAGTATTCCGGCCCTGGAGGACATCATGGCCAAGACCAAAAGGAAGTTGAAGGGGACTTCGAGGAGCCGGAAGGCCACACGCGTCGCCATGAAGCCCCCAAAGGTCTCCTGGCTCGCAAAGGGCTACCCCGTTTTGTCGTTGGTAACCGTACTCGACGATTGCCCACGGGCGATCGAGTGGTACATGAAGGTGCTCGGCGCCAAGCAACGGCTCCGCCTCGAGATGCCGGGCGGAACGGTCGCGCACTGCGAGCTCGGGTTCGGCGACGCGGTTCTGATGATGGGAAGCCCAATGCCGCCCCAGTTCCCACAGAGGAAGGCCTGTCTGGCGATCTACGTCAAGAACCGCGATGCGACATACAACGAGGCGTTGAGCGCGGGCGCGCGCTCGCTGCAAGAGCCCACGGACCAGTTCTACGGCGATCGTAATGCGCGATTCGAGGACCCTTTCGGCAATGAGTGGTCCGTAATGACCCACGTCAAGGACGTCAGTGAGAGGGAGATGAAGAAGGCCATGGCGCAGATGGAAAACGCCGCCGGCTGATTGTCGCCACGCATCGACAGCGAGAATCGGTCCCGCGTAACGCCGATCTGTCGACCAACACGCCGCGACCGGTGAGCTTCCGTGAGCTGTTAACCCAGTGCTCTACCTAGTCGTGGGGACAGCTCGGCGGGCTGAACGATCTGAGATTCTGACGCAGCCGACCCCGGCGTTTAGCTCTGGAGGCCCATGGTGGAGTCGAGATCAGGAATCGCGCGCAGTCCTCGCCAGAGGTCACGCGTCATGGCCGCGAATGTGACGGCCCAGGCCGCCAAGGCGAAGTAGACGGTGACGTGGGGAATCACCGAAAGGAACTCCAGGCCCGTGGCCTGGACGAGTCTCACGGTGCAGACCGTGTACATGCCAATCGGAAACACCATGCCCCAATACTGAGGGTCGTACCGCAAGGGCAGACGCCAGACGACGTGCCGCCAGACGCCGAGGATGAGGAGGAGCGGAATCCACCATGTCGCGGTCGCCCAGTAGAACAGCGTGAAGCCGGTTATGAAAGGCCGGAGCATCACGAGGAATGACCAGCCATCCCCGTGGAGGAGGAGCGACGACCCCGCCAGGGCAGTGATAGCGACCGCGCCCATGTTGATCCAGTACGGGGGCGTCATCTGGTCCGCCGTCAGCGCCACGAACATGAAGCGGTAGAAGATGAGCGTGATGATCGTGAGGTAGAGCATGGCCCCGAGCAGGTACATGCACAACACAAAGAACAGGACGACCTCGCGCCCGCCCTCGATCCCCGGCGCGAGCAGGCTTCCGAGGACAGACACGGATTGGGTTCCCACGATGGCGAGGAGCCACGCGCCGTTGATGCCCGTCTCGAGCGCCGGCTTCGCCTCGCGGACGACCGTCGCGGTGAAGAACGCGTACATCACCACCGCCCAGAGCACGATTCCGGCGATCCACAGCGCGTGGGCCGCGCCGGCGCGGCCTGTCAGGATCACGATCTCGCTTCCCAGCACACACGTCCCGGCGACCACGGTGAAGAAGCCCGGGCCACGCGCGTGACTGTTCAGGTCTTCGAGCACGCGCGGGAAATAGGCCACGAGTCGGATCACGAGCATGGTCGTCAACACCGCATAGGCGCCGATGTTGATGGCGAGAAGCGTCCACGCAATGCGCGACATCTGCAGCACGTGCGCCGCGATCGACACGATCCCAGTCGCCATGACCAGGGCGAAGTAGCCCGGGGAGAGATGCTCGACGGCTCTGGCGAGACGTTGCCGGGCCGTGCCGGTCGGCTGGGCGTTCATCTAGTCGAGACCGGACAGGTACCAGAGCAACCCGGCATTGAGCCCAAGACATGCGAGACTGCCTAACGCCGCCGGGACCACCGTGCTGATGTCGCCACCGAGGTAGGCGTTCATTGTCGCGGTGAGTAACCAGAGCTGCAGGATGACAATCAGCACCACGAAGGCGAGCATGGCGTTGACGATTGGCATCCGCTGCGCGCGGACCATCCGGAGGCGCCGGGTCATGTCGTCGAGTCCTCCACGCCCGTCGCGTACACGGTGCCGTCCCGTATCTCCAACCGCACTCGCGGCAGTGCCCGCTGCGGCGGTCCCGCAAGGGGTCGGCCTGTCTCCAGATCGAACCAACCATTGTGGCAGGGGCAGTGGAGCCGGCCCAACTCGACAGCCGGGACGACAGGACACAAGAGGTGCGTGCATTGCTGGTCGTACGCGACAAACGCGGTCGCGCCTGTCCGCACTAGCAGCCTGGGCGTGCTGCCTTCCGGATACGTGAACGTCTTGGCTCCGCCGATGGCCAACTCGTCCACGCTGGCGATCGGCTCGCCCACCGATGGTACCGGGTTCCGGCTGAAGGTGCTCTTGAGCACAATCCAGAACTGTCCGGCCACGAGCGCGGCACTCGTGAGCACGATGAACTTGATGAGCTCGCGACGCGAGACGTACTCGTCCTGTGCCCAGTCGATGGGGAAGTCTCGGCGCCACTTCGGCTGATCGGCCAGCGGGCGGCCATCTGGGGGCACGGTCCCGTGATCGAGGTCTCTTGGGCCTTCAACCCCGCGCTGACTCTGAATCATGCGTCACCGCCGTCGGCCATCTCCATGAAGATATCGTCGAGAATCTCATGACCAATGGTCGGCTCGTGCATCGCCGCCGTCACGTCCACGATCTCCGTCGCGGCGTCGCGCGGCACCATCATGTTCACCTTGGTGCGAATCGTCTGCATCCCGAACTGAAAGACGTTGACGGGCTTGGCGTTGGGGCGCAGCCTGGCCATCTCCTCGCGCGTCCCGAACGCCAGCGCCTGGCTGGGGCAGACCGAGGCGCACCAGGGCTTCAAGCCGACCGACGTGCGGTCGTAGCACATGTCGCATTTCATCATCAGGTTCATCTTGGTCTGCATCTTCGGGACGCCGAACGGGCACGCGAGGACACAGTTGTTGCAGGCGATACAGCGCGGCTTTCGGGCCGTCTGGACGATGCCGTCTTCCGTGCGCTTGATGGCATCTGCCGGGCACACCTCCGCGCACGTCGGCGAGTCGCAGTGCAGGCAGACGACGGGCACCGTCTGCGTCGAGTGCGCGCGGTCCACGTAGTCGAGCTGAATCATCGACTGCCCTTTGTGGGTGTCGCATTCCGTGCAGGCTTGGATGCAGGCCTGGCAACCGATGCACCGGCCGGGGTCGATGAAGAACTCGAGGGCGTCTGGCACAGGCATGGGTGTCGACCTGGCTACTGTTGTGACTCGAGGACGCCGGCATACTCGGGTGGCGCCTCCGCCTTGCGCACCCGCACGGCGCACACCTTGTACTCCGGAATCTTCGAGATCGGGTCCTGGGCGGAAATGGTCAGCTGATTCGCGCTCTTGCGCCCCGCCCAGTGATAGGGGATGAAGACGGTGTCTGGCCGGATCGTCGTCACCACCGAGGCGCGCAACGTGCAGTGACCTCGACGGCTCTCGGCCGTGGCCCAGTCGCCGTCGGCAATGCCCAGCCGGGCCGCCAGCCGCGGGTGCATCTCGATTCTGGGCTCGGGATGGTGATCGACGAGCGGGCCGATGCGCCTGGTCTGATTTCCTGACAGGAACTGGCTGACGACGCGTCCCGTCGTCAGGATGATCGGAAATTGCTCGTCGATGTCCTCGGTCGGCCCCACATAGGGCGTTACGTTCCAGCGAGCCTTGCCGTCGGGGAAATAGAACGGCCCCGCGCCCTGTGCGACAGGGTTCCATGAGCCCGGTTCGAACAGCCGCGGCGTACCCTGCGGCCCGGGCATCGGCGCGCCTTCGGGCACCTCGCTCGGGCACGGCCAGAACACGCCGAAGTTCTGCTCGATGCGCTCGTAGGTGATCCCGGAGTAGTCGGCGATTCCCCCCTTGGAGGCGACGCGCAGCTCTTCGAACATCTCGCGCGGGTTCTCGAACGCTAGTCCGCGATCGCGGCCGAGTCCCTTCGCGATGTCCTGGATGATCCGCCAGTCGGGCCGAGCCTCGCCGGGGCACTCCACGGCCTTGTTGATCTTGACGACCCGGCCCTCGGCCTGCGTGACGGTGCCTTCGTCCTCCTCGTGCAGGGAACCCGGCAGGACGACGTCGGCGTAGCGGGCGCTTTCGCTCATGAAGAAGTCGATGACCGCGTAGTATTCGAGCTTCTCGAGCGCCTGTCGAACGAAGTTGTTGTCAGGCAGCGACACGACGGGGTTGAAGCAGATGCTCAGCAGCCCCTTGATCTCACCTCTGTCGATCTTGCGGACGATCTCGTAGGCATCGACGCCAGGATTGGGGAGCTCGGCCGGGTCCATTCCCCACACGCCCGCGACGTACGCGCGGTGCTCGGGGTTGCCGAGATCGCGGCCCCCTGGCAGCTGATCGCACTTCTGTCCGTGCTCGCGCCCGCCTTGGCCGTTGCCCTGTCCGGTAATCGTCGCGTAGCCGCAGTTCGGCTGACCGATGCGCCCCGATGCGAGCACGATGTTGATGGCGCTCATCACGTTCTTCACGCCGTTGCTGTGGTGCTCGAGCCCCCGCGCATGGCAGAGAAAGCTCGTTTTCGCGGTCCCCCACCATTCGGCCGCCGTCCTGATCGCCTTCTCGGCGACGCCCGTCACCTCCGCCGTCCGCTGCGGCGTCCACTCGCGCACGTTCGCGGCGACGGCCTCGAACCCGGACGTGTAGTTCTCGATGAACTCCTGATCGAGCCAGTCGTTCGCGATCATCAGGTGCAGGATGCCGTTGAAGAGCGCCGTGTCGCGCCCCGGCTTCACCGGGAGGAACAGGTCGCAGGTCCGCGCGATCGGCGTGATGCGCGGATCCACGACGATGACCTTCGCCCCCTGCTCGCGGGCCTGCCAGACGTAGTTCGTGGTGATCGGCGCGCACTCGGCGATGTTGGCGCCGCTCACCAGGATGACGTCGGCGCCGAGGAGGTCGCTCCAGGGGTTGGCGGCGCGATCGATGCCGAATGCCTTCTTGTTCCCTGCGGCCGCGCTCACCATGCAGAGCCGACCGTTGTAGTCGATGTTCGCGGTGCGCAGACACATGTGGGCGAACTTGCCCATGAGGTAGGTCTTCTCGGTCGTCAGGCTGGCGCCCGACAGCAGGGCGAACGCGTCGTTTCCATACGTGCCTTGTATCCGAGCGATCTCCTTGGCGGTCCGGCGGATCGCCGCGTCGTAGGCCATCGTCCGAAAGCCGCCGGGCGAATCGGCGTCCTTCTCGTACGCATGGAGGAGCCGATCGGGGTGCGCCTGCTGCAGGTAGCGCTTGATGCCCTTCGGACACATCATTCCCTGGTTGAAGGGAAACTCGTACCAGGGCTCCACGCCCACGATGACGTTGTCCTTGACCTTGAGCTGCATGCCGCATTGCTGGCCGCAGAAGCAGCAGTGCGTCTTGACGTACGTCTCCGGCTCGACGCCCGTGTCCAGCCGGCTGTCGTGCGCGTAGGCGAGATGAGGCCCGAACTCGCGGATCGTCTCGCGATCGAGTGGCGGGGTCGCCATGGTCGCATCAGTGGGGCCGGTCATATGGTCAAATCCTGTGTGCCGCGGGCGCCGCGTTCGCTACGGGTAGAAGTTGTCGGCGTCTTCGGTGCCGAGCGGCCCCTGCCCGCGTCCCGGGTTGGCGTGGACGGGCATCGGCAGTGCGCCTCCGCCGGGCAGCGGTGCGCCTCCACGGCGGCCCCGCCACAGCGCGCCCTGCGCCATGGCCAATGACGTACGCCGGCACCGCGGGCAGATCCACTGGTAGTGGCGGTCCTCGCCGCCGGGGATCTCGTAGGTGAATCCCAGCTGGCGTTCCACCTCGATCAGATCCTCGATGTGCATGCGTGAGCTGAAGGCATGGCCGCAGCGGCGACAGTGTGCCAATTCCTGTTTGCGCCCGACGTCCTTGTAGAACCCGACGC
>JBOGIR010000362.1:0-4069 GCA_050742335.1 Vicinamibacterales bacterium | reverse complement strand
GTTCGGACGCACGTCGCGCGACCGGGTGATGTTCGGTCTCGTCTACCTGTTCAGCCTGGCCCTCGCGATGGAAGGCACACTCGTGCTGGTGAGTGGCCGTGCGTTCGACTGGGGTAATGCGTTCGGCACAGCCGGCGTGGGAGCCGTTGTGCTCGCCCTGATTGGCGCGATTCTATCCCAAGCCGATGTGCGACCGAGCCTCGGACCGACCAGCGGGATGGCGTCGCCCAACCTCTGAAATGTCAGCTGTTGTGGGTATCAGTGGCGCGAAACGCAATGCCTCCGTCGCGATTTGCATGGACGGTCACGTTCGCGCTGCGTGCGAGCAGGAGCGGCTGACGCGGGTCCGCGGCGTCGGACTCGCCGGGACGGCGCTGCCCGTTGAAGCGGTCGACGGAGTGATGGCGCTCGCACACTGTCGGCCTGATGATGTGACGACCTACGTGGTGGCAGAGCCGGAGGTGCGGTTACCAGCCGGACTGCGAACCTGGACGGTCGATCACCATCAGGCACATGCGGCAACCGCATTTCTGACCTCGCCATTCGAGCGCGCGGCAGTGCTCGTCTGCGACAGCGAGAGTGGACGCGAGTTGTCCGTGTGGAGTGGCAATGGCAATCGCGTCGTCGATCTGAGATGGCCCTGGCGCGGCGGCGCCTTTGCGAGCCTCTTTGCCCAATGCGCTGAGCTGTTCGCGCCTGGGTCACCGGCCCGCGCCTACGAGATGGAGGTGCTCGCGCATCTCGGACGCGGCGACGGGGTGGAACGCCTGCGGAACGTGTTTCGATTAGACGACGACTGCCTGGACATTGACAGTCGATGGCGGGAACACGTCGCCCGGATGATCGAATGGGAGGGCCGTCCTCCGGCACACGCCGCTGAAACAGCCAGTGCGGTGCAGCGCAGGATCGGCGATCTTCTGCTCGAGCTCCTTGGCGAGATCCGCGCCACCGTTGGCGCCGACGCACTCTGCGTGGCCGGCGGGTTCTTCTACAACACCTACTTTACGACGCTGGTGCGCACATCCGGGATTTTCGAGCGCACCTTCGTGCCCATCAATCCGGGCAACGCAGGACTGTGTGTCGGGGCAGCCCTGATGCTGGACCGCGAGAACGGCGGCGGAGGCGCTGCGCGAACTGTGGTGTCGCCGTTTCTCGGCCCTTCATACGATTCCGAAACCATCAAGGCCACGCTGGATGGGTGCAAGCTGTCATACGAGTTCGTCAGTGAGAACGATGCGATTGACGCAGCGGTGGCCGCCCTTGGTCGCGGCGAGCTGGTTGGGTGGTTCCAGGGCCGCATGGAGTGGGGTCATCGCGCGCTGGGGCACCGGAGCATTCTGGCGGATGCCTGCTCTCCGTACGTCCTGGACAATCTGAACTCCTTTCTGCGAAAACGTGAGCGATCGCGCCCGTTTGGACTGGCGGCCTGTGACGACGCGGTTCCGAAGCTCCTGTGTGGTCCCTCGGCGTCGCCGTTCATGGAATACGAGTATCGGCCGCGCGACGATCGTTTCCGGCACGTCCTGCCGCCCGGCGCCACGTCGATCCGCGTGCAGACGGTGCCTGCCGACGCAGGTCCGTTCCGGCGCCTGCTCGAGACGGTGGAACAGGCCACGGGGACGGGCGCGCTCGTCAACACGTCTTTCAACGGTTTTAACGAACCGATCGTCTGCAACCCCCGTGACGCCATACGGGTCTTCTTCGGCACGGGGCTCGACCTGCTGGTGATCGGGCAGTTCATTCTCAGGAAGTGAGCTCGTTCCGAGCTCTGGACGGACACACCCATGGAGCGTGAGATGCAGACACATCGAGATGATCTCATCGTGGTATGCGGGGCCGGCGGGTTCATCGGCGGCCATCTGGTCGCCGATCTCCGCCGGCAGGGTTACCGGCGTATCCGCGCGGTCGACGTCAAGCCGTTCGACGACTGGTATCAGCTCTTTCCCGACGCAGACAATCTGCTCCTCGATCTGCAGCTCGAGGAGAGCTGCGAGACCGCCCTGCATGGTGCGGCCGTGGTGTACAACCTGGCCGCCGACATGGGCGGCATGGGCTTCATCGAAGCGAACAAGGGATTGTGCATGCTGTCGGTCCTGATCAACACGCATCTGCTGATGGCGGCGCGAGAGCTCGGCGTCCGTCGGTACTTTTATTCCTCGTCAGCGTGCGTCTACGCGGCCGACAAACAGGTGGACATCAATGTGATCGCACTCAAGGAGAGCGACGCGTATCCCGCCATGCCGGAGGACGGCTATGGATGGGAGAAGCTCTTCAGCGAACGCATGTGTCGCCACTTCCGTGAGGATTTCGGCGTGCCGACGCGTATCGCGCGGTATCACAACGTCTACGGTCCGCACGGGACGTGGACAGGCGGACGTGAGAAAGCGCCGGCCGCGATCTGCCGCAAAGTGATCGAGGCGAAGCTGTCGGGCCGGCACGAGATCGAGATCTGGGGGTCGGGCAACCAGACGCGCAGCTTCATGTACATCGATGATTGTCTGAAGGGCACACAGATGATCGCGAACGGCGACGTCGAGGAGCCGATCAATCTGGGAAGCTCAGAACTGGTGACGATCAATCAGTTGGTGGATATCGTCGAAGACATCGCGGGCGTCAGGTTGAAGCGGCACTACGACCTCAGCGCTCCCAAAGGCGTAAACGGCAGGAATAGCGACAACACGCTTATCCTGCAGCGCCTTGGGTGGGCCCCGGAAACACGTCTGCGCGACGGCATGGAAGAGACGTATCGCTGGATTTTCGACGAAATGGTTGCCTCGGCAGCGGCGGGAAACAGGGCACAGACAGTCGAGACCGGCAGTTAAGCCATTGCCTCCCGACCGCACAGCGGCTGCCGTGCTCGCCATGACTCCAAAGGTCAGCGTGGTCATTCCGGTGCTGAACCGGCCGGTTGCGGTGCGCCGCGCGATAGAGAGTGTGCTCACACAGACGCTCCAGGATTTCGAGATCATCGTCGTCGACGACGGATCGACCGACGAGACTGCGGCGGCGGTTCAGGCGTTCGCCGACCCGCGTATCAGGCTGACTCGCCACGAGCGGCCAAGGGGTGGCAGCGCTGCAAGAAACACTGGGATTCGAGCCAGTTCGGCACCGTATGTCGCTTTCCTCGATTCCGACGACGAATGGCTGCCAACCAAACTCGAGCGACAGCTCGAGGTCTTCGAGCGCTCCGACGAAGACCTTGCGCTCGTCTACACCGGGGCCGAGTGGGTCTACCCGCTCGGGACCGTGCGCACCGTCATTCCCCGCCGGTATGCTGACCTGGCGCGCCGCCTCTTGACGTCGAACATCGTCGGCGAAACGTCGGTGGGGATGGTTCGTCGGACTGCCTTGAACGAAATCGGCGGCTTCGACGAGAGCCTGCCCTCGTGCCAGGACATGGACTTGTGGTTGAGAATTTGTGAACGGTTCCATGCGGATGTTGTTTCTGAGGCGCTTGTGAGAGTGACCAAGGGGAACGACAGCGGGAGGATTACCAATAACGTCGCGGATGCTGTTCGGGGTCGAGCACTGTTCTGCCACAAGCACAGAAAAAAGCTGATTCATCACGGCGTGTTGCATCTCTACCTGCGCAAGAGCGGCTGGTGGCAGCAGCGTCGGGTCCGCGACCGCCGCCTCGCTCGGCGCATGTATCTGCAGTCGCTCCGAGCGAACCCGGTGGCGCCGGTGACGTACGTTCTGCTGCTTACGGCGTACATGCCGGTGCCGTGGGTGAACATGATGGCGCAGTGCAAGCGGTTCGTCATCCGCTTCCTCCGGTTGGGGCCTGAACCATACGTTGCCGTTCATCCCTATCGCCTGGCGTCGATGGCGAAACTCCTCAGGAACAGGCCAAAGGATCCGGCAACCTCATGATCATGAGCCCAGAGCGTGGGCGGCCGCTCTCACTCTCGATGCGTAAGGTTGTTCGTTGCCTGCTGTGGGTCTTCGTCTTTACGCAACCGTGGGA
Source organism: Vicinamibacterales bacterium (assembly GCA_050742335.1). Taxonomy (GTDB): domain Bacteria; phylum Acidobacteriota; class Vicinamibacteria; order Vicinamibacterales; family UBA2999; genus DATCJA01. The sequence continues at coordinate 102 of JBOGIR010000362.1, read as the reverse complement.
CACCATCGCGTGGGAAGGCGTCGGCACGCTCAGCCGCATCGTGGGAATCGTCACCCTCGGCGCTGCCCTGCTCACAGCAGGGGTGCAGGGTCGTGTCCGACG
>JBOGIR010000361.1:0-1948 GCA_050742335.1 Vicinamibacterales bacterium | reverse complement strand
CACAGAGGCACAGAGGCAACCAACCTTGTTCTCTGTGTCTCGGTGTCTCTGTGGCCTGTGGTTGGCGGAGGTATCCGATGACGCGTCGATTTCTGACTTCACTGGGTGTGGTGGGCGTTGCGATTGCCGTGGTGTCGCTGTTGGCCGTGCCCGTGGCGGGTCAGGCGCAGAAACCGGCGGCGGCAACAGCGGGTACGACGACGGCCGCTCCGGCGGCGAAGCCCGCGGTAAGAGCGTCCACGCCGGCCCGCACGCCGTGGGGCGATCCCGACCTGCAGGGCATCTGGAACTTCGCGACGAGCACGCCGCTCGAGCGGCCTGCAGCGCTCGGCGAAAAGGCGGTCCTTTCGGACCAGGAGGCGGAGGAGTTCGCAGAAACGCTCGCGTTCAATTTGACGCGGGATCGCCGTGACGGTGGCAATGCCGCCGACGTGGCCCGTGCGTACAACGAGCACTGGATGGACTCCCGCCGGCTGCAGATTCTCGCCGACAAGCGAACGTCGCTGATTGTGGATCCGGCTGACGGGCGAATTCCTCCGCGGGTGCCATTGACGCCCGAGCGGAAGCAGGCGGCGCAGGACGCCGCCGCGCGGGTGGCTCGCTTCAACGCAGGACTGCCATTGAGCCACGAGGAGTTCACTCCGCCGGTCCGCGGGATCATTCGAACCGACAGACCGCCGTACCTCGGAACGATCTACAACAACACCGCGCAAATCTTCCAGAGCCCGGGGCAGGTGGTCATCCTGCAGGAGATGATTCACAGCGCGCGCGTCATCCCCGTGGACGGGCGGCCGCATCTCGGCCCGAACCTCCGTCAGTGGCTCGGTGACACGCGAGGCCGGTGGGAGGGGAACACCCTCGTCGTCGAGACGACAAACTTTCGAAGAGACGCAGGCGCCGTGTATGGTAATGCCAATCCGGACACCTTCAAGATTGTCGAACGCTTCACCCGCGTGGGCCCGGAGACGCTCAACTACGAGTTCACCATCTCGGATCCGAACACGTGGACCCGGCCATGGACCGCGATGGTGCCGTGGACCAAGATCACCGAGCAGATGTACGAGTACACCACGCACGAGGACAACTACGATGCGGTACACCTCCTCGTTGGTGCTCGCGTGCGGGAAGCAAGAGGAGAAAAGGTGCCTGAGTCGTCGGGGCGTCCGGCGGGCGGGGGCGACGACAGGTGAGTCAAGAACCTGCCGTTCACACTGCTGTGAACGACACGTTCACCAAGAGGTGAAGCCGATATGCGAACGAAAGTCCTGATTCTGATTGCCGTGGCTGGCGTGCTGGTGGCGCCGGTGGCCGCGCATCATGCGTTCAACTCCGAATTCGACGCGAACAAGCCGGTCAAGGTGCGCGGCACGGTCACCAAGGTCGAGTGGATCAATCCACACGCGTGGATCCACATGGAGGTCAAGAAGCCGGATGGGACGGTCGAACGGTGGATGTTCGAAGCGGGCACACCGAACACGCTGATGCGGCGAGGGCTCACCAAGAACTCGGTGGCGATTGGCACGGAGATCGTCGCGGATGGCTATCAGTCGAAAGACGGGTTGTGCGACCCGGCGTGCAAGGCCAACGGCCGGGATATGACGCTGCCGGATGGACGGACGCTGCTGCTCGGCGCGGACGGCGGCAGCCCGCGACAGTAACGGCGACGGTAGCTCGGCGGGCGGCAGACAGAGGCCCCGGGATCGCTTGACGACCTCCCAATCGGGGTGCTACAACCGCGGTGGCCATCCGGCCGCCGAAGGGGCTCCAGGAGGTTTCGACATGCGGACCCGAGGTTTCGTGTCGTTCGCTGCGGCACTCGTGGCGATCGCTGGCGTGTGCGCGACGGTGCTCGTCGGCCAGGCGCCCTCCGGCACGAGAACCTTCGACCCCGCGACAACCAGTACGGACGCGGCCATCAAGGCGGCGGCCGGCGCGGCCAGTGCTGCGG
>JBOGIR010000360.1:0-3720 GCA_050742335.1 Vicinamibacterales bacterium | reverse complement strand
CGATGCCTCCAGTGCCGTGTCGGTCTTAGCTTCTGGCTCCCGTATTATTCGTGCATCGGGCGCGGCGCCGAAGAGAGAGAGTTTCTCCGGGCATGGGTGATCGCCCTGATCATGTGGGGTTGCAGCCGACGGCGCGGTCGGCATCGGTCGCGCCGCGGCTGATGCGTCACGTTGACGTCTCGGCTAGTACAACCTTTGGATCAGAATTGATAATCAAGCGCAATGTTCGAGCGGTACCCCGAGACATCAGTGCGTGCGCTATTCGCCGCAAGAAGCACAGCGGTCTTGGGAGGCGCGCCGTTCATCGACGTTGAGCATCTGGTTGCCGGCGCAATCGAGGCGTGGTCGGCGGCGGGCTCGCGCCGCGCGGAGGTGCTACAGAAACTCGGCCTGACCGTGCTCAGCATTCCGCCGGGCGCAGTTCATCCAGACATCGAATTTAGTCCCGCTGCTAAGCGCGTGTTGCATGAGGCGATGTCACAAGCCGACCGACTTGGCCATCATCGGATTCGCCCTGAGCACCTATTACTGGCAGCGCTTGAGGATCCGAGCTGTCTGACGGCGACGATATTGCGCGACGTCGGCCTTGAGCGCGATGTTCTGGTTCAGAGCGCGGCTCAAGACGCGAACGTCGATGACAGCCCGCTGGGATACAAGGCACATCTGGAAGCAAGGATCATCGACCCGTAAAACCTGGAGCCGTCAACAGGCGCTGGAGCCGTCGCGCCCAGTGTCCGTGCTAACCTGTCGCAGCGGCGCGCGGCTCTCAGTCGTTAGACCGCCTTTGTGTAACCGGAACGACAGGCCTCTCCTTCGACGCGGCGAACCGTACGAGGTAGAATCGCGCGTATGAACTGGCACGATCGCATCACCGTGAATCCGGCCGTGCGTAGCGGGAAGCCGTGCATCAAGGGCACTCGCATCACCGTGTACGACATCCTGGAGTACCTCGCCGGGGGCATGAGCGAGGACCAGATTCTCAGCGATTTTCCGGATCTCACGCGCGAGGACATCCGGGCCTCGCTGGCGTTCGCAGCGGCACGTGAGCGGCGCCTTGCCAATTCCGTGGCGTGAAGCTGCTCTTCGATGCGAACGTCAGCCACAGGCTGGTGAGCGCCCTCGCCACCGAATACCCCGGCAGCACTCACGTCAGAGATGTCGGCTTGCGTAGCGCGGAGGATGCGCAGATTTGGCATCATGCCCGGATGCACAGCTTCCTCATCGTTTCCAAAGACACGGATTTCCGGGAGCGTAGCTACGTCGAGGGGTTCCCGCCGAAGGTCATCTGGCTCGATGTTGGCAATGCGGGCACGGCGGTGATTGCGGCCCTGTTGCGCGGCGAGCGCGAACGTATTGAACGCTTCGAGGCGCTGGAGGAAACATCCGTGTTGATTCTGTCGATGGGAGCGAGCGCGGTCTGACAAGGCGATGGACCAGACACCGCGGCGGGCCGCTCTCGCGTCCCTCCCGGTGCTGATCATCGGCGGACGTTGGGCCGCTACGGGAAGCATCGGTACTGGTGTTTCTCGGGAAAGCGGGATTGCTGATTCGTAACATCGTTGTCCGCCCCTTTCCCCTTAAGAGAGGAAGGCTATGCGATTCACGCACGTCGTGCCGTTCGTAGGTCTGTTGCTGCTCCCTGGAATCGCAGGAGCTCAAGGATCGGCCAAGATTCATGAACTCAAGGCGTCGCCCGCGACCGTGCATCGCGGCTTCTTCGATGCCTCGCTGAAGCCTGTTCTCACGATCGACTCTGGCGACGTCGTGCGGCTCGAGACCGCCACGGGGAACCCGCGATGGTACGAGAAGCTCGGTGTACCGAAGGAGAAGATCCCGGCCGAATTGTATGCGGTCTATGAAGGGGTCGAAGGCGACGCGCGGGGAGATCACACGCTGAATGGCCCCATTGCCATCCGCGGCGCCGCGCCAGGCGACATGCTTGAAGTCCGTATCCGATCGGTCGACGTGCGCCTCCCAATTGCGGGTCAGGGCTTCGTTCCGAACCGTGGTCTGTTGCCCGAAGAATTCCCGTACGAAAAAGGCCGGGTGACGTGGATCGACGTGGACCGCAAGGTCGTCCAGTTCGCACCTGGCATCGAAATCCCGGCCAAGCCATTCTGGGGTGTGATCGGCGTGGCGCCGCCATCAAGCATGGGACGCGTGCCCAGCGGCCCTCCGAACGTCTTCGGTGGGAACCTTGACAACCCGGATCTTGGACCGGGGAGCACGTTGTATTTGCCCGTTCATGTCGCTGGCGCGCTGCTCTCGGTCGGCGATGGGCATGCCGTGCAGGGTTACGGGGAGGTGAGCCTGTCTGCCGTGGAGACATCGCTCAAGGGCGAAATTCAGATCATCTTGCACAAGGGACGCCGCCTGCGATGGCCGCGCGCCGAAACGGCGACGCACTACATCACGATGGGGCTTGACACGGACCTGGACCAGGCCGCGAAGATCGCCACGCGGGAGATGCTGGATCTTCTGGTTGAGGCGAAAGGGTTGTCGCGCGAGGACGCGTACATGCTGGCGAGCGTCGCGATGAATCTGATCGTGACTCAGGTCGTGGACGGCACGAAAGGCATTCACGCCATGATGCCGAAAGCGATCTTCCAGAGATAGCCAGCGATGGAGCTGTCGGCGCGGCGATCGCGTGCGCCGCGGCTCATCGCGTGTCGTTATGCGGGCAAGCTCTGGTGCGAAGGAGAACGGGATGATGTTCACGAAGCTCCGGGGTGGAGTGCTCGACGCCGGGTAGCATTTGGCGCGCGATGGCCGCCATCGGCCACAACCAGACTCTCGACGAGTCCGGCCATGACAATCAGCTCAGCGTAACCAGCAGCCAGACCAGTCCGGCAAGCAACACCCCGTTGATACCGAAGGCGGACCGGGCAAGCCAGGAGCGGCGGTCGGCGCGCCAGGCGAGTCCGCCCAGCAAGGTGCCGGTCAGGAGCAGCACTAGCGCCCAGCCGAGCAGGAAGCCCAGGGCATTGAAGCCAGTGAAGTCATCGCGGAACGTGAATATTCTCAAGCGCACCAGGAGCAACAGCACGGGCAAGCCCGCCGTCGCAACGAGCGACAGGATTGCGAGAATTTGTCCGCGTGGGCAATTCATCTGGCATTCAGTGGGGATGGCTGCCGTGGAATTGCTCGTTCCCCGTCATCATTCACCTCCCATATCGTAGGACCGCAAGGTCAAGTCCGAGAAGCGCTGACCTTCAAGGAAGGCGCCGGCCGCCCACGACATCTGGGATCGTGGCGATCGCGAAGTCGTCATCGACGCCGCGATCAAGGGACGGCGACCAGCCGTCTAACCCTTCACGCACACCAGCGGCTCCAGCCGCGCCACTTTGCGTGAGAGCCCTGCCTGGTGGGCGGCGTCGACCACCGCCGCGACGTCCTTGTACGCGCCGGGCGCTTCCTCCGCCACGCCGCGCGGCGATGGACTCCGCACGACGATCCCGCGCGCGGCCAGCTCGTCGATCACCTGCCGGCCCTTCCATCGCCGGAGCGCTTCATGCCGGCTCATCGCCCGGCCGGCCCCATGGCAGGACGACGAGAACGACCGCGCCTCACTCTCCTTCGTCCCGACGAGGATGTACGACGCGGTGCCCATGGTTCCGCCGATCAGCACCGGCTGCCCCACGTCGCGCAGAGCGGGGGGCAGATCCGGATGTCCCGCGCCCAGCGCGCGCGTGGCGCCCTTGCGATGGACGAACACCGGTC
>JBOGIR010000359.1:0-7247 GCA_050742335.1 Vicinamibacterales bacterium | reverse complement strand
GGTACCTTGAGGGTCGTGATCGCGGCGGGCTCACCGCCCGACGCGGTGACGCGCATCAGCGGACCGCTGCTCGTTGGCGCGAACACAATCGTGCCGTCCGCGTTCCACGCGCCTCCCCGCCCACTAGGGGCGTCGGCCAGATCCTGCGTTGGTCCGCCTGCAACGTCGATACGGCGGAGCTTGCCAGACGCGAAGAAACCAACCGAGCGGCTGTCGGGAGACCAGAACGGATAAAAGGCGCCGTCGGTTCCAGTTATCGTCATCGCTTCGGTCTTATCGAGCGGCCGCAGCCACAGGCGAGTGGCTCCACCGCCCCGGACGACAAACACAATCTGCCGCCCATCAGGCGAGAGCGCGAATTGAAACGGGATTTCCGTGGAAGGTGTGGTGATGTCAACCCGCATCTCGGGTTGTGCCGGCCCAGGACGCAGCGCAAGCACCAGTGCCGCAACTGTGGTGAGGGCCAGGAACCCAGCCGTCATCCATGCCAGTCGTGGACGCGCTTTGGGTGCCGCGCGCCTGTTCCGGGCTCATGTACGCAGCCGTGCCCAGAATCATGCCCGCCTGCGTCGCAGCCATGGACAGCGTGGGCGAGTTTGACAGGTCCGCCACGGGGTCAGGCGCGAGCGCCTTCGCGAGGCCGAAGTCGAGCACCTTCACCACGCCATCCGGTCGGAGCTTGATGTTGGCCGGTTTCAGATCGCGGTGAATGATGCCTTGCTCGTGCGCGGCTTCGAGGGCTTCGGCAATCTGCCTGGCGATGGGCAGCGCCTCCTCGATCGGGATCGCGCCACGCGCGATGCGCTGTGACAGATCGTCGCCTTCGACAAGTTCCATGACGAGGGCTTTGATGCCGCCGGATTCTTCGAGGCCGTGAATGATCGCGATGTTGGGATGGTTCAGCGAGGCCAGGGTCTTGGCTTCGCGCAGAAAGCGCGCGAGCCGCTCGGCGTCGTGCGCGAACGCCTCGGGCAGGACCTTGATCGCGACGTCACGATCGAGCTTCGTATCGCGCGCCCGATAGACCTCACCCATGCCCCCGCGACCGATAGGCTCGACCAGCTCGAAGACGCCGAGGCGGGTGCCGGGAGTGAGGGCCACAGTCATCTGGATTATGCGGGTGGAGCGGCGCCGCGGGCGCGATTACGGCCGAACGGCCAAGGGTAGACTGATTGGAGCATCAGACCAAAGGCCCCACGTCAGGTACAATGCCCGCGATGACTGGGATGCTGACGATCCGACGGGATCAACTGGTGGCGTTGTGCCAGAAGTATCGTGTTCGCCGTCTCGATGTCTTCGGCTCCGCGGCCCGGGACGATTTCAACGAAGAGTCGAGCGACATCGACTTGCTGGTCGAGTTTGACGACATGCCATTCCCGGATCGGGGCGATGCGTATTTGGGCCTTCTCACAGACGCGGAAGCGTTACTGGGGCGGCACGTCGATCTCGTCGAAGTCGGCGCTGTGCGCAACCCCTATCTTCGCCAAGGCATCGAGTCGTCGCGGCAACTGCTGTATGCCGCGTGATCCCATCGAACAGCACGCGCATTCAGCGGCCGGCCACTGGCGTGTCGAGGCTGCGTGCCGCACATTCGATGACGGCCTTCACCTGGTCAAGGGATCTCGCCTCCGGGGTCACATCGCGTCGCACCCTCGACCCTCGCACCCTCGCACCCTCGCACCGTTACCGCATCGCCTCGGGATTCCAGTTCAGGATGAGCGTGATGGGTACGGCGGTGGATGCTTCGATCGTCTGGTTCATGAGAAACCGGCCGTCGCGCGAGACCGCATACTGAGCCTTGGGGATGAGACCGACGTTCGTGGGAAACAGGGCCACGGGTTTTCCGGCCTCAAACGTCGATCCTGATGCCGCGACCGTCACGGCCATCAGCGTCCCATCCGGCGCGATGAAGTACAGTTCTTTTCCGTCCGCGCGCCATCGCGGCTGCGTGCCGCCGCCCGTGGAGAGTTGCCATTTGCCGCTCGGCTCCGGAAATGGCTGCACGACAATCTCGGGGCGGCCCGATTCGTTCGTGTCGTAGGCCACCCAGCGTCCGTCTGGTGAAAACTGCCCGTTTTGTTCCAGGAACGGCGTGTTCACCACCACTGCCGGTTTCCGATCGGTGCCTGTCATCGGAAGCGACCACAAGTCAAGTCCCGTTTTTGGATCGGTCAGTTGGTAGAGGAGAAACCGGCCATCCTTCGACCAGTCGTACGGCCATTCGTCGTTCGGCGTGTCCAGCAGGAGTTCCTCCGTGCCTGCCCCGCTCGACGGCTTGAGCCAGATGTCATATGAGCCGCTCTTGCGTCTGGACTCGAAGGCGATGCGCGAGCCGTCCGGTGACCAGATCGGAAAGCCGTCCACCGCCGCATCGAACGTGAAACGGGTGATGCCGTCTCGGACCAGGTCCATCAGCCACACATCGCGGTTGGCCTGGACCGTGCGGTCGATCGCGACCCGCCGTCCATCGGGCGACAATTCAGGAGCATTGACGCCGTTCGCGTCCGGCTCGCCAGCCACGCCCACGGCTTTGCCCGTCCGGTCGAACCAGGTCAACTGCCGCGGACTGGCCCCGCCCGCTCGGTAGGCCACCAGCCCTGCCGCGGATACCGACGCGGCGGCCGCGAGGCGACCGTCGGTGGCGACCGGATCGGCCAGGGTGATCGGATCGCCGGTGAGTGCCTTCTGTTGCAGGTCCAGACGCTGGGCCACGAGCGCTCGCGCCCGCACCCACAGAAGCCATCCCGAAGGCAGGTAGAGGCCCCGCGTCTCGGCTGCTGTCAGCCGCGTTGTATCTCCAGAGTCGAGCGACCCGAGATAAATCCCTGATGTTTCGGCCGTTCCTTGCGCGTAGAACAGGAATTGACGGCCATCAGGAAGGAAGAACGGATGTCGGTGGCTCGGCTGCCGATCGAGTGTCGTCACGGCCGCAGCCTGACCCCCTGATGCTGCAATGCGGAACAGCGGGCCTGAGGCGTCTGGCGCAAACACGATGACGCCGTCCGCGTTCCAGGTCCCACCGCGACCGGTGGAGGCCGGCGCCAGGGTCTGGGGGGCACCGCCGCCGAGGTCGAGCCGCTTCAGCGCGTCCCCGGCGAAGAAGCCAACGGAGCGACTGTCGGGCGACCAGAAGGGCAAGACCGAGCCTTCGGTTCCAGACAACGGCTGCGCAGTGGTTGACGTCAGCGACCGCAGCCAGAGGCGGGAGGCGCCGCCGCCGGACGCCACGAAGACGATCTGGCGGCCGTTGGGGGGACAGGGCGAAGGAAATGGGATCGCCTGTGGCGGGCGTGACGATGTCCACGCGGGTCTCGGGCGGCGGTGTCTCGCGCAGAGACTGCACGGCGGGAATGGCGAGCGCGGCGGCCAGCACGGCAGCGATGGCGAACGCGACCATCCAGGCCAGCCGTCCGCCGGGCGCCGATGATGTCGCCGACCCGGCGACGCCCTCTGGGGGAGAGGGCGCCGTTAACGCCTCCTCGATCTCCAGGCGCACGGCCGCCGCCGAATCGAGTCGTCGCTTGCGATCCTTCTCCAGGCAACGGCGGAGCAGGCGGCGAACGGCGGGATGTGTCTCGTGCGCGAGCGCGCTCCACGCTGGATCGGTCTTCAGCACCGCCGCGAGGGTGTCGGAGACGGTCGCGCCCTCGAACAGCCGCTGTCCAGTCAGCATCTCCCACAGCACCACGCCGAAGGCCCACAGGTCCGCGCGCTTGTCCACGTCGTGCCCGCGGGCCTGCTCGGGGCTCATGTACGCCGCCGTCCCGAGAATCATCCCGGCCTGCGTCATCGCGGGCGTCGTGATCGTCGGCGCCATCGAGGCGCTCGCCGATCGCGCGCCGACCGGCTCCATCGCTTTCGCGAGGCCAAAGTCCAGCACCTTCACCGTGCCGTCAGCGCGCACCTTGATGTTCGCGGGCTTGAGGTCGCGATGCATGATGCCCTGCTCGTGCGCGGCTTCGAGCGCCTCGGCAATTTGTTTCGCGATGGGGAGCGCTTCATCGATCGGGATCGCGCCGCGCGTGATCCGCTGCGACAGATCTTCGCCCTCGACCAGTTCCATGACGAGGGCGTGCATGCCGGCGGATGTCTCAAACCCGTAAATCGCGGCAATGTTGGGGTGATTCAGTGACGCGAGCGTCTTCGCCTCGCGTTCGAACCGCGCTATGCGCTCGGGTTCCGCGGCAAATGCGTCCGGCAGAATCTTGATGGCGACCTGGCGACCCAGCGTCGTGTCCGTCGCCCGATAAACCCTCCCCATGCCGCCTTCGCCGATCTGGGCGGTGACTTCGTAGACGCCGAGACGCGTGCCTGGAGTGAGGGCCAAGGATGACGTGAGTATAGGGTAGAACCAGAGTGCGGACGGGATTACTCTCGATCAACGCCGCAGGGATGTTCCTGCGCTGGAAGCCCTACGCGACGTCCTTGCGTACGTGCTCGGCCAGCACCTCGTTGATGAGCGTCTGGTAGCCGACGCGGCGGCGGCGCGCTTCCTTCCGAAACTGGGCGAGGACCTTGGCGTCCAGCCGGATGGCGATCAACTGGCTTACTCCGTCACACGAGCGAACGGGCTCGAGCGACCACCGTCACCTCAATCGGCGTGGACTGCCGCAGCGTGTTGGTCACCTGACAGGCGCGCTCGGCCATCGAGACCAGCTTTTCCAGCAGGTCGCGGTCGTCGCACGCGGCCTCCACCGACAGGCTGAATGCCGTGAACCGTTCAGGAGCGCCGTCCATCGTTCCGCTCACGGCCACGCGCAACTGGCTGACCGGCGCTTCGCGCGCGCGAATCGCCGCAAGCAGATGACTCGAAAAACAGCCGCCCAGCGCGACCAGTTGATACTCCCCGCCGAGCGGTCCCCGGTCCGCGCCCCCTCGTGCGGTTGGACGGTCGACGAACAGCGTGTGCGAGCGGACCGTCGCCCTTGTGGTGGACGGGCCGTCCTGCTCCAGGTCGATGCGAAGCGTGTTGGGCATGATGGGGGATTTTCGGTCAGACGCCGGGCTGGAACAAGTCCGAAAATCCCCCGCAGCGCACCGACGCCCTTTCGTACGGTCCTTGCATCGATTATTTTGGGGGTTTCATCATCAACACAACCGATCTCCGGTGTAACTGCAGCGACGACGTCGGGGGAGTTGAACCGTTCGGGAACGCAGAGGGAGGTGACACGTGCCCCAGATTTCCATGTCCGACAAGGACGCGAGCATGCTTCGCGAGCTGCTTGCCGCCAGGCTCGTGGAGCTGCGTCGCGAGATTTCTCACACCGACTCACCCAGATTCCGCGACACGCTGTATGAAGTGGAAGCCGTGCTGCTGCGTGTGCTCGATCAGCTCCCGCAGGAGGCGGCTGTTCTGCCGGAGGCCTGAAGGCTTCCTCGTCCGGAGGCCTGAAGGCCTCCGGCTACCTCTCAGGCTGGCCTCCGGCTACCTCTCTCGGACTCATTCAAGAAATCGCCATTCATCAATCGACAACAATCGGCAATTCGCAGTCTGCAATCGCCAATCGGCCAGGGGCCCGGCGGTAAAGTGATAGGCTGGCTGCGCCACCGTTTGAATTCTCATAGGAGTCCAACATGCCGCTTTTCACGCCGGACCCGACGTTCTACCCCTCGCCACGGATGGCGATGCAGGCGAAGCCTGAGACGCTCGCGTATCTGGCTCTCATCAACCCGAAGCACGAGGGGAGAGCAGATGCCATCGGCGTCGTCGACGTGGACCCTGCCTCGAAGAGCTACGGCCGGCTCGTCGGTCAGACCGACATGCCGAAGCCGGGTGACGAGCTGCACCATTTTGGCTGGAACGCGTGCAGTTCCTGCCTCTGTCCGTACGCACCGCATCCACACATGGAGCGACGCTACCTGATCGTGCCCGGGATCAATTCCTCGCGAATTCACATCCTCGACACCAAGCCCAATCCGCGGCAGCCGGCCATCGTCAAGGTGATCGAGCCGGAGGAGCTGGCCAGTCGCGCCAGCTACGCGTCTCCACACACCGTCCATTGTGGACCGGACGGTATTTACCTGAGCGCGCTCGGCGCCCCCGGTGGAGACGGCCCCGGCGGAACGTTCGTGATGGACCCGGAGACATTCGATGTGCGCGGCCAGTGGGAGATCGATCGCGGTTCGCAGCAGCTTGCCTACGACATGTGGTGGCATCTTGGGCTCGACACCATGGTCACGAGCACCTGGGGCACGCCCAACATGGTCAAGGACGGCGTCAACCCGGAGCTGCTGCTGGGAGGCAAGTACGGACACACGCTGCACGTGTGGGACTTGCGGCGGAGACGGCACGTCCAGGCACTCGATCTGGGCGCTGAACAGCAGATGGCGCTCGAGCTTCGACCGGCCCACGACCCGAGGCGCGCCTATGGGTTTGCCAGCGTCGTGGTCTCGCTTGCGGATCTCTCATCGTCGATCTGGCTGTGGTATCGGGAGGGCGGCGCCAATGGATCCGGGACGTGGGCCGTCAAGAAAGTGATCGAGATCCCCGCGAAGCCCGCGGATCCTGCGCAGTTGCCGCCCCTCCTGCAGGGTTTCAAAGCCGAAGCGCCGCTCGTCACGGACATCAACTTGTCGCTCGACGATCGATTTCTCTACGTCTCGTGCTGGGGCTCCGGAGAGTTCATTCAGTACGACGTCAGCGATCCGTTCAATCCAAAGAAGGTCAGCTCGATCACCCTTGGCGGCATGGTCAACCGAACGGCGCATCCGGCCGCGCCGGAGGAACCGCTGAACGGCGGGCCGCAGATGGTCGAGATCAGCAGAGACGGGAAACGGGTCTACTTCAGCAACGGCTTGTATTCGCCCTGGGACGATCAGTTCTATCCAGACGGCGTGCGCGGGTGGGTGGTCAAGGCCGACGCGGGACCGGGCGGTATGACGCTGGACAAACGATTCTTTCTGAAGACCGATGGTATGCGCTCGCATCAGGTGCGGCTCGAAGGCGGCGACGCGTCGTCCGACTCGTTCTGCTACGCCTAGCGAGGCTGCGCCTCAGACCACCGAGCATGTGGCTCCGCCTCGCTAGGGCAGTGTCTGCTTCTGCTTCTCCGGTTGTTTCAGCAGACCGCAAGATGTTGCGATCGGCGTCCGCCCGCCATTGTCCCGTTACGACCTCGCCGGCGGCTGTGCCTTTGCTGCGACGCGACCTCCGACTCGCGCGACACCCCACACGCAAAACGCGTCCGCAGCGTGAGGGCCGTGCTGGGTTGGGGACCCAGCGCGGGTCGCGAGCCGCGGGGCGGAGG